>PLDW01000271.1 GCA_003136315.1 Gemmataceae bacterium | reverse complement strand
CCCTGCACGATTGCCGACTGACAATGCGCTCCAGAAACGGTCACTCGCGGAGCGAGTGACCTACTTTTCCGCCTGGGATGCGACACCCTCAGCGGGTTCCTGTATTCAGCCCGCTGCCACCAGCTCATGTCCAACCAACGCGAACGCCCCCGGGATCAACCCGGGGGCGTTGTTGGTTCGTCACGCGGAGTGCCCTGGACTCAGCGATCAGACACTGTCGCGTCTTACGGTCCCCCCGGTCGCGTGCCGAGCGGGCCGCTCCCCTCGGTCTGGATGATCTCCTCCTCTGCGTTGATGATGATCCGTGGCGTGATCATGATCATGATGTGGCTGGTGTCCCGCCCGATCCCGACGTTCTTGAACAGTCGATCCAGGTACGGGATCTTGCTCAGGAATGGAGGGCCGAACTCGTTACGGCTCTCCGCAAGTTGCTTCACTCCGCCGAGCAGGACCGTCCCACCGTCTGGACAGACCACGGTGGTCGAAATGTTCAGGGTGGTGAAGGATGGTTGTTGGAGGAACTGGGTGAACGGGACCGGAACCCCCTGAGAGCCACCCTCGAACACCGGGATGATAAACGTCGTCACCGGGAAGAGCGGGATGGTTGTCCCGGTCTCAACACCGAGGGTGATCGGGATATTGATCCGGACAAACCGGCGGTCCGCCGAAACCACCGCCTGGAGGCTCATGTTGATCGATGGTGTGGTCCCAGCTGGAGTCCCATTACCAAGGGGATTGATAGGACCCGACGAGGGCAACAACGTGTTCTGTGGGACGAACACAACCTGTCCATTCACCGAGTAGACCTGCACATTGGTGACGGCGAACGATGAGTAATTCGCCGCCAGAGTGGCTGTCTGCCCGTTGAACAGAGTGATCTTGGGGGCCTGCATCACGTTCGTCCGGCGGTCGCCCTGGGCGGCCTCCATGAACAGATACACCTGGATATCGTTGAGGAATGCCAGCCCCAGCGAAACCCCACCGTTCGCCCCGGGATTGTTTGGGTAGCCCCCATATCCAGGGATGGCGTACTGGAAGCTGCTCGACTGGATCGGCACTGCCAGGTCCGGAGTAAAAGTTCCAGCCGGTGTCAGGCCAGTGATCACCCCCTTATTCTGAATACTGTTGATAAACGGCTCGGGGGTAAACTGCCCGGTCGTCAGTTGGGGCTGGAACTGGATATTGTTCTTCCCCGTGGAGTTGATGTTCATCGAGAAATCGACACCCATACGCTCGAAGAACGACTCGGAGAGCGAGATAATCCGGACTTCAACGGAGACCGCCAGATCCTGGAGCCGCCGGAGGGCTTCCAGCAGATCCTGAACCTCCCGGATCACGTCCGCCGTCTGGTTGACCACCAGGGCCGAACCGAGATCGAAGTACTCGATCTTCCCTGGCCCACCAGCAGGACCCGCCTCCCACGAGAACGGTCGCACCATGCTGGTGATGAGCCGGATCAATTGTTCGTGTTTCGTGTTGCCAGGCGCCAGATTGGCCGATGACCCCAGCGGATTCGTCGGCCCCTCGTTCTGGAGGGTGCCGCCGCCCTGGCCGAGTTGGAACCCCCCACTGATTCCCGGACTGGCCTGCTGGGTTTGGCCGCTGAAGCCCAGCCCGTTCTTCCCCCCGACCGAGGACGGGGCATTCAGCCCAGAGATCACCGCCTGCGGGTTGTTGAGGGCGTTACGGTTGAACATCTTGTCGAAGTTCGCGTAGTCGGGAAGCGCGAAGTTCGGCACCGGCGTGACCAAATCGGCAACCGAGAACACCTTGGTGAACATCCGCCCCTTGACCATCTTGATGGTCGTGATCCTCACCGTGCCGTACTCGATCACGAAGCTCAACCCGGCCTTGTCCAGGATCAGGTTCAGGGCGTTGCGGGTCGAGATGCTGGGTAGCTTCTCGCTGATCGGCAAGGCGGTGCTGATCCCGGCCGCAGTGAGTGATGCAGTGTCGTAGGAGATCGGCAACCCCGTCATCGTCCGGATGTTCTCGACCGCCTCGCTCAGCGGAGTCTGGTTGAACTCCAGCGAGATCGGCTGATCGAGCTTCGTCTCGATCCGGTACTCCTCCGGCGTCCGGCTGTGGAGATAGACATCGTCGAGCGACCCCCGTCTACGAGCGCGGAGCGAGGATTCGATACGGATCGAGACCGGGTCGTCGTTGGTGACCAGCGGCCCTTCTTTCTCGGCATCGTTGAGCCCGCCGAGAACCATCTTCTCCTTGTTCTCCTTGATCTGTTGATAGTCATTTTGCCGCTTACGCATCTTGGCCACGAGAGCAAGGCCGGTGATTGCGGGGTCGTCCGGCTCCAGTTGCTTGGCCTGGAGTGCGACCCGCTCGGCCTCGGCAAACTTCGATTGCTTTGCCAGATCGTTGTACTGCCGGACGAGCTTCTGGACCTCGGCCTTCCGCTGCTCGTCGGCTGCCCCGCGTTGCGAGACCAGCAGCTTGGCCTCCCTCCGGTCGTTCTTCTCCCGGGAAAGGGCATCGGCCTGGCCCTTCATTACCCGGAACATCTCCAGTCGGCTGTCGATCGGGCGAAGCAGGATGGCCACGCTCCCGGCCTCCAGATTCGCTGCCCGAACCCGATTCTCGTAGTCGAGGAGCATCTGGATTGCCGGGTCGGTTTCCCCCCTGCCGAACGCTGCCTGGGCGTCGGCCTGAACCTTCAGTCCCTCGCCGCGGAGCTTCTGGAAGGTCACCCGTCGCATGGCCTCGACCTGGCCAGTGAGGCTATCCGGGTTGTCGACCTTCGGATCGCCCCCCACACGGGCGGTTCCCGGTGGGTTCACTCCGACCGGAGGCATCCCCAGGCCGGGTTGGAGCTGCCCTCCACCTGTCGGCGGTTGCATCCCGGCTGCCGCGACGAACCCACCGCTCGACTGGGAGGCCGAGACCCTGTCAAGTTCCACCTTGCAGGACGTGATCAGCCCCTCCCGCTTCGCCTTCTGCTCGGCCGAGAGGTAGTTGGGGTCGATCAGGACGAGCACCTGGAGGGCGTGCTCGTGTTCCTTGTTCTGAGCCGCAGCGACAGCCGCCTCGAACGACTTCGTTGCGGTTCGCTGCTTCGATGCGAACACCTCAGCATCGATCTGGTTGAGCAAAGCTTGCGATTCGATCTGGAGGCCGCCGCTGTTGTGGGCCTGCATTGCCAGTCGCTTGGCCGTCTCAAAATCACCTGCGCTGTACGCTGCTGTCGCCTGGTCGAACAGTTGGCGACCAGTCGCCGAGCTACCGGCCTGCGCGACGGGCATGGCTGGTGCAGTTGGCGAGGAGACCGCAATCCCAGTTGGGCCACTCGGAGCCGTTGGGAGGGTGGGCGATGCGATCACCCCGACTCCAGGCAGGCCACTCGGTGCGGCTGGGCGACTGGACACCGAGACGAGTGTCTCCGGCCCTCCGGCTGGGGCAAGCCCGCCGGGTGGCACCCCGCCGTTCTTTCCACCGGACGCCATCCGCAGAGCCGTCTTGGCCTCCTCGATCGGACGTGGGAACAAACTCAGCGAAGCGGCGATCTCCGACGCCGCGTTCAGCGCTGCCTCGGCTCGGGCGTAGTCTCGCTGGCCCATCTGGGTCTGGGATTCCTTCACCAGTCGGTCGATCGCGGCGGCCCCACGAGTGTTCAGCTCCTGGAGGGCGAACCCCGGGCTGTATTCCCGCTCGCTGAACATGGCCCCGATCTTCGCCGCCTCCAGGTACTTGGCGCGGGCTCCGGGGAAATCGCCACGGTCCGCCAACTGCCTGCCTTCCGCCATGAGCTTCAGAGCAGCGGTCTTCTTCGGGTCCACTGTGGCCGGGGCCGTGGGCGCGACCGGAGTTGCGGACGCGGCCGCCATCACGCTTGGGGGCATCGCCCCCGGGGCGACGGGTCCAGTCTGCCGAGCGCTGGAGACGGGAATCGCTCCGCCGGGCATCCCTGGGCCTGCCCCAGAGACAACTCCGCTGGTTCCGTCCAGCGAATTTGCCCCGACAGCCGTTCGGACGCCAGGGTTCTGCCCCCCGACAGACGCCGGGTTACGAATGGCCGTATTGCTCCCGGTAGGGGGCATCGGGACGGGCGGCAATTTGGACCGGGCGGCCTCGATCTCCTTGGCCAACTTGTCCGGCCTATCGCCGAAGTCCCAGACTGAGTACGGCCCGTGGAGATGGTCCGCTCGCTTGGCCATCTGGAGCGCGTTGGCCAGGTTTGCAGCCCGCTCCGCGTCACTCCGGGTCGGTTTGGCGAAGAGCTCTTTGGCTTTCTTGGTTAATTGCTCAGCTTGGGCCTTCTTCGCCTTGGCCTGGGCGGTGTCAATGTCCTGCCGCAGAGAATTTGGGGTGTCGTCAAACAGCCCCCATTTGCCCGTGGGATTGCTCGACTCCGCCCGCTGGGCGAGGTCTCGGGCCTCGTTGAATCGATCCTCGGCCAGGGCCTTACGGCCCGCTTTGAGCAACGCTTTTGGGTCGACAGGGGCGTTCATCCCCTTCCCGGCCATCTGCGTTTGGGTTGTCGCTCCCCCCGTGGTCGTCTGCATCTGTGCCTGGACAGTGCCTGCCGACCCCCCGGCCAACACTGGAACCAGCAGCAGCCGGACCGCGATCCGCTTCCAGCCCCACTTCTTTGCCTGGAACACCATGGCCTCCTTCCCCTCCGCTTCGAAGACCCTGTCGCGCGGCCCCTCGAACATCCCCCGACGTCCGGCCGAGCGCCGGTCCGCCCCGCTTGTGTCGGGTGGACCAGTCGCACAGGGCCACGAGCCCCCGCGTAAGAGAGTGTGTGAGAAAGCAGGGGGGCCTATAACTCCAGTCGAATTTCCGGTCAAGCGGACTTGTTCGGATTCGCCGAATGGTGACCGAGTGGCTCTTCCCCCTCCCCATACAGGAAGCCGCTGAGGCTGTCTCATTCCCGGGGCAAACATCGGTCTAATGGGAGGGCGAGGCTCCNNTGGTCCAGCTCGGCAGGAGCCTCGCCCTCCCATATATACGTCCAATCGTCTTCCTGTAGATGCGACAGGTCAGCGGGTTCTTGTCTGAGGAAGTGTGCCGTCCAGTGCTGCTCATCCACAGTGCCAGGAGCCGAGTAAGCTGGCGGGTTCGGACGGCACGGGTATTCGTGCGCGCAGTTCGCGAAGGGATTCGTCGATTGCCTGACGCTGTCGCATCGTTTCGGCTTCCCGCTCCTCCAATTCGCCGCGGAGGGTTTGTTCCAGCTCGTCGATCTCCTCTAACCGTACCTGGACGGCTCGTTCCATCCGTTGGACTTCATCGGCCCGTCGGCCCAGCGCGGCCCGCTCTTCCGCGAGTTCGGCTTCACGGCGGTCCAGTGCCTCAGATCGCGCAGCGAGGTCGGCGAGACCTCGGTTTAGCTCCATGTATCGCGTCGCGAAGGTGGCGGCGGACTGGGATTCGATCGCAGCGATCTGCGCTCGTTGTTGCCGAAGGTTTTCCAGTTGCCTGGCCACGAACCCATTGAATCGCCTGACCTCTTCCTGAAGCCAGTACAGGTGGGCCGCAGCGTTCTCGGCGGTAATCGGGATCGGAACCCCGTCCGGGCCGGTGGGGAGCGGATTCGCGTCGGGCGCGAGATTCGGGGTGGCGGTTGGGGGGGGTGGGTCTGGCCCGACCCAGACCGAGAATCCGTTTCCGCTGTCCGGTCCTGTCGGTCCAGCGGCCGGAACGGGGAAACTCTGCCCGCAGTTCGGGCACCTGACCACGCCCTGTGCATCATCGGGCAAAGAGCCTTCCGACCGACAGTTCGGGCATGAGATGAACAGTGGCATACGGACACCACGAGTGAGACGTGCGAGTCCACCAACTCTAGCACCGGCCCGCCCGCCGTGGCGTCAAACTCGCGGTTACTTCACAGGCTTCACGTATTCGCCTCGCATGAATCCACTGTCGGCGGGGGGAGCGTAGCGAATGTCCAGATCGGGGGTTTCTAGCCGCTTCGACCCGGTCGCCCGGGATTCGAGGGCGTAATCGAGGATTGCGCCGGTCAACTGGGTTCGTTCGACCGGGTAGGGTGGTCGGCCGGTGGTGAGGAACTGTTCGATGTGGCTGGCCAGGGCTTCCAGGAACGCCGCGCCGGGGGGTGGGGGAAGCCAGAAGAGAGTCGAGACGGGTTTCGCCATGCCCTCAATTCGGGCCGCGAACGTCTCGTCGGCGAGGTGCCCATCGAGTTGCAACACGGTCGCCCGGAAGCCGTCCCGATATTCGATGTGGAATGCAATCGGTCCAGGAACGAAGTTCCCCCAGGTGCCGGGTCGCTGAAACCGTCGACAGTTTGCCCGGATGTCACCAGCATTCCGGGACGGGCTGCGGCCGACCGCGTGTTCCAGTAACTCCCACGACCACAGGCCCTCGTCCCCAGCTCTCCACACGGCCTCGCCCTGAAGGCACCGGACCGCCTTCACACCTTGTTCGGGAGGCTTCGCCTCGGTGTTCGTGAATCGTCGCTCGGCCATGCACTGAAGGGCTTCCAGAGCGTGGATGCCGTAGATTTCCAGTTCCCCGCGGGAGGCGAGTACGGCCTCTTTGAGCTTCACACCGAGTGGGAGTTCCAGTTCCGGCCGTCGCCACGTCACGGGCAGACTCGATCCAGCCATCAGCGGGAAGCCCATTGTCTTTGCCGTCGAGACCATGTCCGCCGCCTTCAGTCGGTCGTAACTGAGGTGCTTGTCGCAGAAGACAGGGACCGACCGGCCGGATTTCTCGAACACCCCCACGATCTTCCGGAAGTAATCGTGCCGCGGATACAGCTTCTGCCCCCTGGCGTTGTAGGGGTAGTCGCCATGTTCCCCGATGAGAAGAACTCCATCGACCGCGAGTTTCCCGGTGCCGAGGGTGAGGGCATCTTCGATGGTCGGGGCGATGCGGAACCCGTGTTCCTTGGCCAGATCGCGGCTCAGATCGTTCCTGGGCTGCTCGACATAGACGCTACCGATCCCGAATTCGGGGAAGTGGTGTTCGTCGTCAACCATGTATCCATCCAGGAACCGGCCCGCGATGTGGTAGGCGTGCGACAGATACCAGTAAACCGTGGACACAACCGCGACCGTCTTGGTCGGTGGTTTGGTGCGTTTCGGTGGCCGGGTGCGGAGGGAATCCGGCTCGGCAGCCGGTGCAGTAAATCCGGCTGAGACTCCGGCAGCAGAGGACGCGAGGAATGTGCGACGGGAAAGCAGTGTCATGGCAGCGGGGTCGGTGGGTGGGGGGCGACCGACCGAATGTACAATAGGGGCGGCTTCTGGGCAAGAAAGCCGTTCCCACTCGGCCCCTCGTGTGCTTGAATAGTAGTTCCCGCCACTGCCTGCCTTCCTTCCTGCCGCCGGAGATCATTTCATGTCCTGCCGACCCCTCTTCGCTGCCGCATTCGGGCTCGCCCTTGCTGCGGGCGTTTCTACTGCCGAGGACTGGCCCGGGTGGCGAGGTCCACGGTCTGACGGAACCGTCACGGATACGGGCTTTCCACTCACCTGGACCAGCACCCAGAATGTCCGGTGGAAGCTCCCGATCCGGGGAAGCGGACACTCCTCGCCGATCGTGAGCAAGGGGAAGGTGTTTTTCACATCGTGCATCGAGCCCGAGAAGAAACGGGTGCTCCACTGTGTGGACCGGGTCACCGGGAAGGAGTTGTGGGAGCGGGTCGTCCTCGTTTCCGATCTGGAGAAGAAACATGGTGAGAATAGCTGGGCGAGTTCGACCCCCGCGGCCGACGGCGAGCGAGTGTACGTCAGCTTCCTCGACAAGCCCTCCATGCGGGTGTTCTGCTACGATTATGCGGGGAACAAGGTGTGGGAGAAGACCCCGGGCGAGTTCCACTCGGTCCACGGGTTCGGAGTCGCCCCAATCCTTTACCAGGACAACGTCATTCTGAACGGCGATCAGGATGCGAAAGCCTATATCGTCGCTCTTGACAAGTTGACCGGGGAAGAGAAATGGCGGGCCGACCGCCCGAACCGGACCCGCTCATACTGCCCGCCGGTGGTGGTCGAGGCGGCCGGGAAGAAACAACTCGTCCTGACCGGCAGCAAATCCGTAGCCAGCTACGACCCAGCAACGGGCAAGCAGATCTGGGTGATCGATGGCCCGACCGAGCAGTTCGTTTCGAGCATGGTCCTGTACGATGGTGTGCTGATGCTGACCGCCGGGTTCCCGGACCACTGGGTGATGGCGATCGACCCCTCCGGGACCGGGAACGTCACCAAGACACACATATTGTGGTCGAAGAAGAACGATGGCGGGTATGTGCCAAGCCCCGTGGCCCACGCCGGGAAGCTGTTCCTGGTGGATGACAAGGAAGGGTTCGCCAGTTGCTGGGATGTGAAGACTGGGAAACAATACTGGAAGGAACGGCTGGGTGGTCGGGCGGGGTCTCATGCCTCGGCAGTCGCGGCTGACGGTCGGGTCTACTTCACCAACGATGATGGAATGACGTTTGTGGTGAAAGCCGACAGGGATCTGGAGATCCTCGCCAAGAACCCCCTTGGCGAGAAGGTGTACGCTTCGCCCGCGTTCTCCGACGGCGAGATCTTTATCCGCAGCGAGAAGCACTTGTGGTGCATTGGAGGAAAGTGACTGGAGCCAGCAAGAAATCGTCGCCCTCAGACAGAAACCCGCTGAGGGTCGCATCTACGGAAAGACGAT
>PLDW01000082.1 GCA_003136315.1 Gemmataceae bacterium | reverse complement strand
GCTGCCACGGGCGGCTTGCCCGGGGCTCGGCTGCCACGGGCGGCGCTTCCGCCCGTGCAACGCCTTCACGGGCGGACAAGCCGCCCGTGGCACCCGATCCCACCGGGAGATTTCCTCTCACCAACTGCCTGTATGAGCGTGGTTCACAACACGCTTTCCTGACAATGCTGTGTGACCTTGGGGCGATAAGGCCCCACTGCGTCGTGATTCGTCTTCCTGACCTTCCTGCTTCACCGGTTCCGATGAGAGATACCCGCCTCCGCGAAGCCTGTGTGGAGCGCGACGAGGAGCACAGCGAGCAGGGTCCGGAACGGGTGGCATTAGACCCCCCCATTGCACGAGTCGGTACCCAGAGCAGGCGAGCCGGCACCGGGCAGCCCGTCGCTAACACATCCAGCTCGTTGGCGAGTTCTGGTTTTATTCCGATCTCAATTTCATAGCCAAGTTGGTTTTCTGACATCCACTTTTGGAGTGGGTTGTTGTTGTACTCGTTGTCCTCGTCAATCTTTTTCGGTCTCGGCAATTTTCCCCCGACAGTTTCCCTGACACCACAGCTTGCCGCTGTCGCGTTAGAATACCCTCACTCCCTCGCCGGTCCTCCCGGAGCCGCCCCGATGCCTCGATCCCGGCCCGCTGCCCGAGTCGTTCTTTTCCTCCTCGCTTCGGGGCTTTCGAACTGGGGATGGGCAGCCGACCCGCCCGGTCTGGAAGTCTCGCCGCTGTTCGCTCGCAAGAATCTCGTTGCCTGGTGCATCGTCCCTTTCGACTCCAAAAATCGGAGCCCGGAGGATCGGGCCGCGATGCTGAAGAGGCTTGGGTTCACTCACTACGCCTATGACTGGCGTGCGGAACACTTGCCGACGTTCGATCGGGAGGTCGTCGCCCTCAAAGCCAACGGAGTCGAGCTCTCGGCTGTCTGGTTCCCCGCCAACCTTGGCCCGGACTCGCAAAAACTCCTCGCTGTTCTCAAGAAACACAGGCTCAAAACGCAGCTCTGGGTCACGATGGGCGATCCCGGCGGGACAACCACAAAGGAGAAGGTGGAGGCGGCCGCCAGGACGCTGCGGCCAATCGCCGAGGAGGCCGACACGCTCGGCTGCACGGTCGGGTTGTACAACCACGGCGGGTGGTTCGGAGAACCCGAGAACCAGATTGCGGTGATCGAGTATCTCAAGCGGAAGAACATCGGGATCGTCTACAACCTGCACCACGGGCATGACCACCTCGATCGGTTCCCGGAACTGCTCGTGAAGATGAAGCCGCATCTCCTCGCCGTGAACTTGAACGGAATGGTAAAAGGTGGGGAGAAGATTCTGCCGCTGGGGCAAGGCGATCTCGACCTGCGGCTTTTGAAGACCATTGCCGATAGCGGCTACCGTGGCCCGATCGGCATTCTTGGGCACACTCAGGACGACGCCGAGGAGCGGCTCAAGGACAACCTGGATGGGCTCGACTGGCTTCTCCCGCAACTGGATGGGAAGCCAGCCGCTGCGAAGCCCAAGCCGCGGACGATGTCCGCTGCACCAGCGGCCTCCACGACAGGCTGGCTGGCCGATGGGAAACCAGAATACCGCACCCTGCCCCACACCGTTGAGTGCCGGGCGCGGGTGAATGGGAAGGGCGGGTTCAATATCCTCGTCGCTTCGGGTCCGAAGTCCTCGGCCGCCCACTGGGAACTCTTCACCTGGCCCGGGACCGGTTGCCTGACGCTTTACAGCCCCGGGATGAAGCCTGACCACATCCGCACCACGATCGATGTCTGCGACAAGCAATGGCACACGGTTGCGATGCAGGCCGAGCCCGGTCATGTCCGGCTGTTTGTCGATGGGAAGCTGGCCGCTGACGAGAAGGTTATCCGCGCAATCACGACTGACCCACCTGGCGGACTCGGGTTCGCCCGACTGGTCGAGGGTGGGCTCAGGTGCGATGGCGACCTGGACCGGGTGCGGATCTCGAAGGGGTTGGTGGTGCCGGGGACGAAGGAATTCACCGTCGATGAGGCAACCCTCGGGTTGTGGGTGTTCGCCGGTCGGGACAAACCGGCTGAGGATCTCTCGAAGCAGAAGAACCCCGCCCGTGCGGTGGCGGTGACGACTCCTGCACATGTGTCTCCGCCCCCTGGTCCGCAGCTCATTCCGACCGATCCGAAATGGAAAGCCACCCTGATCGATCGATCCGTGGACGATGCGTATATGGCGGTGAAAATGGACGGGGCCGGGAACCTGTTCGTCGGTGGTCGGGAGGCGGTGTTTGTCTTCGAGTCGGACGGGAAGGGTGGATTTGGTCCACGTCGCGAGTTGTACCGGTTCCCTCCGGATTCGATCATCATTGGACTCGAATACCGCGGCGACGACCTCTACGTGCTCGCATCTCACGCCCTGTATCTTGTCCCCGGCGGGCGGGTCGCGCGATCGGGATTGACCCCAAAACGCATTCTGTGGGGAGTTCCGCTCGACCACCATGTCAGCTTCCACTGTCTCGCCTGGGGGCCGGAAGGTGATCTTTACCTTGATCATGGTGACCCGCTGCTGAACTATGGCGACTGGACCCGGCCCGACCACTGGGGCTACTGGACCCTGTACGCCGGACCAAAAGGCGAGAAGGTCCACTACACCGGGGCCGGGGCAGTGCTGAAGGTGCGACCAGACGGGAGCCAGCCGCGGGTGGTGGCCCGAGGGCTTCGCGGCCCGGTGGGGCTGGCGTTCGATCCCAACTGGAACTTGTTCACCAACGATAATGATCACGAGAGTCGGGCGGATCTGTATGCTCCGATGCGTTTGCTCCACGTCACTCCGCACGCGGATTTCGCCTGGCCGCGGGGGTGGATGGCCTCCAAAACTCCGGACCGCGCGGACCTGTTGGATTCGATTCACCCCACCCTCGGCCGCGGGGTGCCGTGCGACCTCGCGTATTACTGCGATTCCGCCAGCCCCGACCTACGCGGGTCTCTGCTTTTGTGCCGATGGGACCGGTTCGCCGTCACACGGTACCCCCTTATCGCCGCTGGAGCGACATTCACTGCGGAGGAAGTCGTCTTCGCCAAGGGGGCGAACCAGTGCCGACCGACAGGCATCACGGTGGACCGGGCCGGGCGGGTGTTCGTGACCTCCCATTACCTCGCCGGGAACGTCGTCACTCCCCATTGCCCCAGCGATCTCGTGATGCTCGCTCCGGCCAATCCTGCGGTTCCGAGAGTGTTCGATGAGACGAAAGCATCTGTGGATGATCTCTGGGCGACCCTGAGCGGGCATTCCTGGGAGGCGCGTCATCGAGCCCATACGGAACTCCTCCGCCGGGGTGTCGGGCGGGGTGCTGCCCTGGATCGGCTCGCGACCGTCCCTGTCGACGACCCAGCCGTGGCCTCCCTCCCGTGGTTGGTCGCCTCGACGGGGCCAAACAGCGCAGTCCCGCTCGTGGCGCTGGCAAAGCACAAGACCAGTCCCGCCCCCCGAAGCCAGGCATTGCGGGCTCTGGCCGCATTCCCGGCCCTGCAACCACCGGGTCAGGTGTTCGCCGACGCTCTGGCCGATCCTAGCCCGATCATCCAACTCGCGGGACTCGAAGGATTGTTCGATTCTACCTACCCGCTCCCGGTGGAAGCCGTCGCGAAGCTGGCTGCTGGCGACGATCTGGTACTCCGGCAGACCGCGACGACTCTCCTCGCGCGGCGTGGTGGTGTGAATGACCTCACACTTCTCTCCCGGAGCGAGAATCCCCGCACCCGGCTCGCAGCGATTCTCGCGATGGGGGTTCGGCTGACTGTTCCTCCGGCCGATGCACCGCCCCCAAAAGGTGTGGTCCTTCACTTCCCGCAAGGGAATTCGTGGTTCAGCCGGGAACTCCCGTTCGCAGACGCCCCGACGCGGGTCGACCTCACGACCCTCGGACCGATCGGTAGCTATACCACCGCGCAAAAGTGGAGTGCAGTCCCACACACCTCAGAAGACGAGGAGTTGTTCAAGCGATTGCTTGCAGCGCTGGGAGATCGTGACGACCTCGTCCGCTCGCAGGCCGCCTGGTCGTTGGGGTGGCTCCGTGATCCGCGGTCCGAGCCCGTGATCGCCCGAGTTCGTCGTGAGGCCCGGACCTTGGGGCTGGCCGATCGACCAGCGCTCGTGGTTCCGCAGGTGTGGGTCATCGGCCGGCTCACAGATACCGCCGCGGCTGAGGCCATCGAGCGAGGCCCGATCGACCTGACCGCGATTATTCCGGCGGGGGGTCGGAAACTCACCTGGCAATCGATCACGGTGGGGAAGGGTGGACTACCGCTCCCGACCGGCACCGGCCCCATTTACGCCTATTTCCGCTTACAGAGTCGTGATCGCCAGACGGCGCTGTTCGCTCCGGGAGGAGCGGGCGTGCGGGTGTGGCACAATGCCCGTACGGTGTCTTCGGAATCGGACGGTGTGGTGATTCTCGATCTCCAGCCGGGGAGCAATGACATCCTGTTGCGGACCGACCTTACCGGGTCGCTGCCTGTCTCCATTCGAGTTCGGGGTGGTGTGTCGGCCACGATGCCCGAGAAATCCGACAGTGCCGCTCTGGCTGAGCGGTTGAAAGCGGCCAAGGATGCGAAGGGGGTCGGCCCAGAATTCCTGAAGGTGGATTGGTCGACGGCGGGGCGCTCAGGCGATGCCAGTCGGGGGCGCAAGTTGTTCGGGACGCTCGGGTGTGTCAAATGCCATGCAATTACAGCAGAACAGACCGGGGGTGGGGCTCCCAGCCTGGTGGATGCCGGGAAGCGGTTCACCCCGACCCACCTGGCGGAGTCGGTTCTGCTGCCGGACCGCCTGGTTGCGGACGAGTTTCGCAGCACTCGAGTCGTCACACTGGATGGAAAGGCGCTGGTCGGGCTGGTGGTGCGGGAAACCGCCGACGAGATCGAATTCCTCTACCCGGATACGACGCGCGGAGTGGTGAAAGTGGCCGATATCGAGGAGCGGAAGACGATCGCAGTCTCTCCGATGCCGGCCGGGCTTGTGAAGACGCCGGACGAATTGCACGATCTGATCGCCTACCTGCTGAGTGATCGGCCGCAACCGCCGTGATGATTCTCATACAGGAACCCGCAAAGGCTGTCTCATTCCCGGAGCGATTATCGGTCTAACGGGNNTACGTCCAATCGTCTTTCCATAGATGCGACAGTCTCAACGGGTTCCTGGATCAGGGCGTCGCCCAGTCGTCGAGGGCAACGCCTGGGATTTTGTACAGCGGACTGCTCGGCTTGGGAGCACAGGACAGTACACGTCTCCTCATGCGAGGGAAGGAAAACCGCCCTCGGCTCCCCCTTCCTCTCCAGGGAAGGGGTTGGGGGGTGAGGTTCTTTCTGCGAATCCTTGTGTTCCCACTCACACCAATTCGGCAATCGGCTTCCCAGCGACAATCATGCTGGTCGGGCGACCGGTCGGATCTTTGTACTGGAGGTCTGGCGGCAACCCGAGGGTGTGGAACACGGTCGCCATCAAATCTTGGGGGGTGATCGGAGTGGTCTTGGGCATTTCAGCCTTTGCGTTCGATTCGCCCACCACCTGCCCCATTCGCAGCCCGCCACCGGCCAGGGCCAGAGTGCTCAGCGGTGCCCAGTGGTCCCGACCCGCTCCACCATTGACCCGCGGGGTCCGGCCGAACTCCCCGGTCACGACGAGCAGCACATCCTGGTCGAGCCCCCGGTCGTTGCAATCTTCCACGAACGCTGCCACCGCCCGGTCGACCTTCGGCCCCAGATTGTTCATCGCGTCCTTGATCCCACCGTGCATGTCCCAGCCGCCGAAGTGGACAGTCACGAAACCGACCCCGGCTTCACAGAGTCGGCGGGCCATCATCAGTTGCTCACCCAGTCCCGGGCCGTACTTGTCCCGAACCCGTGGGTCTTCTCGCTTCACATCAAAGACATCCTTCGCCCGACTCAAAATCAACTCGAACGCCTGCTGCTCGAAGCCATCCATCCCGGCCATCAGGCCGCTCGCATCGAGCTGCCGGTCGGCCGTGTCGAACGTCCGAAGCAGCCCCTTGCGATCGTCGAGCCGATCGGCAGCAACCGCCAGAGTCATGTTGGATCGGGCTTTCCCTTGAACGTCGAACGGAGCGTAGGGGGCTCCGAGCCACGCCGGGCCATCGCCGAGGGTGCCACCCATCCGGACGTAGGTCGGAAGCCCGGTGTGTGGGTTATTCGGCCCCCGATATCGAGACACGATGGAACCGATCCCGGGCTTGTTGGCAGGGGCTCCGTTATCGGCCGCAGCAAAGTCGTATCCGGTCATCACCCAGTGAGTGCCGCCGCCGTGACCGCTGTTGCGGTGGGCGAAACTGCGGACGAACGCCATTTTGTCGGCGAGCTTCGCCATCTTCTCAAAATTCCCGCCGAGTTCGACCCCAGGGAGGTGGGTCTTCACGGCTCCAGTCACGGACCGATATTCGGGCGGGGCGGACATCTTCGGGTCGAATGTTTCGATGTGGGTTGGGCCGCCGCCGAGCCACAGCCAGACGACCGACGTGTTCTTGCTCGGTGATCCGCTGGCTGCTGCCTTGGCGCGAGCCTGGAGGAGAGTGGGGAGCGTGAGGCCGGTGGCCCCGAGGGCTCCGATCTTGAGGAAGTCACGACGGTTGGTCCCATCGCAGTCCGTGCGACGGCGTGAGCGATTGAGCTGGAACATGGAAGTGTCCTCGGCGTCGGGAAAGGGGAGTGCCGGGCAGGGATGCGGCCGTGCGGCCGTGGTGGTGGGAACTACCGTCAGTGCGGCAGTCATTTAGGTAGTATGAATCGGGCCGAACCGTGAGTCAATCGAAATCTCGGGGAGAAAAACAGCCGCAGAGAACCCCAGGCCGCCTGAATGTAGACATCTGTATAGTCATGTGCGATTGACGATCTGCTTTAGAGTGCGAATGCGGTTGAAGGGCCGGGCCTGAGTGCCAGTTTGTGTGGTGGGATAGAATAACAGAGTGTAGAATGCAAAAAGCGATTGTGTGACTGATTTGACCTGCTCTGCTGCATATGCTTGGCCGAGAAAAGATAGCCGCACGGCCGACCGACTGCCTCTCCCCTCAGTCGACCGACCGTGCGGTTTCAGGCTCTCGCCATCTGATTCCAAAGCAACCAGGGTGCCAGTTTGGAGACCACCCCTCTGCGGCACCCGTCTGAAGCGATGTAACTTCCATCCCTCATTCATCTTCCGGTGACCGGATCGATCAGCTCGATTCGGGGATGCCCTCCCGACCAGCATTTTTGTGCTCATCATCTAGGCAACATGGCAATGTTCATGTCGAAATCATAGGCAGCGACACAGCCAGCCGTCCTCTCACCCCAGGCAGTTGAGCCAACAGCGCGATGCGCACGTCATGGGTTCCGTGCTGAGGATTCCTCCCCTGCTCCCTGGGGAAGCAGCATCGCCCTGGAGTTGCACCGAAGGAGGACCAGGAAATCTCACGGCAACCCGGCGTTGACCTTGACCTACCCCACCCAGACAATCATCCCATCTGACCCGACGCCGGGAGATCCCTCTGGGTCTCTGGGTCCGGTTCCGGAGCCAGTTCATGGCCGCGATCATCGATGACACCTACGCCGAGGCATTCCGCAGTATCTATGCGGCGGTTCTCATCACCGCCCGTGATCGTTACTGGCTCGACAGAGCCATTGCTTCCTGCACCGGGAATGCCAGTTCGACCATCCTGTGCGACTGCGAGGCCGGGCTTGATCGGTATGTCGGGCCGGGCGGAGACGAGACCTATCTAACCCCCGACGGACGGCCAGGAGCGATCGTCCAGTTCCACATTCCACGGTTCCACAAGGACCGCGAAGCGCGGCTCGATCGGGCCGTTCTCGTCCGCATTAGCCAGAATGTCCTCCCCTGCCCAACCACCGCCTGCTTTAACGCCCTGCCCGAGCGAGAGACCTGGCTCCCGCTCGGGCGGAAACTCGCCTACTTCGGCGACGGGCATCAGTTCACCGATGTTCGATTCGGCCGAAGGTGCTGGGTGGTTCCCATCCTGAGTGGGGAATTCGTGTGCGAGCGGCGATGTGGGTGGACCGACGGATTGATGGGGGGAAACCTGTGGTTCTTTGGGGCGACCGCCGATGCCGCGCTCGACGCCGCGACGAGGGCGGCAGCAGCAGCGGCGAGTATTCCGGGGGTCATTCTCCCGTTTCCCGGCGGGGTGGCAGCAAGCGGATCAAAAGCCGGGAGCAAATACAAATTCAGCATCGCGAGTACCTACGCCGAATTCTGCCCCACGCTCCAGGAGAAGCTCGGGCCGCAAGCTCGCCTCCCAGCAGGCGTGGCATCCGTTCAGGAGATTATCATCAACGGGGCGGACCTGGCGACGATCGCAACTGCTACCCAGGCCGCGATCTCGGCCGCCCGGGATGTCCCAGGGCTGCTGACGATCTCAGCCGGGAACTATGGCGGGCGGCTGGGGAAGAGCTTCATTTACCTTCTGCCGGACAAACAACCTCCGGCCCCGTGATCGCGGCGAAGCCCACCACGGGTGCCAACACAGAGGGCGAGTTGACCCGTCTTTGGGACTCGCCCACGTCGGGCAGCCACAGAGGGCGGCCACTACGAATCCCAGGTAGTGGCCGCCCTCTGTGGCTGCCCGGCTGTCCATGACGGGTGGTCTTCCTCCTTCTGCCAGTCGCCTTGGCACTTTTAGTCACGATCATTGCACTGCGATTATGCCCTAATAGTATTCCGAGACTATCGAACGTGGCGTCAGCGATTTTTTCCAATCGGCCTGCATTTTTTGCTTGACCAAGTCTCCAGGTGCGGTTAGCATCCTCTTCATAACGCTGCCGATCTGCCTCACAACTCTGGACGAACGTGTCAACAGAGTGCCATCATGCCCATCTCCGCCCTGATCCGCCTAGCCCGTCGCATTTTCCGGGCACCCGCTACCCAACCGATCTCCAAGCCCGCGTTCAAGCCGACACTGGAGGCTCTCGACCTGCGGGCCATGCCGGCTCTGTTCACCTGGACAGATGCGACCGGGGATAACCAGTACAGTGATCCGTACAACTGGGGAGATACTGCCGGTGTGCTTTCGATTCCCGGACCGGGGGACGATATCCTCTTCCCCAACTTTGCCGGTGCCAACGGCCCGGGAGGTCAGTCAGGGGGCGCAACAGGTGCAGGTGGGCCGAGTGGTGGCTCAGCCGACTGTTATGGGATGCAATCGAACTCAGGCGGGCCGTTTAACTCGATCACGCTGACGGCCGGATACACTGGAACCGTGACGGTGACGGGGCCGGTCCAAACCGACGCCTTGTATTTGAACAACGGTACGATTGACCAACCGGCCGGCTCTGGGAGCGACATGACTGTCCTGGGGGGTGCGACAACCAACGACTACACATGGTGGCTCAACCCGGGATGGAATGGCGGCTCGGACTTCTACTGGACGGGCGGAACGCTCAACAGCACCTCGAACCTGGCCAATATCAACATCTCCGGATCGAGTACCATCGCGACCATCGCCCCAACGAATGCCGGCACCGTGACAACAGGAGATAACATCAACCTGAACAACGGGGCTGTCGCGACATTGCTTGCAGGGACAGTCAACCTGGCGAATTCGGCCAATGTGAACATTGATACCACCTCGAGCTTCGAGGTAGATCCCGGCGAAGACAACGTCGCTTCTGTAGGAGTGGCTCTAGGCGGTCCCGGCAACTCCACTCAGATTACCAACAAAAACTGGCTGGAGGTGAGAAGTGGCACATTCATCACGCGACCGATTTATGTGCAAGGCGGAACATTCACTCTGAAGCCAGATACGTACGCAGATGTCTGGGGAGAAATCGGTGGTCAGGGAGGGCCGTCCTATAAGCAGACGAGCGGGGTCACCTATCTGGGCGATGGATCCACTCTGCGAGTTGAGAATTCAGCGTTGTTTACTGGAGGGAAGCTGTCAACTCTCTCCAGTAGTGCAACTCAATCCGCTGACGCCACAATCATCGGGAACGTGACAGACACAGGGGCTGACGTTACCATTTGCGATGGGGTACTCGCAGGCCACTGTTACGGAACGCTCTTCGTGGACGGGAACGTGAACTGGACTGGCGGCTCTTACCGGCCCGTCATTGACGGTACGATGCAGGACGGTGAGTCCGATCTCTGGGAAGCCTCGGGTACATTCACAATCGGCGGCGCCGCCACCCTCGCCCCTTGTGCCATCGACTGTGCGGGCAACACGATATTTCCATACGAGTCCGGCTGGACGTGGCTCGTCATCCAGGGGGACCTGGGAATCATCGCGGCTAACAACACCCCGGCCATTGTCGGACCCTGGGTGAACGCCCAGGGGCCTGGAAACCCCCCGTTGCGGTGGTATATCCAGAGTCAACTGCCGTAATCCCAGACCCGACACTGACGCACCATTGGAGTTCTGTCATGAGATCCATACTATTGGGCGTAATCTTTCTGTGTCTAACAAGCTATCCCGCTTTCCCAGATGATCCGCCCCGCAAACCGGTGATCGAGTTTGTGAACAAGTACTACCCTCAGGGCACGGTCACGGCTGTGACCAAGGACTCGATCACGATCAGTACGCCGGAATATACCTACCGCACCCAGGTGGTCGGGCCAGACAGGATTGCCAGGTGGGAGACTGTGGTGCTTCCTGCCCAGCCACCCAAGCGGTTCGCAGTATCCGAGGATCTGGCAGCGGGCCGAGTGCCCAAAGACCCCCGAGCAACCGACCGACCACGCCCCGCATATCGGGTACAGGCCATTTTTATGTACCGACTGACTGATGTAAAGGTGGGGGACTGGATCTGTATCCTCTACGCCCGTGTGGATGGGGTGGACATCTGTGACCACATCAACATTGCGAAGCGACCTGGCGGACTAATCCCACCACTGCCGGAGGGAGTCCCTGAGAAGTCCTTTATCCCCTACCACGAGCGGAGGAATGCCTATTGGGACTTGGAGGATAAGGGCATCCCTTACCCCGAGAAGTTCGGCCACATGCGCCGCTGGCCGATCGCACCGCCGCCCCATGAAGCCCCGGTTCGGCTCGTCGCGCCTCCGCCCCGCGAGGCCACTGTTCCCCCCATCCCACCGGCGAAGTAATCCCAGGTTGGTGGCCCTGGCCCAAACTCCAGAACTCGCCGATGCCCCTCAAAGGTCCACCACATCCCCGAGGCGGAGAACCTCCCGTGAGATCCATGCACTTGGGCGTAATCACGCTGTGTCTGACAAGCTATCCCGCTCTTCCGGATGATCCGCCCCGCCAACCAATCATCGAGTTTGTGAACCAGCGATACCCCCAGGGTATAGTCACTGCTGTGACCAAGGACTCGATCACGATCGAAAAGCCAGAATCCCCACAAATGGTCCAGGAGATTGGGCCGGACGGGATGGGCCGGTGGGTGATGAAGCTGTCTCCGGCGTTGCCACCAAAGCGGTTCGCGGTGTCCGAGGATCTGGCAGCGGGCCGGGTGCCCAAAAATCCCCGAGCAACCGACCGACCACGCCCCGTGTACCGGGTACAGGACACGTACATGTACCGCCTGACCGATGTGAAGGTGGGGGACTGGGTCTGTATCTTATACGCCCGAGTGGATGGGGTGGACATCTGCGACCACATCCACATCGTGAAGCGCCCCGGCGGGCGGGTTCCACCGCTGCCAGAGGGTGTCGTCGAGAAGTCCCAAATCCCCTACCACGAACGGATGAACGCCTATTGGGATCTGGAGGACAAGGGCATCGCCTACCCGGAGAAATTCGGCCACATGCGCCGCTGGCCGATCGCACCGCCGCCGCACGAGGCCCCGGTTCGGCTCGTCGCGCCGCCGCCACGCGAGGCCACTGTTCCCCCCATCCCTCAAGCAATGCCTTGAGCCGCCATCACGCGGTCTCCAGATACGGAAACTCGGCTGTCTTTACCTCGAAGAGGTTTGATAACAAAGCCCAGAGTCGCGTTTCGCGCACTCTGGGGAACCACGATCGCGTCTTTGTCTCTGTACCGCGAAGCGGTTCGACAAGTCGACCTCGTCGCAAACGCCGGATGCGTTGGATCGATAGGCCATTTTGCCAGCTAGCACTTACTTGTCTAACCGCTTCGCGGTAAACACGCTGGTGCAGGCAACCGTGTACCCAGGGTGCGCGAAACGCGACCCCGGGCTTTGTTCTGCAACCTCTTCGAGGTAAAGACAAACGACTGATTCACCTTCACTCGAGACTCACAGGCTTGTTCTCGCGATTTGGGCACACTGGAAAGAGCGGACCCCTCGTGGGCGAGTTCATCGAGCAACTCAACCTGCCGGGGAGGCGCCCCAACCCGGGCGCCCTGCGTAGCCAGCACAATCGCTAGCGCCCGCCCGATCCCACTTCATGCCCTCGTGATCACATCCATCCGCCTCGCAAAAAACATCCCTGGTTCGCCCCCCGGCACGACCGGTCGCCCGCCACGCGAATTCCGTTGCGATCCACCGCTTCTCTCGCCCGGCCGATCCCGCCCGGAAGGCATATTTGACGAGGTGAGGTTGGCATGGTGTGCCCGATGCGACACGATGAGGTGTGGGGATTTCTGCCGCCGCCTCGTCACAGGTGATGGAACATGACCACCGTTCGACCCCCCGCCCACCGATTAGCCGCCTGGTTCGGCCTGTTGATGCTCAGCACTCTTCCCGGGGTGTCGACCGCACAGGTCAAATATCCCCCTCTCCCGGAAACGGTGGACATCCAGATCCGTTACCGCATCGGGGCTGCCCGGGACGAACGGGTGCGTCAGTACCGCGCACTCGAAGCGCATCTCCAATCGCTCGGTTTCAACCGGAAGCGGCAACCGGAAGACGATCTCGATGTCTTCGACCCGACCGCTGAGCGCTTCGAGGGCACTATCCCCTCGAAAAATGTCAACGCCGTCCTGCTCGACCCACGAGTGAAGACGATTTTGTTCCGGCCAACCGATTTCAAAATCCCAGATGACACTGCCACGCCCGTCTCGCTGCGCATCCGGATTCCCACCGGCTACCTCGCGGCCGACCAGCAACGGTTACAGCGCCAGGTGGTGGCGCAGTTGGAGAAGCTCGGGTTTCGGGAGGGGATCGGCTACGACAATGATCATTACTCACTGGTCCGGGGGGATCTCCCCGCCGGAAACCTCTTCCGATTGATGAAGGATCTGCGGGACGAACCCGCGGGGTGGTTCGTCGCTGACACTCCCAGGAGCGAACTTCCCTCCCCACTTCGGGATATTCTGCCCATTCGGTCGATCGAAGTCCTCGTGAACTCCGACCTGACGTTCCTGGCCCCGCAGCCACTTGCGCCCAACCGCGCGAAATTCACGCCCGACTTGCGCGCAGTCCTGGATGATGCGGGGGCAGCCGCCAAGCCCCTCGTGGTTGAGGTGATTCTCGATCAGCGGCTGGACCTGACGGAACTCGACACCCTCCGGGCCAGATTCCGTGCGACAGCTTCTCGCATGGTCGTAAACCCGACCACCCAGCATCCTGAACTGGTGACCGCGACCCTGGAAGGAGCAGCGGGGACTGTCGTAACTGTTCGGTTCCAGCGTGCATCGGATCTGGAAGCATTTGCGCGGGATCCGATTGTGATTTACGCGAGGCTCCCGCGGGCAGCCGTCGAGACCATCGCAGCTCGCCCTGCGAACTCACCCGCTCCGACATTTGCGGATGTCGCCTCCGCCACACGACTCGCGGCCTTCCAGACGATCGGCTACCGCGGGCAGGGCACCAAGATCGTCGTGATCGGCACTTCTTTCCCAGACCTTGGGCAGTGGATGGGGATACGCTTCCTGAGTAAAACCCAGCTTACCCCGGTGAGCTACATTGACCTGACGGCTGAACTCTCACCGGACCTGACGCCTTCTCCACTCGATCCCGGTGCAGTCGGAGGGGCAACGGCCGCGGCCAAGGCCGCACACGCGGCGGCTCCAGGCGCTGCGATCGTGCTCGTTCGCGTCGATCCGGCCGCATACTTCCAACTCCTCACGGTTGCCCGGCAGGTCACCGGTTCGACGGGCTACTCCGACGCAATGCAGTCGCGGATCGTGGAAATGAACTTCCGCGGTGAAAGCCTCCGCACATCTCTGGCTGAGGCCGTGGAGGAGTACCGGATCGCGTTCATGAACTCAAGCGACGAGGAACGCGCCCGGCTCCGTTTGGCCCGTGCGAAACAAACCCTTGAGCGGCTGGCGGCCGAGGAACGGAAACTCACGAGGACCATCGACCGAGCGACGGTCCTCCAAAACGCTCTGACTAGCCTTGTCGGAACTGATGTGGTTGTGAACACACTGGTATGGGAGGACGGATATTCGGTCGATGGCTTGAGTGAGCTGAGTCAAGCGATCGATACGACCTTCGCCAGTGAGGCCCTCGCAGGTCCACAAAACCGATCAGCAACCCGACCCAAGATCAGACCCCGCCCGCTGTGGGTCCAGGCCGCCAGCCCGTCGGTCGGGTCGGTGTGGGGCGGGCCGTTCCTGGATGTCAATGGCGATGGCATCATGGAGTTCGCAGCCCCAGGGGCGCCAGTCGGTAGCGACGAGTGGACGAACGAATTGAACTTTCTGTCGGTCCGCGGACCTGATGGAACGATCACTCCAAACCTCCCTGCGGGGGCGAAGGTCCGGCTCACCGTCCAGTGGCGGGAGACCCACGATCCCACGGGTTACGGCGGCTCGAACGCGATCTTTCCACTCACGATCCGTGTGTTCCGACAACTCGACCCCGAGGGGAAAGTCAGGGCATCCGACGAACTCCGGGAGGTCGCCCGACCTGTCGGTGGGCCATACCGGCTCTATGCCGAACCGTCTTACGGAGTCTATGAGCAGGTTGTGGAAGTCACAGTCGCCGAGGCTGGTCGCTATTGTGTGCGGCTGGAAGGGCTTCCGATTTACGATATCCGCTTGCCTGCCCTCCGGAGAGTGATTCAGATCCAACCACGTGTGTTCGCAGAATTTGTGGGTGGCACCGCAGCTATGGGACGGCCTGTGTTTGCTTCCTACTCACCGCACAATGTTGGGGTCGGGATACCCGGTGACGCCAAGGCCGCGATCGCAGTGGGGGAAACGGACAAGCCACTCGGAACGATCACGACCGGATTGACTGGTGGCGGACCTGGGGTCGAACTCCTGACCAAACCCGACCTCCTAGCGCCATCCGTGGCCATCGACCAGGAAGGCGGCTCGGGGGTGTCAGCGGGGTTCACCGCGGGCGTGCTGGCCGCGATGATTGGGTCGGGAGCACCACCAGCAAATATCTTCCGGGCAACGGGTCTGCAACGGGGTGGGCCAGTCATGATCCCGGAGAACTGGCTGAAAGTGGTTGTGCCGAATCCGGGTAGCGGTCGCCGGTGAGTCCTCAGATTGGCCCGCGGATGACTTGAGAAGAGAAGAAATGGCCCGCAGATGACGCTGATCTGCGAACGCAGATAAAATCTTGATCAAAACATTCTGGTCTTATCTGGATTTTATCTGCGTCGAAGTCTGCGTCATCTGCGGGCCATTTCTTCTGACCAATAATTTAATTATTCCTGAGACTTTCATCGATTCGGAATCAGAACCTCACCTCGCCCTCCTGTTAACAGGTCCCCTCGGTAGCAATGGAGAATTCCGAGATTCACCCGCTCAACCGTGAAAGCCGCAATCGATAGCGACCGGAGATACAGCGCCAGAAAGGTTGGTCGATACGCGCACGAGTAGCGAAACGATGGAGGTAGTTCGTTGACCCCGCCCGCAGCCAGGATCGTC
Source organism: Gemmataceae bacterium (assembly GCA_003136315.1). Classification (GTDB taxonomy): domain Bacteria; phylum Planctomycetota; class Planctomycetia; order Gemmatales; family Gemmataceae; genus Urbifossiella. Next base: position 15,218 of record PLDW01000082.1, on the reverse strand, counting down.
CCTCGCTTCATCCCAGCACCGAGACGATTCCCGGACTGTCCAAAGACGAACAGACTCCCCGCGATCATTGATGCACCTGCGAATTCCCCGCACCCTCCCTTCACTGCGATGAGCCCGCGACGCATCAACAGGCCGCATTCGTCGCCTGCTGAACCATGAATGAGAATCGTGCCGCCGGTCATCCCCCGGCGCGAACCTCGATACGCAGCCCCTGCTTGATTTCCGGCGTTCCCATGAACCGTGATCGCCCCACCAGTCATCTCCGCCCCCAGCCAGTCGCCCACACTCTCGTCGATCTCCAACTCGCCGCCGGTCATTTTCGCTCCGGCGTGCGTACCGGCTACCGAGGCGACAATCCGCCCGCTCGCCATGCCCGCCCCGATCCCCTTGACGTGCCGGGTGTCTCCTCGAATCGTGAGATTGCCGTCACTGGGCGACCCAGTCACGTCAAAGAATGTGCCAAGCGGTTCAGTTCGGTTGCCATGATAGACAGACCGCCGAGCGACTTCAATGGCCGAGAGCATGTGAATGCGGTCCGGGCTGATGCCATCGAGTTCGAGCGGAATGGGGGACGAGGCCCGAAGCGTGAGCGTGAGCACGGCCAGTCCCCCGCAATACCATTTTGGGCGAGTTTCAATTCGTCGAGGCGGTCGTGTCACGCAACAAGTGATTCTGAACGGGCCGAGGGGTCACGGGAACCCGGGTATCGGGTCTTCGGCGTTCAACCCATTCTCAACGGGGTTGTAAAACTTGATGGACTTGAGCCGGTACTGCCCATCCGGATCCTTGATGAACTCGGCCCGGGCATACCGCATCACCATTGCACCCGAGCCCTCGGCTGTCGCCTTGGTGTAGAACCCGACTTCAATTTCGGAATCACTGATTCGTTTATAAGAATCCTCGCCGAACCCCCAGACCGCGATCCGGGCGTGGTGCATCCGGATGAGGCTCCACGCCCCGGAGTTCCGCAACTGCTCCCGGGTCGCTCCTCCCTTCATCTCGAAGCGTTCCGAGACGTGCTCGACAAACCGGTTCGGATCGGCGGCCGTCGCGGCCGCGGCCATTGCCTGGATCTTTCGGACCGCTTCCTCCCGCGGGCTCTCAATCAGTTTGTCAACCAAAAACACGAGCAGTAAGAGCGAAAGAGCGATCCCGAGACGGATCAGGCTCCGGCGGTCTTGATTCCTGGCTGCGATCGCCCCCGTGACAACAACTCCCGCCAGCAGGACGAGGTAAAGCCCCTGTGGTGGGTCACTGAAGAGGGTAGGCATGATCGAACCAACTTTTTCCTATCGGTCCGAGGCAGTTGTTGAGAGAAAAGCTACCAGTGGGATCGGGTGCCACGTGCGGCTTGTCCGCCCGTGTAATGCCTTCACGGGCGGACAAGCCGCACGTGGCACCCCCCAGGGATCGTGGTAGGTCATTTCCTGGCGTCTGCCTGAGTGCAATCCGCCGCTATAGCCACAGGACACCCGGTCACACCCGAGTTACTTCCGCATCTCTACCCCATAGACGGCGGCCGAACCGAGCTGTTCCTCGATTCGCAGGAGTTGGTTGTATTTCGCGATCCGGTCGGTCCGGCAGGCTGAGCCCGTTTTGATTTGACCGCAGTTCGTGGCAACCGCCAGATCGGCTATCGTGGTGTCTTCCGTCTCCCCGCTCCGGTGGCTCATGATCGCGGTGAACTTGTTCCGCTTTGCCATCTCGACCGCTTCGAGAGTCTCGGTCAGGGTGCCGATCTGGTTCACCTTGACCAGGATGCTGTTTGCACATCCCTCGGTGATCCCCCGCTTGAGTCGCACCGTGTTCGTCACGAAGAGGTCGTCCCCGACAAGTTGCACCTTGGCACCGAGACGGGTCGTGAGTTTCTTCCATCCCGCCCAGTCATCTTCCGCCAGGCCGTCCTCGATCGAGCAGATGGGGTACTTGTCGCAGAGTTTGGCCCAGAGGTCGATCAATTCGTCCGAGGTAGCGATCTTGTCCGGTGCGCTCTTGAAGAAGCAGTAGCCTTCTTTCCCCTTGTGCTTGGCCTCGTCGTAGAGTTCCGTGCAGGCAGGGTCGAGGGCGAAGGCGATCTGGTCCCCAAGTTTGTAGCCAGCCTTCGTGATGGCGGTACTGATAATGGCCAGGGCCTCGTCGGCGGAGGGGATATTCGGGGCGAACCCCCCCTCGTCCCCGACCGACGTGCTCAACCCCTTGTCGTGAAGCACCTTCTTCAAGGTGTGGAACACCTCGGACCCCATCCGGAGGCCTTCGCGGAAGGTGGGCGCACCGATCGGGACGATCATGAATTCCTGGAAATCAACGGTACTATCGGCGTGTTTGCCACCGTTGAGGATGTTCATGAGGGGGAGGGGCAAAACCGTCGCGTTCGTCCCACCGATGTACCGATAGAGTGGCAACCCGACGCTCTTGGAAGCCGCGTGAGCCGCAGCCATCGACACCCCGAGGATCGCGTTTGCCCCGAGTTTCCCCTTGTTTGGGGTGCCGTCGACTTCGATCATCCGGCGGTCGAGTCGGACCTGATCGAGAGCGCACAACCCCTTGACTGCGGGCGCAATGGCATCGTGGACATTGCGGACAGCGTGGAGCGTCCCTTTGCCGCCGTAGCGTCCTTTGTCGCCGTCGCGGAGTTCAACAGCCTCGTGGGCACCGGTGCTGGCGCCGCTGGGAACGGCCGCCCGGCCGCTCACCCCATTGTCGAGTTCGACGACGACTTCAATGGTGGGATTGCCCCGGCTGTCGAGGATTTCGCGGGCCTTCAACGCTCGGATCGTGGAGTGGCTCATCGGCGGTGCTGGGGGTCGTGGGTGTCAAGTATTTTGCCGGAAGGACCGGGGCGGCTGGCGGGTCACCACCTGAGTAGACAGTGGCCCGTGGCGATGATGGGATATGGGGATGAGCGGGTGGGTCAAGGCGGGAAAAGGTCCGACCGGCTCCGGCGGTGTATCGTCGTGTCGACCAGTCGGCTGCGGGCGTCGTGCCCGACAGTGACCAATCGGTGGTGTCGATCCTGCCGGAGCCGGTCGGTTCGGCCGTGGGAAGGTCCAGGACCGGGCGGCGTCGGGGGCCATCCGCCCGATCTACCGGACCGATCAAGGGAAGAGGTGGCGACCGACTGGTCGCAGACCCCTTACCCCCTGACCATCTTCCCGCCAGCCGGTTCGCGACGCCCACAGGGAGATCCTGTTGGGGCGGCAGAGGCTGTGGGCGAAGCGTTGACACCACTAGCATCGGCGGCCGGATCGGACAGCTTGAAGGGCTTCTCACCAAATGCGCATTGGGAGAGCCTGGGGTGGGTGTCACAACCGTGCGGGTCACTTCACCAAACGGGGCGGCGGTGCGAGGGGCAGCGGGGCCGTCTCGTCGCGGAGGATGCGAGCCGCGGTCCACAGCTTGACCCAGCCGACCTGCTCATCAATCGGGAGTTTGTCGAGATCCTTCCGGTCCCGGACCGAGCTGAGGTGGGTGTCTTTGAGCCAGTCGAGCATTTGCTCGTGGACGATCGGTCGAGCCTTTGGGGAGTCGGTGAGGTGTTTGCGCCACGCGGCGAGGTCGGCCGTGAGCCAGTCGAGGGCCCTCTGGCGCAGGACCGAGGGCTCAGTGTCGGGGTGTGAGGTCTTGTCTTTCCCGGTGGCGGCAAGTGCGGCACAGCAGGCCGAGTGGTAACGGAAGCCGGTCTTGAGGTCGGTCATCCAGGCGGGGTTCAACCGGGCGCTCTCTTCGAGCGCAGCGAGCCCTGCTGCTGGATCGCCTCGCTGAACGAGGAGTCTCGCCAGTTGGGAGCGCGGACGGGGATCGTTCGGTTCGAGGCGGATCGCTTCGCGACAGGCTGTGATCGCTGCGACCAGATCGCTCTTTTGAAGGAGGACGAGTCTGAGCCGGGGCTGGCCCTCCAGGACAGCGGTGCCCTCCTCCCCATTGCGGGTCGGTTCGGGGTGTCGTCTGGCCTTCTCGTGGGCAAAACTCTTCCGATAGTCACTACTTACAACACCAAGCCAGATGGCGACTCCGAGAATTGCGACCCTGCCAGCCTGGCGCAGCAATGCCTGAACCTTGTTCCCCACCGGCCCAGCCGCTCTCTTGCCTGAGTCGTGTGGGTGCGACAAACCATGCGAGGGCATTTGTGAGATCCAGAAGGGTTCCGGAACGGGACCAGCCAGCGCTCGATGATACTCGCTACATTTTGGACCGAGCAATGGCCTCGATTCTTTGGGTGAGCGGCAGAAGAAAGCCTACCTGTTTTTGGGACATGCCCACGCCGGGCCGCCACGGANNCCCGGCTGTCCATGACGGGGGGGATTCCTCCTTCTACCACTCGCGTTGGAGATACCTCTCCGCCCCGTTAGCCTGCGAGTCTCGCTTGCTCAGCTCCGCCTTCCAAGAGGAACCCCCGCAGAATCCCGAGGTTGACCGGATCCATCGGGTTGCCGTCATCGTCCTCCTTGGGCGTTTCGAGGATCATTGGGGTGGCCCGGAACCGACTCTCCGTGACCAGCCTCCGAAACGGCTCCAGACCGATCTCCCCAAGGCCAAGGCCAGCGTGTCGATCCACCCGACTCCCCAGAGGTTTCACACTATCGTTGAGGTGGAAGAGCTTCAATCGGGAAAGGCCGATTCGATCATCGAACTGCTCGAACGTGGCGGCATACTCGGACTCGGCCGAAAGGGGATAACCCGCCGCGAAGACGTGGCAGGTGTCGAAACAGACCCCCAGTCGCTCCGGCTCTCTCACACCATTGAGAAGCGTGGCCAACTCCTCGAAAGTGGCCCCGAGAGTGGTCCCCTGTCCCGCGGTCGTTTCGAGTAACACTTTCACGCCGAAGCCCCTACAGCGGGCGTGGACCTCGTCCAGCGCGGGCACAACACGAGCGAGTCCCGCCTCCACTCCGCTCCCCGTGTGGGCTCCGGGGTGGGTCACCAGATAGCTCAGGCCCAGCGATTCCGCCCTCTCCAGTTCGGTGGTGAAGGCCGCTATCGACTTTCGGTAGAGGGTCTCGTCCGGAGCGGCGAGGTTGATGAGATACGAATCATGGGCGGTCGGGTATTGCAATTTGGCCTCCGCAACCGCCTTACGGAAAGTCGCAATCTCCCCCGGGTCAAGCGGTTTGCCCGCCCACTGGTTGGCGTTTTTCGTGAAGATCTGCACAGTGTCGCACTTCAGTGCAACCGCGGCCGAAACGGCATTGTGCAGACCACCTGCGACCGACAGATGTGCCCCCAATAGTGCCAAGGCGAATTCCTTTGCAACGTGTGGCGAGTTCTCAAGGTGAACTGTACCCAACCGCGTGCCCTGGGTGCCAGCTCAGCCGCCTACCGACCTCCCTCCTCGATCACCCACGACAGCACCAGCTTCAACTGCCCGGAAGTCGCCGGTATCGTCATCTCTTCCCGAGTTGGGTCATCCTGCTTGCGGCGCGTGATGAACTCCGGAATCGCCCGAAGACATCCTTCCACCAGTTCCAGTTCCCAGACCAACGCTGGCCGCACAGATAAGCCTCGTTCCTTGTGGATGACGACGGGATAGGCATCGGGTCGAGCCACTTGCCAGCCATATTTCTGGCACGCCTCCAGATCGGCAATCGCACAATCCCACTCCTCCCCGAACGTGACACTGGTGGCGATCGTCTCCCGGGCGCTCTCCTCGTCGCCCACCTCTTCTGACCACATCCGCTGAAGGTATCGCAAGTTTTCGTACAGTGCGAGGCCAGAGGTCAAACCCGATTGTCCCATCAGGACAGCGTACCAGGGGCCACTCTGATAGTGGTCACACTCGATCTTGATCGCGGCTTCGTAACCCACCTTCTTCCAGGGCGCCAGTCGGAAAAACTGCGCGGCGGCCTCGTAGAACTTGCCCACCTGATCAGGCTTCATCCCCGGCATATCCAGCAGACCCGGCTGCGGCGTTCCGCAGACGTGTTCGATCATCGACTGGAACGCATGACCAAGCTGATCGAGTTCCTCGCACGTGGTCAGTTGGAGTCCGATCTCTTCGATGTGCGCTCTCAACGAGTCCCAGGTTGGGTCGTGCCGGACCTGTAACTCCGTGGGCCGATGCGGTGTGCCAGCGCCTGGCTTCTGCATGGCCTCAACAAGAGCATCCCAGACCAGCGCTGCCGTGGGTCGTTCTTCCGAAATCTGGTGCGTCAGGACCAGGTCATTGGTGCGACTCGTCACCAAAAGAGCCCACGGGCGCACGCTCACACCGGCGGCCCTGACCCAGTTTGGCAGCACGCGGAAATCGGCCTGCCACTCGTCGAACTCTTGCGGCAGGTTCTTGGTGAGCCACTTCTTGATGAAGCCGAGCGGTCCTTTGGCCTGTGGGGAGTCCTTCGGCTTCTTGACCTTGGCTCGGAGCCAGGCGATGGCTCCCGGAGTGGACTTCCAGGAGGCGAGGAAACTCCCGACATAGTTGAGCGCTTCGCTCTCGTCGCCAGGGCTGTAGTAACCCGGTTCCTCCGCTGGCGGAAACTTCTCACCCGTGAGGTATTCCGGGACGTGTTTGTTCGTCTTCCGGGCGGCCGCGAGCAACTGTTGGGTTTCGGCCGTGTCGCCATGCTGTCGGAAGCTGAGGAGGGCCTTGGTGTAAGCCCACGCCGCCGAGGCATCGTGGGGATACTGCCGGAGAAGGAGTGCCAGATCCTCGTCTCGGTCGAGAAAGAGGAGAAAGCCAGCCAGGGTGTAGCGGATTCCCTGATTGTCGTTCGGGTTCAATCGCAGCATGTCCTGCAAGTGCTGGATGGCTTCATCACGCCGGGCAGCGACCCAGAGGGCGTGCGCGAAGCCCAGCCTGGCACGCATGTAGGGACGGGTTTCGAGCATCCCCCAGAAATGGCCGACACTTTGCTGAAATGCGTCCGCCCCCAGCGCCCGCTCGCCCGCAGCGACTCCCTTTTCATAATAGGACAGGGCTTCCTTGCGGGTGCGAGCGTGTTCTGCAAGGAGAACGTAGGCATCCGCACAATCGGGGCAGATTTCGAGAGCCTCTCTGGCCATCTGGACCCGGCGATTGACATTTCGTTCACCGACCGCTCGGTCGATCATCACCTGGGCCTTGGCAAGGGGGGTGTTTTCATTCCCTGGTGCCAGTTTCCCAACCCACTCCCGCATCACCCCTTCCAGAAGCCTCCGGTCAGGAAATTCCGGAATGCCCTGGACTGGGGAACGCTTCGGGGTCGCCTTGTCCGACTTTTTTTTCTTCTTCGCCATTGTCAGCCCCCTTTGCAACACGTCATTGAGCTATTCTATTCGAGTCCAGTGCGACCTGCCGCTCGTCTCCAATCCTCCCCTCGCGGATTTCCCACCCCTCCACCGAAACTGGCGTATCGGGTTCCTGGGTCACGCCGATGTCCGGTCGGAACAGGCGACCCACCGACAACCTGAAGTGGGAGCGGCTCGAATGGGACTTCCCAAACCTGTTCGATTTCGACAACTCTCGATGATGATTTGCACGCTGCCGCGCTGCATCGCCGCTGCCAAGACCATATTGTGTAATCCGCGTGCGAGCAACATGTGAATCCAGAATAATTGCATACGAGCCTCGGTGCGAATAGGAAAAAGGTTGGTTAATTATACAACCTGTTGTACGGATGATGAATGTCGTCCGATGGTAGCCAGAGACTGTACGGCAGTCAGTACGAATTCCGCGCATTTTTTCCTTGCCATCGCACCGCTGGTGTTAGACAAAGAGATACTGTCGTGAACGGACGTTCCGGTTGCGACAGACTTTTTTCTCGACACCGAGGTGTCGTCATGTATCGTGTGTGGACGCTCGCTCTCGTGGGCATGATGTGTGTCCTCTCCGCCGGCCTGGTCGGACAGGATCCGAAGAAGGACGATCCGAAGGTGACCAAGACCGAGCCGCAGGTCAAGGTCCAAGGAAAACTCCCCCAAAACTGGGGGAAGATCGGGCTCACCGACGACCAGAAGCAGGAAATCTACAAGATCCAGGGGAAGTACCACAACGAAATCGAGAACCTGGAGGCAAAGATCAAGGAACTGAAGGGCACCCGTGACAAAGAACTCCGGGCCGTCTTGACCGCCGACCAGAAGAAGCGACTGGAAGAGATCGTCATTGGGAAGGACAAGGATACACCGAAAGACAAGTAGGGCAGCAATGGGTGTCCCCCAACGATGCGATCACCAAGCAAATTGGGCCGCGTTCTGCACCACGCGGCCCAACTGACACATGAGGTCTTCAATGGGCATGGACCGCACGATCCTCTACCCGGGCGGTTCAGTTCCCTCCTGGGAAGCGATCCGCGAGCAACTCCAGCGGGTCGGGGAAGCTGGCACAATCCGCATGATCGATGGGTTGCCTGCGTTCCCGGATGAGAACCCGGAACCAGGGTGGAAGGAGATCCGGGTTGGCCTCTCAGCCGGTATGGTGACATTGCGGGCAGGCTCGGACCGCCTTGTCTGCGTTGTCTGGGGAAACGCTGACGCTGCGATGCGCACGGCCTGGGACAAACTCTGCTGGGCTGCCGCAGTGGGTGGCGGAGTCGTCGAGACCCCGGCTGGACCGATTGACGCTGCGGAGTTCGCTCGGTCCGTTGGGTTACATCCGGCATAACCTCCCCGCTTCACCACGTTTCCGCCCACTCCCACCCAATTCCCCCTCTCACGGACCGTTGTCGCCAACCGATATTCCCCGAACAGTAGGATCTCACCGACCCTCAGTCGGTTGCCCTTGCCCTGGTCGCCCCAATCCGCTAAGTTCCGCTGGCCCAAGGGATCTGGGTTCAGCGGCTCTGTAGGGAAGAAGGGACCCACCGTGACCGTCACCGTCCGGCAGCTCGCGGAGTGGGTTCGGGGGGAAGTCCTCGGGGACGCCGACCTACCCATCTCAAACGCCCGTACTCTCGCCGAGGCCCAACCCGGCGACATCACGTTCATTGACGGCGACCGGAACCTGGGAGCGTGGCACGCCAGTCGTGCTTCCGCAGCCGTCGCACCACTCTCGGTTCCCGTTAACGGCCGACCGCTCATTCGGGTCGATGACCCGCTGATGGCCTTCGCCCGGATCGTCCAACAGTTCCGCGGTCCGTCTCGCACCAGCACAGGGACCATCGACCCCACCGCACACATTCACCCGACCGCCAAACTCGGCCCGGGAACATCCATCGGTCCCTTCGTTGTTGTCGGCGAAGGCACCGAAGTGGGAGCGAACTCGACCCTCCACGCGGGTGCAGTGGTCGGTCGTGCTTGCCGGCTCGGAACCGATGTCGTCCTCCATCCCCGGGTTGTGTTGTACGACGATTGTATCCTCGGTGATCGAGTCGTTGTCCATGCCAACGCGGTCCTCGGGGCCGACGGTTTCGGCTATCGATTCCAGGAGGGTCGGCACGTCAAGATCCCACAACTGGGATGGGTGGAAATCGAAGAGGATGTCGAAATTGGAGCGGGAACGACCATCGATCGTGGGACGTTCGGACCGACCAGGGTCGGAGCGGGGACGAAGATCGACAACCTTGTCATGGTCGCACACAACTGCCGGATCGGGCGCAACAACATTTTGGCAGCGCAGGTCGGGATCGCAGGGTCTTGTACGACGGGGGATTACGTCATCATGGCCGGTCAGGTCGGGATCGCCGACCATCTGAACATCGGCGATCGAGTGGTATTGGGGGCCAAAACCGGAGTCATCGCACACGTGCCGGACAATTCCCGGCTTTGCGGATTCCCAGCCCGGCCCGAAACCGCCCAGAAACGGATCTGGGTCACTCAGGATCACCTTCCCGAAATGCGCAAAGACCTGCGACGGATCAAGGACCATCTGGGCTTGGAGGAGGTTTGATGGCAGCCCCCCTGGCCCTGCATCATCCGCTCGGCTCGCGCGAGCCGGTGGGTCTGCTGGCGGGTGCCGGACGGTTCCCCATCGTTTTTGCCGAGAAGGCCCGGGAGTGTGGGATACCGGTCGTCTGCATCGGTGCGAACGGGATGGCTGACCCGGCACTGCGCGACCTCTGTTCGGAGTTTCGGTGGATTCGTCGGGCCTCTCTTGGATTCGTGATCCGAACATTTCGCAGAGCTGGGGTCTGCCGCTGGACGATGGCCGGGAAGTTCCACAAACACATTCTCTTCCGCCCGTGGCGATTGCTGCAGATTGTCCCGGATTGGCGGATGATTCGGTTCTGGTTCTTCCGCCGCCGCAAAGCGAACAATGATGATTCGCTGTTGCTTGGGCTCATCAACGAATTCCGAAGCCACAATTTGGAGTGCGTTTCCGCCCTCGACCTCTGCCCGGAGTTGCTTGTGCGCGAAGGGGTTCTCACTCGCCGGAAAACAACGACTGCCGAAGATCGAGACATCGCTCTGGGCTGGGAACTGGCTCGCGAGATGGGCCGCCTTGATGTCGGCCAGAGTGTCATGGTCCGGGAACGGGCGGTTCTGGCAGTCGAGGCTATCGAAGGGACAGACCGGGCCATCCTGCGGGCTGGCGAGTTATGCGGGCGGAATGGGTTCGTCGTCGTGAAAGTCGCCAAGCCCGCCCAGGATATGCGGTTCGATGTCCCAACAGTGGGGCAGCAGACGATCGAGTCCATGAAGGCGGCCGGAAGTCGAGTCCTGGCGATTGAAGCAGGCCGAACCATCCTCCTGGACGAGGCAGAGACCATTGCCCTTGCCGATCGATACGGGATCACGATCACAGCGCTTTCAGGTCCTTCGGTGGTGTGACCCGAGAGTGTCGATCCCCGGGACTCGGAGGGAGATTTGAGGGTTTCGCAGGGGCCGGCCCGCCTCCCTAATCACCCCGGATTCACCGGATCTTACCTCCCTCAGCGCGGATTTCCCCTTTCCCCCGACCCCCGGGCACGAAATAATCCATCTTCTTGTGCATTCCTCCTTCGGCACCCGACGGTAGTTGTGGTTATGGGGTCGATCGCCTTAATCCTCCCGAACCCAGTCCCACCGGGGCTCGAGCCACTCCTTCGTCTGGCTTGCTTCGCCGGAGGGTACGACCTCACCCCCTCGCCGATCTCGGCTCGGGTCGAGGATGGGCAGTTGATCGTCACGCGCGGGCCGAATGAAAGCGGGTATCTGCTCCTTCCCTGGCCTGTGGGGGAGTCTGAAACGGTGGTCACCATGACCGCCACCCTGCGGGAACGGGCGCAACCCTACAGCTTGGCAGTCGAACTTGCTCGTGGGAAGGTGAATCAGGTCCGAACCCAGACTGCTGAGTGGAAAGAAATCGGCCTCCAGACACCCCCCGATTTCGATGACGAGTTACATGAGCTGACCAGGTTGTTCGGCGTCGCGGTGATGAACCAACCCTCGGCAGAATCGGAATCCGCCGCAAATGAGGCCATGTCCAGGTCTTACCGACTCGCGGACCGGCTTGTACGACTGTACGTCGAACAGATGTTCGCCACCCGCCACCACGAAGAGGGGAAACTGGAGACTTGGTTCGCTGCTCGGTATTCCGTCCGACCGATGGGAACGCTCGCGGGTGAGTATCTTCGCGCCTTCAACGCTGCCCGCGTGGGGTTCCGGTGGCGGGACGTCGAGCCAGCCGAGTCGGAGTATCGCTGGGAACCTGTCGACCAGGCGGTCGAAGCCGCCTGGACCGCCGGGCTTCCTTTGACTTTCGGCCCTGTGATCGACCTTAGCCCCGGGCAACTGCCAGATTGGGCGAGTGGCTGGCGAGGGGATCTCCCAACCCTCGCTGCGTTTATGTGCGATTACCTCGAAACACTGATCGGTCGGTATCGGGACAGGGTCAGAAGGTGGGTGGTCTGCGGAGGGTTTAATCACTCCGATGGACTCGGGCTCTCCGACGACGACCGGCTGAGACTGGCCGCCCGGCTCTTTGAAGCCGCGCTCCAGCTCGCTCCAGACTTGGACCTCGTATTGAGTATCGCTCAGCCCTGGGGCGACTACCTCGTCAACGACGATCAAACCATTTCCCCCCTCGCTTTCGCCGATGACCTGATCCGCACGGGGTTGCGAATCTCGGCCATTGAAATCGAGTTACGTTATGGGACGACTCCCCGAGGAAGCCTCCCTCGCGACCTCCTGGATACTTCTCGGGTTCTCGATCTCTTTGGTGTGCTCGGTGTACCATTGGAAGTGGTTCTGAGTCATCCAGGACCCGGAGATCGGGATCCCATCGCGCAGGAACATGGTGAGGAGCTGGCGACCACCTGGCGGGGTGGTCCCACATTTGCAGGACAGGCAGAATGGGCAGAATCGTTTGCTGCGCTGGCTCTGAGCAAGCCCCACGTCCGATCCGTGACCTGGGATCATTGGTCGGACTCCGACCCCCATACAACGCCATTCGGAGGGATCGTAAATTCCAGTCAGCAGTTAAATCCTCTCCTGATCCACTTGAAAGCCCTTCGCACAGCCCACCTTCGTTAACTCCCCATCCCTGTTGTCGACACCTGAAAAGGCAGGGAGCCGGCCGGACCTGACCGACCACGATTGTGGTCACTACGGGCGGACAAGCCGCTGGCACCCGATCCCTCTGGTCGATTTTCTCCCCCAACCTGGCTCACTCTTTTAGTCGCAGGCGTGAGCTTGCCAGCTTCGGACGCTCACCGAGTGTGAAGGCTAAAGCCTGCGGGTACAATCGCTTACGTTATCATCCTTTCACAGAGCCGCGATGGCGAATGCGAATCTCCTCGCTGCGAAAGCCAGCGAACCGAGCCATCCAGGCTCAAAATTTCCCGTTTCCTAAGTTGATAGACCCCTCACCGACCTGATGTTGTGTGAGTCCTCCCGGCTTCTGTCGTCTGACTGAGGGGGAAGAGTTCGCTCCGACGAACCTTGAACCTTTTCGCACAGAGTGAGAACCGGGGTCGGGTCCGAGACGTTATTCTGTCGGACTTGATGCTTGCAGATGGCAACCAGACAGGTTACTATAAACAGAGCTATTTCGATTCACTCGCTGTAACTCAACCAGTAACAGTCGGTTAAATCGGGCGGCGAGGTCGTGCCACTCGTAAAGGCCCAGGGTAGGCGTGTGCCTGAATGGAGGTTCAGCCGATGCCGGGTTCCGAAGACGCCGTCTCGCCGGAGGAGCGTAACTGGCCAGACTCGTCGGGCGCAGAGGCCGGGGAACTCCGCGCTGTCGCCGGTTACCGTCTTCTCCGCCAGGTCGGCGAAGGGGGGATGAGTACTGTTTACCTCAGTTATGACGTACCTGGCCGCAGGGCCGTGGCGGTCAAACTTCTGGCGGAACACCTCGCCACCCGGCCGGATTTCGTCAACCGATTCTACCGCGAAGCCCGACTGAGCCGCCTCCTCCAACATCCGAACCTCGTGCAGGGGTTTGGAGCCGGTTTTGACTCGCAGACCCGGAAACACTATTTGGTGCTGGAGTTTGTCGACGGTCCGAGTGCCCATACGACCGTTGCCCGGTTCGGCCGACTCCCGGTTGGGGTCGTCGTCCGGATCGGGATCGACATCGGCCGCGCCCTTCTTTTCTTGCATACCCGTAACTACGTCCATCGTGATGTGAAACCGGACAACATCCTCCTGAGCCCAGATGGGCACGCGAAACTGGCCGATCTCGGGCTGACAAAGCGGCTCAGCGACGACAGCCACCTCACCTCCATCAACCAGGGGGTCGGGACATCGTATTACATGCCCTACGAGCAATCGTTGAATGCAGCTCTTGTGGACGGCCGCAGCGATATTTTCGCCCTCGGGGCAACCCTCTATCACCTTCTTACAGGACAGGTTCCCTTCCCCGGGTCGACCCACGAAGAGATTATGCGGGAAAAAGAACACGACTCCTTCCTCCCGGTGCGCCGGCTGAATCCGAACGTACCGGAAGTCCTTTCCGAGATCGTGTCGGTGATGCTTGCCCGCGATCCGCGGGCTCGTCACCAGGATGTCGCCGCCCTGGTTGACGCTCTGGAGGCGACCCGACTCGCTGTTCCGATCCCGTCCTACTCGACCACTGACAATTCGGACTCGCCCACCCCAGCCGGCCCGCAGGCCCTGGATGCCCCCACCCGGGCCGACCTCACCACACTCGCGAGTGCTCAGGCTCCCCTCGCAATGGAGCGGATCGACTTGCGATCCTCGCTCACCCCGATTCCGGAGCCAGAATCAGACACTCGACTTCGACCACCGGACGACACCTCGGCACCCGGCCCACGACTCGCCCCGTTAGTGATCGGAGCCGTACTCCTCACACTCGGCGTACTCAGTTGATTGTCCCTGGCGGGCTCATTCTGCCCGGCCTAAATAGCTCCCGCCAAATGCGAATGTGGCCTTGTTTTCAAGGCTTTTCATTGTACACACCCCCAATCTGACCCGTAACGGGCCGTGGGCCTCGAACCAGTCAAACGTCAGGTCGAGCAACTCGTCCATCGTCTGGCACCGGTGGTTGCGGGTCACGGACTCGTGCAGTCGCCACCACACCCGCTCGGTCGGATTCGTGTCCAGGGAGTACTTTGGCAGTTAGTGGATCTTCACCCGCTGCCCCCACAGTCAAAGAGAGGTCCCTCGGGACCGCATACTTCAGTTGGACGGACAGGTGAGACTTCTGCATTTCCGAGGCGAGACGAGACGGGCATACGCCGGATCCTTGCAATTAATCGTTACTTAGCTAGCTTTTTGGCAACGATTGCACCTTGTGGCGTCCATAACCCGAGTCGGACTCGCTCGATCGAACAGAAACCAGCAGCTTTCAGACATCGCTCATATTCAATCCAAGGATAAATCATCCCGCCACTAGTGGGTAGGGTAAGGAAATATGCCGTATCTAACGCTGCAGCCAAGGGGCCATCTTCCTCATCGTTTGCCATCGAATTGAGGATTACGATCATTCTGTCATTTAAACGATTATAATATGCGTGAGTTAACAATGCGCTGATTACTTCGACCGGCCAGATGACCAATTGATGAATGAAGAAAAAGCAGTCAACGCCTTCCGGAAAAGCATATTCGAAGAAATCAGCAGCAGTGACTGCGACGCGGTCACTGAATCCAGAGTCAGCAATCTTGTCTGCGGTCAACTGAGCTTGAGCTGGCAACGCGATTACGGTGATGCGAATAGCTTTGTATTTTTTCGCAATTGCCACAGCTGCTGTGTAACGGCCCGGCGAATCGCGTGGTGTGTGGCCGATGTGTAAAGGGCTCCAGCCCGCCGATCACGAAGGATCAGCAGGCTCAGAAGCCGGTTGGTCATGTTGTTCTCGGTTTGCTTACCCGGCTGCCGCTGATGTGGTCGGTGCGTCTCGGGTTCGTCCCAATAGCCATCGGTC
>PLDW01000113.1 GCA_003136315.1 Gemmataceae bacterium | reverse complement strand
CTCTTTGAGGCCGGGGTTTGATGACGCTACACCAACCTTCGGCATCTTCACGGGGAGACCGAGTTTCCGCATGCTCACAATCGACGAAGCCCTCCGCCAGGCGTGGAGTTTCCACGATGCAGGCAACCTTTCCCAGGCAGAGGCTCTGTGTCGCTCGATCCTGAAGTCCCAGCCAGCGAACGTCGCGGCCCTCTCTCTTCTGAGTCGGATTTGTCTTCAGACGAGGCGGCCGGACGAAGCATTGAAATATCTCGGCAAAGCTCAACGACTGCAACCGGATGCAGTCAACATCCACCATCATTTGGGCGTGGCAAGATTGGCACTTGGTCAACCGGGGAATGCGGTGGGACATTTCCGCGAAGCTATCCGGTTGCAGCCGACGTTCGCGCCGGCCCATTTCTCCCTGGCTAACGCCCTCAAACAGATGGGCCAATTCGACAAAGCGATTCCCCATTTTCGGAACGTCATCCCGCTGCTGCCGAATTTGATCGAGGCCCATCTCTACCTTGCCGATACTCTCCAACAGGCTGGCGACTCGCAGGCTGCGGCCGAATGTCTGCGCGAATGTCTACTCCGGTTTCCTCAGTGTGCCGAGGCCCACTTCCACCTGGGCAATGTGTATCGCGCATTGTGTCAGCACGACGATGCGATACGCGAATACCGGGCGGCACTCCAACTTCGTCCGACCATCGTTCAGGCCCACAATCACCTCGGTGTCCTCCTGGCCGCAGCCGGTGAAACTGATGAAGCCATAGATCATTACAAACAAGCCATCCAACTGCAACCGCAGTATGTCGAGGCTCATTACAATCTGGGCAACGCATTTCGTCAACGTCAAGATATGGCCAGCGCCACCAGGGCTTACGAGCAGGCTTTGCTCATTCAACCCAACTACACTCCCGCTCGCGATGGCCTCGCGAATACCTGCCTGGAATTAGGCGACGATGCGGGGGCGAAGGCCCACTGGCAAGCCGCGCTGCGGACCCGCCCCGGTGATGTTCGGTCGCTCCTTGGCCTGGCCAAGTCTGGCTGGCTCACCCCCGATGACCCCGGTATCGACCAGATTGAAGCCCGGCTCGGTGAGCCAAACCTCTCCGACGATGTCACCAGTCACCTCCATTTTGCCGCGGCCTACGTCCTGGATCGAGCGGGGGAGATTGACCGCGCGTTCGAGCACTTCCGCCAGGGCAATGCCGCCCGTCGGACCCTGTTCCATCGCAGTGGAGGTGGATTCAACAGCGAGGAGTATGCCCAGCGAGTCCAGCGACTCATTGATACATTTACGCCAGACTATTTCCATCAAACGCAGGGATTTGGTGTCTCCAGTGAACTTCCCGTGTTCATCGTTGGAATGCCGCGGTCCGGGACGACTCTGGTTGAGCAAATCCTCTCGAACCACTCCCAGGTCTATGGTGCCGGGGAACTCAAAGACATTGGTCGCATCGTGGCCAGGCTCTCGTCGCAGTCTGGCCTTGGCCGCATCTACTGCGAGTGGCTTGGTGGCCTGGAGGCGACCCAATGCCGTGAGATTGCCGAAACGCATTTGAACCGGTTGGCCCGGCTTGGGGGGAAGGCCGCACGGGTAACGGACAAGATGCCCGAAAACCTCTTTCACCTGGGGTTGATCGCCACCTTATTCCCGCGGGCACGAGTCATTCACTGTCGACGAGATGCCCGCGATGTGTGTCTGTCGTGCTTCATGCAGTTTTTTGATGGCCTTTATTTCGCCTGGGATCTCGACGATTTAGGTAAGTATTACCGCGGATACGAACGCGTGATGGCGCACTGGGCCACCGCTTTACCATTGCGTATCCATCACGTTGTCTACGAAGAACTGGTTGCCAACCCTGAGCCTGTCATCCGGCAGTTAGTGGAATTCTGCGATCTTCCCTGGGAAGACCAGTGCCGAGAGTTCCACAAGAATAGCCGCCCCGTTCGGACGATGAGCCGCTCTCAGGTCAGGAAACCGGTCTACACCACCTCGGTGGGACAGTGGCAGCGCTACGCGGCCCACCTGGGGTCCCTGTTCCAGGCGCTGGCTGGTGAACCCGCTGGTGGCTCACCCTCCAACATCACCGGTCACCGTTGAGGCAGTTGGTGAGAGAAAATCTCCCAGTGGGATGGGTGCGACGGGCGGCTTGTGAGCCCGTGAAAGCGTCACACGGGCNNNTTTCTGGAAAACCGATGCCGATCCAGTCACACTCACGGTCGTCGAGTGCGTCTGCAAACAAGAAACGGTCACTCGCGGAGCGAGTGACCTACTTTCCCGCCTGGGATGCGACACCCTCTGCGGGTTCCTGTAATGAGAATCGCGGCGGGTTCCTGTAATGAGAATCGCGCAGGGGTGGCCGGTCGGGCTCGGCGGGGTTGTCGAGAGTTTTGAGGGGCGCGAATTGCGGCCTGTGCCGAAGGCCCAAGAGCCACTTCATCCAGTATTGCAGTCGCAGCCCGTTGACTTTCCTCCCTCGGGATGAGAGGATTAATCACTAATGTCGGGGTATCTCCCCCACCTTGACTCGTGAACCTGTCTAATCATTCGTTCTAACTCCGTAGCCGCACTGCACTTCGGGTGCAGTGGCTCTGATTGAGACCTTGCACTTCGGAGATCCATCCATGAGCCGTTCATCTACACCACGACTTCGCCGCTCCGGGTCGCCACACCCCAACACCGCACGCCTGGCACTCGAAGATCTTGAGTCCCGCTACGTCCCAGCCCTGTTCACCGCGCTCACCCCGGTGTCGGTCGGCTCAACCAACGACTTTGGCGACGTGGCCACCGGCGATTTCACCGGCGAAGGAAAAGATGGCAAGACCGATCTGGTGATGACGAACTATTGCACTGAGGGCCTTCCGCCGGGTGGTGACGATGGTGGAAACACGCTCACCATCCTTCTCGCCTCAGGTAACGGAACGTTTACCCATAGCACACTTACCGTTGGCACCGACCAGTACGTGTCGTACGTCGCTGTCGGAGATCTTAACGGCGATGGGATTCCCGATCTCGCCGTTGCCAGCACCTCGGAAAACAAGAGCGGGAATCTGACCATCTTTCTGGGTAACGGGAGTGGTGGGTTCACCAAGGGAGCCACGTACGCCACCGGCCTGGACGCCGTCGACTGGGTCGGGATCGCCCCGATGTTCGCCGGCAGCACTGTTCCAAGCATCGTGATTTCGGCGTCCGGGGAGACCACAGGAGGCGGAAACGGAGTGTCCGGGAGCGGGCTTGACCTCTACCAGGGGAATGGGGACGGTACGTTCAGCCTGACCACCACCTTCAGCGACGGCCTGGGGTTCGAACCCATTGCCTGCGCCCTGGGGACTTTCAGCGGTTCCTCGAATAACGACATCGCCGTCGCCGAGCCCGGCGTGCCTGGGGATGCAGGAGAAGATACCGACGGAGAAGTTGAGATCCTCGTCAACAACGGTACAGGTGGATTGAGTGACGGGAACTCCTTCGATTCTGGCGGCTACTATCCCACCGGTATCGCGACCACGCAATTCACGAGTTCTGGTCGGCCCGACCTGGTGGTGGCCAATGCTGGCGATCCCCAAGGGTCCGGTAACTTCCCGGGCTCGTCGATCGGCGTTTTGATCAACACAGGAGGCGACAACTTTAACGAGTCCATTATCACCGCCGGAGTGGGGAACAACGGAATCTCCGGTGTGTTCGCCGTGGCCACGGGGGACTTCAACCAGGATGGTAATCAGGACATCGTGGCGGTTGAGTACGGGAATGCCGAGGGAACATCAAGCGCGGCCGTGCTGGAGTATGCAGGAGACGGCCAGGGTGATTTCTCCGAGGACGCCAAAGACCCCTACATCAGCTCCACAATCGGTGGCCAGTTCCTGGCCGTCGGCAACTTCAACCCTTCGTCCTCCACTGGGCCTCCGGACGTTGCCATCAGCACCGCAGACTCCAGCTATGATGTCTTCCTGAACAACACCACCCCTCCGGCCTCGACCACCACGACGGTGACCTCGACGCCCGCCAGCCCGATAACGGCGGGGACATCGATCACCTTCACGGCGACGGTCAGTGGCGACCCCAGCGTGGGGACCGTCACCTTCTACGCTGGCCCTGGCTTGACTAACAAGATCGGTTCGCCGGTCAGCGTCTCGAATGGCACCGCGAATTCGATCGCGGACACGACCCTGCCCGTGGGTACGGATACCATCACGGCCGTCTACAGCGGCGGGACCGGCTTCGATGGCAGCTCGGGAACGGAGAGCGTCGTTGTCAATGCCACAACGACGACCACAGTGACCTCAACGCCGACCAGTCCGATCACGTTGGGCACATCGATCACCTTCACTGCGACGATCAGTGGCGACCCGAGCGTGGGGACCGTCACCTTCTACGCTGGGCCGGGCTTGACCAACCCGATCGGCTCAGCGGTCAACGTCTCGGGTGGCACGGCGACCTCAGCGGCCGACACAACGCTGCCGCTCGGTTCCAACACCATCACGGCCGTGTTCAGCGGTGGGACCGGCTTCGCAGGCAGCCAGGGGACGGAGACCGTCGTCGTCAACAACGCAACGACGACCACGGTCACCTCGACGCCAGCAAGCCCGATCACGGTGGGCACATCGATCACCTTCACGGCGACGATCAGTGGCGACCCGAGTGTGGGAACCGTCACCTTCTATGCCGGGCCTGGCTTGACCAACCCGATCGG
>PLDW01000439.1 GCA_003136315.1 Gemmataceae bacterium | reverse complement strand
GATTGTACGATGCGGGCCAACGGCGATACCACACCAAAATTCACCGAAATTGGTCTGTGGTCGCGAGTTGGACCAGTCATTGTGATCGTGTGGGGCCGATTCGCATCCAATTGCTCAATATATCACCTGCGTGACTCCACAGCAACCAAGTCTAACCGGTCTAACGGCCTCGTCCGCTGAACGTTGGCGAGAAGAGTGAATCCGTCAGGCACAGGGTCCGGAGTCGTCCGCCCAGTCGATGGAACCAGCACAGCTTGACAGGAGCGGTCTCCCGCCACATTCTCAACACAACGCCACGCGACCTCGCCCGATGCCAATGATTTGCTTGATTTTATCGGAAATTGTTGGCTTGCAATGTGCTTTCTTAGTCTCCAGCGTCAGACAGCAGGGCGTTCCTGGCCAGCCACCACAAAAGATAGACCACAGTTGCGAACACGGTCGCCCCACCGACCACCCCTGGGATAATGGCAAGGACATCACCGGTCCCGTACTGCCACCAGAAGCCGAGCGCAGCACCCACCAGGCCCGCAACGGTGGCAAAGAGGTCGGGGAAGTACCCAGCCTTCCCCTCGAACATCCCCAACATTGAGGTGACCCACCCCGCGAGGGTGAACAGACAGACGCTCGCGAATGCCCCGACGACCACCGACCCGCCGAGCAACAGGGCGATACTCCCCAGGTCAGTCCGCCCAGACCACCCGAACGACCATCCCACCACCCCACTCACCAACCCGGTCAGCGGACCCAGACGGACAGCTACAGAGCGATCATGATGCCACTGTTGGAGCAGTTGTTTTCTTGTCTCATTCCGCTCGTGACGGTCCGCCTGTGCAACCTCGATGCTGTTACGCTGGAAATCGGCTTTGTGAATCGGCTCACCGTGTTCGGGGAGTCTCGGTGGCGTCTGGCCCGGCTCCAGTTTGCGGACGACGTACCCAGTCGGGTCACCGTGAAGCACGACAACCAGGCTCCCCGCTTCAATGAACCTTCCATTGGAGCGAGCGTCGAGACGCTCGCCATTGACGTCGACCACTCCACTGGGGGACATCGGTGAGAGGGCACGACCGATATCGCCAACACGAATTTCCATTCTCGCCTCCTCAAATCACGTCTTTCGTCGAGGCTTTTGGTCTCGGGTGGCTTCTGACGCCTCGCGCCAAAGCCGAAATCCAAAGATGCCCATTGCTCCAAGTGACAGGGCGAACAGCGTCAGGCCAATCCAGTTGACGTGACCGGCCAGGCGTGAACTCCCGTCGGCCCCAGCGGTATACTGGATGGCGACCTTCCCACCCTCCGGGAGGGGCCAGTCAGGCGATACCGTGTCCGTGCCGATACGCCGCTTTCCATCTGTGTCGGCGAATGCGTACTCGATGGTCAGTCTCCGCCGCTCGCTCATCCCAAGCCGTCCCCGTTTCGTGACCTCAACGGCCTTGGTCACATCAGCCTGGGTCTCCCGCCCGCTGATCAGGTAGATGAGTTCGTCCCAGCTCAGACAACCGCTCACCAGGAAGATCGCCGCGGCGAGCATCAGCCACTTCGCGCGGGCAAGTTCGTTCTCGTGATCCATGATGGTCAATGTCCTCTACCGAAGCACTGGTGCCGCTATCGTTCTACGGACATTCCCGACAACCCTCCCAGACTCTACACTCCTCAAAACTTCGCAACTTTTTGCTTTCCTCCGGATCGAAATTGCGGTCAAACTTGCTGTATTCGGCTCAGATTGTAAATTCGCTATAACCCCACTCAGGTGTCTCAACATGGCAAAGTCATCAACCAGTCGATCAGGTGCTGGCACCCCGAAAAAGACTGTGTCCAAAAGCGTCAGCAAGGCTGGCACCACTCCCACCACCCGCACCCGGAAAAAAGCCGAAGCGGGCGTCCCCGGACTTGCACCTGTCGGCCCCCTGGCGCGGCCAACGACCCGCACCAAATTCACGCTGTTCAACCTTCTCGGTCAACCCCGCGCCTACTACCTCGTCGAACCCATCGATCTGCCCCGACCCCCCGCCGACACGAAAGCCAAGTCGGTCGCCCACAGCATCATCGTCGTCGACCGCTCGGGCTCGATGTACTCGGCGATGTCCGACACCCGGGAGACCCTGCTCAAACTCCTCACCCTCGACGAATACGCCCAGTTCGATCTGCTCGTGACCCTCATCTCGTATTCGAGCGAAAACGACGTGACCTGCCACTTCGAGCGGGCTCCGATTCGCGAGATCATGAAGCGGGGGTCGAAGTACCAGAACGAAATCAGTCGCCTCCACGTCACTGGGCTGACATGTATCTCCCAGGGTCTGAAGATGGCGATCGAGAAAACCCGGGACAACGAACTCACCGCCATTACCCTCCACAGCGATGGCTACGCCAACGACCCCTCCTCGACCAGCGAAGCCAACACCCTTCTCAAGCTGACAGGCAACCTGACCGGTAAGGATGCGTTCGTCAACACGATCGCCTACAGCGACTACTCCGACTTCCGGCTCCTCTCCCGTGTAGCGAACGCCGGGAGCGGAGCCTGCGTCCGGGCGGGGAGCATCGGGCAGGTGTACAACTCGCTCTACAGCAGCACCAAAGTGCTGGGGAGTTCGGTCACCCCACCGATCGAGGTTCCGCTGGAGAAGGGGTTCGACTACCAGGTGTTCGTCTCCCGGTCCGGCGGTCGGATCAACGGGACCAACGACACTCTCAGCATCCGCGGCCTGAAGGCCGACGACGATGGGGTGATCTACCGCTACCGGAAACTCACCCAGGCCGAATACGACACTCTCGACGTGCCGCAAATGCAAACCAGTGAGGCCGTGTTCGCATTCAGTCGGGGGAACCTGGCTGAGGGGAACCTGAACACCGCCAAATACGCCCTCGGAAGTACGTATGATGCCACCCTCGTGAGCACGCACGGTCGCTCGCTCACGAACAATCAGGTGGCCGCGTTCGCGAGTGATCTCGACACCCTCATCCTGTTCAACCCGGGGCAGCTCGCCGAACACACGGTCCTTTCCGAGGTTCCGGTCAATCGACGCATCCCGCTCCTGAATCTGATCAAGATCCTCGATGACAACCGTGCCAATTTCACGATCAACCGACAGGCGCTCCAGGATGTCTACATCCGCCGCGGCCTGAAGCGACTTCAGGGTACACGCGACGAGAACGGGAACCTCGTCGAGCCGACCCTCAAGACCGAGTTCGTGAATGCGGATGAGTATCTCCCAATCAGCTCGTTTGATGTGAACCGCAACACCGCCACGCTCAACATGATGCTCACCCGCAAAGTCCGGCTCGTGCCAGCCGCGGGCGGCCCGCCCATTACCCAGGTCGCCGGGATCACACTCGACAACCTGAGTACGTTCAACAACTACACCCTCGTCGGCGATGGCGAACTGAACGTCCCTTACCTGAAACTCCAGATCACCAACAAGACACTGTTCGCGGCCCTTCAGACAGCAGGAGTCCTCGAAGCCGACGGAGCACCGGTCGAGACATTCGCTGCGGATCAGGAGTACACGCTTCGGCTCGACCAACTTCCCGTCGTCCCGCCGTTCGAGGGAAGCATCGATCTGGCCGGAGTGTTCGACGAGCTATCACGTCTCAAAGTGCTGTCGAGCGTGTGCGCAGCCCATCTCAAGGAGGAGGCGGCGGACCTGACCCCGGAACAAATCGAAGAGTTGAAGAAGCACTACCTCTCGAAGAGTCTGTTCCTGAACTTCCCAACCACGAACCCGTACACGGACCTGAAGCAGGCCCTGGCCGAGGGATCGGTCGACACCCGCACGAGCTACAAAATCGACGTTGGTGATCGAACGATCATCAACCTCTCGAAACTGCACAGCGCGAACAAGTTCCTGGAACGGATGTATGAGGTGGTCGGGCCGGACGGGAAGCCGCTGGAGAAGCCGGCATTCGAGGACGTGCTGGACGGGAATGTGACCTACAAGCCCAAACAACTCTCGGCCCGGACGAAGGTGACGAAAGTCGATGAGTTCATGAAGGGGCTTTTTGACGACTTCCTCGGTCTGAAAGCGAATGGGACGGCCGTGAAGGTTCTGGAGGGAGTCGGAGCAACGAAACTCGCGACCATCGTGAAGGACCGGGCAAAGGGCAAGCAACCGGCCCGCAAGGAGTTTGTCGAGTCTCTGGCCGACGCTCGGGCGAAGCTGGAGGCGCGCAGCGAGGATGTGTTCCGCGACAAGTTGAGCCCGTTGGTGTTCTACGTTGGCGCAACGGGTCTTTTGCCGGACGAAGTGGATGCGCGAGCCCTCACGGCCGAGCAACTCCAGTCCAAGTACCCGGAGCTGGCGCTCTCCAAGGATGAGAAGGAAGGGACATTCTTCGAGCTTGGTGACACCATCCTCGGTGTCTATGCCAAGACCGAGTATTTCTCGCGATAAGGACTTCCGGAGAGAACCCAACCCCCCAACCCCCTTCCCGAAGAAGGAAGGGGGAGCCAAAGGGCGGTTTGACTCCCCTCTGCCACCCAGTCCAGCGGTTTTGTCCGCTGGTGCTAAGGCGACCGGCGGGCCGCCTCATATATGAACCAAAATGCAGTGTTGCATCATACTGGCTCGCACCGGCAATGGTCCCGGCGCGCTCGTGAGATGGAAGAGCAACGCCCATCTGGTTGCTGGGCGACCACCTGTCGGGAAGTCATTTGCGAGGCCCATGCTGGATTTGTGAAAGAGTTCGTTCGGCATGGCGATTGCTTTTTAGTTCCCGAGTCGCAATACTGGCCCCATCAGGTTCGTCCCCACCGGGCATCAGCCGCGCCGTCTCGGTTCAAAGACTCTCCGAGTCGCTCTGGCCCGGGTGGTCCGAGAGAGGGTGACATGGCAGCCAGTACTCGCGACATATGGACTCGTTCATTTGGATCGTTCCTGCTGGTTTTACTGTCAATGCTGATAATCCCAGGGATCGGGATTTCCGACGACAAAAAAGCTGAAGATCCCGTTCTCAAAGGCCCGGCCGCCGAGGAGATCGTTCGCCTGAAAAGAGAGGTGGACGCACTCGAGACGCTCTACCACCTGGAAGCCACGAAGACCCAGGTGGCCGGTTTGCTAGCACTCGCCGAGAAAACCGCAGCCAAGACCGCTCCTGCCACAGAGGCGAAAGCCAGTACGGCATACATCCAAACACTCAAGGACTTGCGTACCGCTCTGATCCAAGACGACGAGGAAAAGATCACGGCACTGTTCGAGAAACTTGCCGAGCTAGACGATCTCGAACCGGCTGAGGTTCCCGAAGAATTCGAAATCTCCGATGCGGCGATGAAGGCATCCCCGGCTGCTGTCAAACTCCTGACTCCGGCACAGGTGGTCTCTTACCTGGCCGCGCTGGAGACCGAGGTGCCGGACCCGATCGAGAGGATCGTGAACACAGTCCGCGAGGGCGAAGAGCTGACGGGGGATGAGTGGAAGACGCTGCGCGATGACACCGCCAAGGAAGTTGCCTGGCTCGTCAACGGCTTCAACAGCGATGCCGCGAAAGCGACGACGAGGTCGGTGAGCGAACTCCTGGAACGCGGCCACCACTTCAAGGGGGAGGCGCTGAAGAAGGAACTCGACGCGTTCGAACAGAATGCCAGGAGGTTAGCCGGAGGGGTGAGCCCGATCGTTGTTCTCCAGCACTACATGGAACGAGAATTGGCCGAGCTCCTTTCCAACCCCAGGGCGGTAGCCGCCCTCAAGGCCCGCCTCGAACAGCTCCAGAAACTGAATGGAACCTCTGAGAAATAAGGAACTGAAAACCAGATTGACCCAACTAAACTCCAGGGAGGACCGAATGTGAAGCATCTACTCCAAGTCTCGATGGTTGTTGTTGCCGTGGCCGTCATACCCGCAGGTGCCCAAGCCGGACAGTTCCACCTGATTCAGGTCGAACCTCTGCTTCCGTACCTTGCTGTGGCGCACCACGCATCCAAGCCACACTCGTCGCATCCGCGCACGAACCCCAGCCACTCGACGCCGCACCATGTGAGCACACCCAAGGTCAGCAAACCCTCGACCTCGACCAAACCGACCACGACAAGTGGCGCTGGGACCAGCAAATCCTCGACTTCGACCAAACCGACCACGACAAGTGGCGCTGGGAAAGGGAATTCGACGACTACCACCAACACCAAAAACTCCACCACGACACGCAATTACTCGAGCCGAATCACCACTCAGAACTTCTTCGGCAGCGGTTCTTCACACTCGAGCGGATATTCCTACAGATCGAGCCGATATTCGCACCATCACCATCGACATAACATCGTCAAAGGGATTGTCAGTAATAAGACTGGGACAGGTGCGAGCGGATCAGTCCAAGTGAAGGTGATGCGGAAGTCGGCGAGCCGCTTCCGCAATCGCAACGGTGCAGGTGCGGGTGCAGGGGTTGCCGCGGGCAATGCCGCGAGCAATAACACGAATGTACACACCTATCAGGTCAACAATCAGACCCGCTATGCGCATGTTACCAGCGCTCGAGGTGGGATGAGGACCAGCTCATTCAAGGAGTTGGAGCCGGGCAAACCGGTGATGATCCTCACCCCGAAAGCCGGAAACAATCACGCCGTGGCAATCGAGATTTGGCCCCACACGAAGCAGTGAGCGCAGTTTCGATCGTGAGAACAGCCCCTGGAAACCCAGTGTTCCCAGGGGCAGCCGGAGTCACCAGCGCGATTGGGCTACCTACACGGAGCGGGGCATCGGCACCTCTGGGCAGGTTCAAAACGGGAAGTGATTGGGTAACTCATTTGGGCGTAACCGGTCGGGCTCGAAGCCTCGAAGAGGTGGCAGATAGTATCCCAGGGCATCAGCCCTCATCGGTCCTGAGAACTC
>PLDW01000039.1 GCA_003136315.1 Gemmataceae bacterium | reverse complement strand
CCACATCCAGGAAGTGCCATTCGCCTCTAAGGCTGAGATTTATCCGCCCAGGGCACTGCCGTGACCACTCTTGCAGTCTTCGATGCAAGTAAGTCGGCTCGGAGGTGGTGAATCGGCTGACCAGCCTTGACCAAACGTACCACTCACGGCTTCGCCCAGAAGCCGAGATCGAGATCGAGTCCTCATACAGGAACCCGCAGAGGCTGTCACATTCCAGGAGCAAGCATCGGTCTAACGGGAGGGCGAGGCTCCTGCCGAGCGTGAGGGTGGTACTGCGGCACGCGGTCCGGGTGGTGACGGTAGCGGATGTGGACGCGGCGGTATGCGGGGTCTTGCGGCTGCCAGCCGGCACTCTCCAGTCGAAGGCCCGATCGTGGACGGTCAGTCACCCGCGAATGATCGCCATCTATCTGTGTCGCAAGCACACCGCGGCTACCTATGGGGAGATCAGCAAACACTTTGAGGCGAAGACGCACAGGACAGCAGTGGCATCGGAGAAGAAAGTCCGGGCGTGGCTGGCCAAGGATCAGAGCGTTGCCATCGGCGACCAGAACTGGCGGGTCAAGGAGTTGATCGACCGAATCGAGCGAGAATTGCAGCGCTGACACGTTCGCGGGATTCCAAAGTCAGGTACCCTCTAGTAAGTCGATGCCGCGTAGAATGGAAATCTGGGGAAAAGTCGAATCTTTCGATCGCGGTCCCCTTTCAAATCCCCTAAGCAGTATCCTCGGATCGCTTTTTCCAGTTGATTGGTTAAACTATTGCCCTGCATCTAGTTGCGTCAACATCCTATCGGCTGACTCTGTCGATATGGAAAAAATGGCCAAAATTCATTGACTTAGTGGCCATCTTTTCCGTATATTTTAGTGGGGGGGGTGAGCTGATGAGCGATGCCAAGAAGACGATGACCCTGAACCTGACCGAAGCCGAGATGCGGGTCTTGGATGATCTGGCCAAGAAGAAAGATTTGACGAAGACGGCGGTCATCCGGCAGGCCCTACGCCTCTACCAGATGATCGATGCCCGGCTCACGGCCGGCGAGAAGCTCGTCTTCGAGGACGAGAAGGCCCAGAAGAAAGCGGAGCTGATGGTCCTATGAGCCAAGCAAAAGAAGCCATTGCGATCATCGAGCGCGCAACGGGAGCGGCCATCAAGGCGATGCTCCACAAGGGTCTGGATGAGGCTGAACTTTTCGACGTTGAGATCGCTTGGGGGCCGAAGCGAGTTCGTGCGCTGAAAGAACTGCGTAGGAAGGGAACGGCTCTCGCCGACCTCCCCCAGCACTTTCACTGGAACTGGGCACGAAAAGCGTTGCGGACGTCAGGCCAGCTCGGGTATCGCGCCTTCGGGATCAAGGTGGGTCGACAGATGCAGGGAGTCATGCTGGTGGAACTTGTGAGCAATGTCGCGCGGCTCGACCCTGACAAGGGCAAAGAACTTGTGTACGTGGATTATATCGAGACTGCACCCTGGAATGCTAAGGAGTTCACTGACACGCCGACTTATAAGGGCGTCGGTGTTCGGCTTATTCAGGCTGCCGCCAAGTGCAGCATCGACGAGGGTTTTTCTGGTCGGGTCGGACTGCACTCGCTTCCACAGTCTAGGCCCTTCTATACCGGCGCGTGTGAGATGACAGCGCTCGGTCCGGACGCCAATTACAACGACCTCGAATACTTCGAACTTCCCGCGGCGAAAGTCGCGGCGCTCACCCAGAAATAGGAGGGCAGCGAGATGGCAAAGAATCTTGAGATCAGCGATCTGTTCCTGGCCGCTGCCGACATCGAGGAGAAGACCCCGATTTCCGTTGGGGCGACCCGGCGGTTCTCTAAATCGACTTTCGCCAAGTCGCTGGATCATGCCGATTGGTCTGAGAATTTCCCGCTCAAGGATATGAGGCGGCTGAAGTTCTCGCTGCCGAGCGGTACTTCTGACGAGGAGGTGATCCTCCGGTTCTTCGGCGTGTCATCTCCCGAGAGGTGGCGGGCGGCGTGGCACGAAGTGCCGGTTGCATTCCGTCAAACGCAAGTATTTGAGGCGTGCAGCGAGGCAGTGGCCGCGTGGGTCCGCGAAGCCGAGCTCACCGCGAAACAGATTCCGCTTGCGGATTTCAACGAGGCGAAGCTGCGTGGGTCACTGGAGGAACTGCGGCAGTTGACGCGTGAGGATACTTACCCCGCCCTGACCCGAGCACAAGAGATTTGCTCGCACTGTGGGGTGGGGTTCGTGCTCGTTGCCGAACTGCCAAAGACGCGGATCAGCGGGTGTGCCAAGTGGCTTAGCGATAAGCACGCAATGGTTGGAGTGACGCCGCGGTACAAGTCGGGCGAACAGTTGTGGTTCACCTTTTTCCACGAGATTGCCCACATCCTTCTGCATCGTGATCGGAAGTCGTTCGTGGTGGACAACGCAGTCGGCGACATGGGCGACGATGTGGTCGATCCCGACATGGCGAAGTACGAGGAGGAGGCGGATAGGTTCGCAGCGGACACACTCATCCCGCCTGCAGAACTTGCCAAGCTCCCTCGCAAACCGGAGGAGTTGACGAATGAACTCATCAAGGGCTTTGCCAAGTCGATTGGAATCCACCCGGGCGTCGTGATCGGCCGACTCCAGCACGACAAGATTCTCGAACGCTGGCAGGGCAACAAGCTGAAGCAGCCGCTGAAGTGGGATTTTATCCCCAAGGAGTAACGTCGTGATCGGAAAAATTTTCGTCGCCGGTACCGGTTGTGACCCGGTCCATGGCGATCACATCAAGGATCCGTACTTGGGGAAGAATCCATCCCTCGGCGCGTGTCGTCCCGACGTCCGGAGACAGGTTCAGAAGGGCGACCACATCTTCGTGGTGACGGGGAAGGTGCCGGGCATCGCGCAGGTCGTGCTGGGCGGCTTCGAGGTCGCGGAGAAGATCAGCGCGAAGAAGGCATACGAGCGGTTCCCCGAACAGCGTCTACACCTGATGCCTGACGGCCAAGTGGACGGAAACGTGATCGTGAAGGGCAACGGCAAGCAGCACAAGCTCGAGAGGTCACGCCGCGGTTTGCA
>PLDW01000196.1 GCA_003136315.1 Gemmataceae bacterium | reverse complement strand
ATCCCCATTCGCGGAATGTAGGGTAGATGGATATATTTGCCGCGGATGGTTTCTATGGTTTCGGCATCGTGCATCCTCCTATCATGGTGTTACATGGTGAAGGGCCAAGCCCGATTCCGGTAACTTAATTTGGCGCGGTTCCTTACTGGAGGGCGCGCGAGAATTGGAAGGGCACTTGGGTCAAGAAGCCGGCAGTCTGGTGGTGTCAGTTACAACTTTCGGAGACATCGTTGCAGACGGCTCGGCGAATAGCCACCGCCGGACCTCCTCCACTACTGCCTTGAGCCGCTCGTTGCTGATAGTCTCCCGGTACACGGCAGACATATGTGGGATTTCGTGGCCCATGATGAAATCGACGGCCGGCTGGTCCTTCGATTCGTCAGCCACAGTTCGAAAAGTGTGACGGAGCGTGTAGAACCCGAGCCCCTTCCTCCCATTGATGTGCAGCGCCCGGAGTACCTTGCCGAATTCCTTCGCCAATGTTTGGTCCGCGCTGTCCTTTGCCCAGGGCAGCCCATACTTCGTGATGAACACGAGCCCGGCGTGTTCTTCCTTCTTCGGCTCGGGGCGGTTGGCAGACGCCTCACGGATCGCCTCGACGGTTTCAGGCCACAAGGGGCAGCGCCGCGGGATGCCGGTCTTGGGACGGGGGAAGTCGATCATAGCCGCTTCCAGGTCCACTGCGGACCGCGGGAGGTGACCACAATCGGCGTTGCCGAAGCCGCCGTTAATCCCCAGCAGGATCATTGCCCGCATCGCCTTGCCCGACGTGGTGAACAGGCGCTGGATTTCGTCGGCGGTGAACAGCTTGGGGCCTTTCTTGGCCCTGTCGATGCGGACCACCTTCCGGGAAGGCCGTTTGAATCCCTGGCCATACCGCACCGGCCGGTCGATCAGGCCGTTGTCCGAGGCGAACTTGAAGACCACTCGAATCCGCTGGATGACATTCCCTAACGTGACTGGCCCCCACTTCTTCGCCATGCTCCCGCGCAGTGTCGCGAAGTCGTCGGGATCGAGATCGGCCACAAGCCGTGTCTTTCCGAACTCGGCGATACTCAGGTCGCATGCGGCCTTGTAGTCCTGCCACGAACGGTTGGTTAGCTCTCCAGATTCCACCAAGGCTCGTTTCGCGTTGAGGAACTGGTTGCAGAGATCCTTCACCGTGACACCATCGGTTGCGTCCCGCGGCTTCCGTCCGGCATGCAGGGCATCTTTCTGTTCCAGGTACTTCGCCAGCGCCGCGTCGGGATCATCCCACGGACCGAAGTATTGCATCTGGCCGCGGATCTTCTTCGCCCAGCGTCTGGTTGCATGGGGGAAGAGCGGGAAGTCGGGATAGGGTTTGCTTGGTTTCGGGGGCTTGCCAGAGGATGCGGCGGTGCTAGAATTTTCATCGGGCATGGGTGACGTCTCCTCAACAACGGGTGTCACTCTGTTCATGGCCGACTGTTCGAGCAGTCGGCCACTTCATCTGAGGTTACCGGGTGTCAGAACTGGTGTCAAAGACAGTAGCAGGGTAACGAAGAACGCAACGCAAGTGCTGACTCTCAAAGACATTGGGGACGTAGCTCAATTGGTTAGAGTACCGGACTGTCGATCCGGTGGTTGCGGGTTCGAGTCCCGTCGTCCTCGCTGATGCAAGTTGCGGAATCTCGTTGCAACCCGCTGCAAATCCAGCGGGTTGCGTCGTTTTCTGGGGGCTTGGGTCCGACCCCTCGTTAGTGAATAAACGTGCAGCAAACGGCAACGGCTTGCAGGAACCGCCCCCAAGCTGGCCCCCAAGCTTTTCCGCAGTCCCGTCGGTTCCTGTCGCTCGTAATGTGATTTTCTCTCTACCGACTTCATCGCCCCTATCCCCTTCATCCCCCCCTCCGTTCGGACGAGCGGAAGAGAGTGCCGGGAGCTTGTCCACCGCTCCCGCGAGATCATGAAGACGACGGTGTGAATATCGGGCGGTGAGTTCTGGTTTCGAGTGCCCGGCCAAGTCCTGCGCTGTCCGGAGGTCCACGCCATAACGCCCGAGCATTGTCAAAAAGGTGTGTCGGAGCGCGTGGAAATCGGCGTATTCCGGG
This sequence comes from Gemmataceae bacterium, assembly GCA_003136315.1. GTDB lineage: Bacteria > Planctomycetota > Planctomycetia > Gemmatales > Gemmataceae > Urbifossiella. The sequence goes on along the minus strand of PLDW01000196.1, from coordinate 19,259 downwards.
CCGTCTGGTCCCTCGACCGCGTAGGGGATTCCGACCGCTTCCAGGTCTCCCCGGATCATCTCCGCCCCCCGCTTATCCGCGGCCCACGTCCCGCCCCAGACCGGTAACGAAACCGGCTTCCCCGCCAGATAGTGCCGGAGGTGTGCGGCGGTATCGGCCGGGAGGGGTTGTATCTTCGGCTTGCGGGACTTGTTGTAACGGGCCGCGAGTGTCACCGTCGGCCCGGTCGGGTCGAGGTCGAAGTCGCCCGGAGTCAGGTGGGCCAGCGCCCGAGCCCGGAAGCCGGTCGAGGCCGCGGTCAAGTACAGGTGGAACCGGTCTTCACCCGTCAGCCCCCGGAACGTGCGCAGGCTTGTCAGGGTGGCGTCAAGCAGCTCCCGGAGTTCGTCGGCGGTCAGTTCCCGCCGACCACGGCGGACGTCCGTCTGAGTGTTGAGCAGTGAGAGCGTATCGAGCGGGTTCGAGGTCGCCCGCTTCGCCTTCACCATCCACCGGAAGAAACCCCGGATCGAACGGACGTAGTGGTTAACCGTCTGTGGACCCGTCCCCCGCCGCATCCGATCACAGAGCGCTTCCACGGTCGCCCGGGGGAATCGGCGGGCCTTTCCCTGCCCCGTTGCTTCCAGCCCTTGCAGCTTGACTGCGGCCCGGACCGCGGCCCCGGAAATGTTGAGCAAGGCAGCGGTTTCAGCCGGGGTGAACGTCTGCTGAGCGACCGGTAACCGGATCGGCCCGGACTCCCGCCGGAGGTCATGAAGCCAGGCGGCGGCCTTCCCCGCGTCCACATCATCGAGCCGTACAAACCCGCACCCGTCGAGGACCGCCCGGACCCGGGAAACAGTCTCCCGGACATGCTGGGGAGTGTCGCCCTTGGCTTCCAGGACCGCGGCGAAATCAGTGAGGTGATCCGCGAGCGGGCGGACCCGGTGCGGTTTCGTCGGGTCGGTCAGTCCTTCGGCGGTCCGGGCTGCTTCCCGTTCGAGGCGAGCCGCGAGTTGCTCGGTTGCGGCCCGGTCGGTGTACCCCGGAACACGCTGTCGGAGTCCCTGCGCGTCGATGTACTCGGCATACCACTTCTTCGTTTGGCGGGTGATGCGCGAACCGTCGGGAAGGGTCTTCGTGTACGTCTGCTTGAATACGGATGCCATGACAGGGGCCTTTCTGAGAAGTGGCCAGCGCCGGCCGCCCTCGCTTCTCAGGTCGAGGGCAACCGGACACCAGGCCAAAGGCGAGTGAAAGTATACTCGGCGACCACCGCGGGCGCCAGGTCGGAACCGGGCGGGCTCGGATTCTATGCGCTGGAGCGCATAGAATTCCGCCTCGAATCCGGTGAGTGGGGGCGTCTTCGTTGCCCTCGATCATGCCCAAGGAACACGACAGCCAGGTCGGACTCGGCGAAGATCACGCGGTCGGGGCGTCGAACTGGCCGCAAACTTTGGGGAGGGTCTCCGCGGCGGGTAGCTCGGCCACGGGGGCGGAACACGGGTTTTTAGTGTCCTTCTTGTCCGCCTTAAAAAGAGTCTCTGCGGGGGGTAGCCCGGCCACGCGGGTGGACCCGCTCGGGAACTCGGGAACACTTTTGCCCTCAACTGGGGCGGGACGGTCGAACCGGACGAGTCTTTCGGTGCGGGTTCTCCGGAACTCCACCCGGAAGTCGCTCGACCGGATGAACTCCACCTCAGACGAGATCCGCACACCCAGCCCGTTCCGCCGGGGGATGTAGGCGAACAATCGGTGTTGTTCGTTGATCTCCAGGAGTTCACTTTCCAGGGCGGTCACAGTCCCTTCCCATCCCTTCGGCGGCAACCCCTCCAACCATTTGACCAACACCAGACGGAAGGCTTTCAGGTCAGCGGTCCGATATCGATCGGAGGTGACAGACATGCGGGATTCCTCGGTACGTGTGACAAAAGAAAGTGTGTCTCCCACCGCGACTGTTCCCGTAAGGGTGGGGTAGTTTGCTTCTTTCCGGAAGGACCCGGGGTTTTATTCGTGAGATGAGACGTCCACGAACCCCGGGTCAAGGGCGTGGGTTCGCGCTGTCCTCTTCCGGAACTCCGCTTCGGGTCGGACTACCCATCGGGCCGACCCGTGGTCTTCTCCGGTGGTGTCGAGGAACCGCCCCGAGTGAACCCGGCGGCGGAAGGACCGCAGTTTGTAACCCAGTGCTCGGGGTTCCCGACGGGAGAGCGATTCCTCCAGCGCAGCCCGGAGTCCCTGGAACCACTCTTCCGGGACGTCTGGCGGGTGAGTGAACACTCGGTCGAAAATCTCCCCCGCGGTGAGTCCATGCCGGGAGGGGTCGAGACGTTCCAGCCCGATCAGAATCCCCCGGAGCGTTTCCGCCACGATGTCGGACCGCTCCAGCAACTCTACCCGGGTTTCCGCAGGGTCTGGGAGCCCGGCCCACATCACCGCGTTCCGAACGATACTCGACCACCCCGCGTAAGACCCCCACGGCTTCGGGGAGAGGTTGGGCCGTCCGGCCCGGTGCCACGCCCCGAGAATGGTCAGGGCGTCCGCCAGCAGTCGCGGCCGATTGTCCGCCACCCACCCGAGCAAGTCCGGCCGACGGAAGTCTCCCCGCTGTTCCGGAGCCTCCATCGGGGTTTCCAGCCGGATCGGACAGACACGGCGGACGGTGTCGGCCCCGACGGACACGTTGTTGCCGGTCCCGTACCAAACTGCCCAAAGGGGAACCCGCGCGGTGGTGTTCGTCCCCAGTAACCGGCCCTTCCAGCCGGTCCCAGTCAGGGCCATATCGAGAATGTCGTTCCCGAACCGCCCGTCGAGGTTGTCGAACAGAACCAGCCGGTCCCCCTCGACGGCTATCGAGGTGATCAACTTCCGGAGTTCCTCCCGTTCGTTCGTGTACGGGCAGACGGCGAATGCTTGGCCAGTGATGGTGTGCGAAACCACATCCAACAACAACCCTTTCCCGACTCCCCGACAATTGCCATCCACGAGAAACAGCGGGCAGGGGCCGGAGAACGAGAACCGGGCGAGCGGGGTGAGGAGCGCGGCCACCCAAGCGGCCTTATCTGGTTCCCCTGCAAACGGGAAATCCTCCACCACATCGAGCAACCGCCCGACCGCGGCCACGGCGTCCGCCTGGGTCGGGGAGTCGGGAAGCCTCAAAGCCAGGTCGGCGGGCGGGTGATACACAAGACCGGTTGAAGGATCGTACCCCGGGGCGGTGAGGAGTCGGCCGTCAGCCAGGAACAGCGGGTATTCGGCCACGGCTTCCAATGGCCGGACCGTTGGCCACTCCCGCCGGGCGTGAACGGCCTGGACCGACCAGCCAGGCGGGTGGGCGTCCACCTCGACCGACTCCTCTTCCCCCTCGACCCGTTTCCGCCAGTCCGCACAACGGGTCATCCGCTCCCGGAGGGTTGGCGGGGTGATCGGATCAATTCGGGGGGAGGCCGGGCGGCGGATCGAACGGGACACGGGGAGCGGGTCGCACGTTACCCGGACCAACAGCCCCGCGCGCTGGTAGAGGTCCGGGTCGGCCCCGAGCGCGGTGGCGGCTTCATCATTGACACGATGTTCGTCGGTTCCGATCACGATCCGCGGGCGGGTTGGGGATGCCGTCACCTCGACCGGTTCGAGGCGCGAAACCAGTTCCCGCCCGATCCCCGGCCAGTCAAACGATTCACCCGAGCCGGCGGCCCACTCGACCACCCACGCCCGGCTGTCCTTGACTTCATCGGGAATCATCGCCCACGAAACCTGCCGACGGAGTCGGCCAGCCAGGTCCGTTGCGGTCCGGATCGCACCGTCGCGACCAGGCCATTTCCCATCGGGTTTTCGGTCATTTTCCCCGATGAAGATGATGCACCGATCCGCAGGCCAATTGGTCAGCAATTCGGCGAGCAACTCGGCCCCCCCGGTGTTCGAGAACCGGCCGATCACCGCGAGCCCGCACAGAAAGAGGGCGAGAACATCCGAGGCACCCTCGACGATGAACAAGGGGCCGGGCCGTGTCCGCCAGCCAGCCGGAAGTGTGAGTCCGCGACGTCCGCCGGTCATCATCTTTTTCGATCCGTCTGGAGCCCGTCGGTTGATCCCGATCACGTTCTCTGCGGCGTCGCATTCGGGAAATGTGAACGTCCAACCGTCTTTCGTTCTCCCATCAACTCCGATCAGTGGGATTGCGTCGAGGGCCTCGACCGGGAGCGAGAGACGTGAAGCCAGTTCTCGACGGGTGTCGGGCCTGAGTTGCTCAGCGCATCGTCTTGCGATGGCTGGCCAGTCCTTCCCGGCGGGCGGCTTCCCTGGCTTGGGTTGCGGTGGGCGGAGCGATCCCCGCAAGGGCGGTTCGGTGCCATCCTCTCGGCGATATTGATGGAACTGGGGATCTCCCTTTGCTGGTCCCAGATGTCGGAATCCGGGAACAGGTCCGTCCCGCCGACCGCAAAGGATCAACCCGCGATCGCCGGTGGAACATTTGTGGTTGCCCTCACAGACCGGGCAAGGTTGTTGTTTCGAGACGGGGAGCAAGGTCTCCCGACCTCGCGTTTTGTCAATCGGTGCCATAAAATCCCATGTGTGATGTTTGAGTGGGCGGGTCGGCCGGGAAGGGCCGACCCGTTCGCGTTCTGTGTGGTCAGTGGGCGGGAAACCTGACTACAGGGTTAACGGACAGACTTCGAGAGATGCCGTTCAACAGCAGCCTTGTTGAATTTCTTCAATCGCCCGACCCTCACGGCGCGGGGCAGTTTCCCGGTTAACTCCCAGGTCCGGACGGACCGTTCTGAAACGGCCAGCAACTCGGCGAGTTCCGCCGGGCTTAACCACTGGTCGGCGGCCTGGACGGGCGGGGCGGTCCGCTCCATTGCGGATAACAGGCGGTCGAGCCGTTCAAGCAGTGGGGTCAGCCACGGTGGAGGGCGGGAGTCGTGCGCAGTGAATGAGACGGTGTCAGCCACGGGGCACCCCCTTCCCGCCGTTGGGGGAGTCGAGGGCGTCGGCAAAAACCACCCGGATACCGATCTCGGCGAGCCAATCGCGGGCGAGAGATTCGAGCATCCGGTCGCCCGCCTTGCGGGCAGCAAGCAACATCACGAACAGGAACGGGGGGTCGGTCGGCCGGGGGTCGATTGGGGTGTGTGGCATGTTGCCACCTCCTTTCACCATTCCCGCGGTCGGTCGGAATCTCGTGCCGACCGGTAACGCATACGGGCCGGCTTTCCCTTGGAAAACCAGCCCGTTCGCGAGTTTCAGATTTTTTTTCACCGGTCGGAATCCGGTGCCGACCGGTCGGAATCAGGTCGGCTTTTTCTTCTGTCGGCCGGTCGTGTGAGTGTTCGATTTGTCCATTTTGGTAGCAGCATCGGCAGCGGCCAGCGCTCTTGCTCCCTTCAGCCGTTCAGTCCAGGTTTTCGTTTCTTTCACGGTGCTGGGAGAACAACGAAGATGATCGGCCCATTCTGCGGCAGTCCAGCCGTGCGATTCCAGATTGTCGGCCATCACTTTCAGCATCCGGGCGTCGATATTCTTGCCCCTCTTCCCGAGGTTAGTCCCAATCGGGACCGACGCGTCAGTCGGGGTCAGCGTTGGCGGAGTGTCACCCGAGGCGCTGGGCATCGGGGAGTGACTCTCCCCCCTCTGAGACGTACCCCCCGCGGGTCCGGATTGACACACTGGCACACCCCGATTGCCCACTGCGGTTGCAGCTTCGACAGCGACCGCTGAGAGGTTGAACACATTTGGTAATCGAACTGCCCACCACGAGTCAGAGTTGTCAGCAGAACGCCAGCAAAGCAGCCGTGGTCCGATCGGCATCCAGTCCTGAATTTGCTTTTTCGGTTCGCGCTCCGCAAGGTGAATGAACCAACCGGACAGCAGTGTGTCACCCTTGCCGAGTCCTTGCAAAAGTCGTTTGGCTGCCGATTCGGCGAGCGTTTCCAGGAGCCGTTTCGGACGAGTCGCACCTAGCTCCCATCCGTAGATAGCAATCCACCACTCGGGGGGACCATAGCAGACGAGTTGGGAAGGCGCATCGACAGGCCAGCACACCTTGTGAATCATGAAAGATCGGGACGAGAGGTCACTACTTCTGCCTAAATGCCCTGGTAATTGGTCGGTGATGTCATCGACATTACAGCCTATCTCTTTCGCAATCTCCACGGCTTGTATTCGTCTTCGATCCGGACGATAAATTACAACTGCATCGATTGTCGGGAATTCGTCCGCAGCGCGAACAAGCCGATCGTAAAGCGATGATCCGGAGGAATTGTTGCTCTCAAGCTGTGTGACGCTCGCCTGGGTGGCACCCTCCAAATCGGGGCGCGGTTGTATTCCCGTTGTGTCCAGTGGACTCGGGATGGCCTCCGGGCTCACAACCGGCCCCGTCATCTTTGGATCGGTGGGGGATGGCATCAGGTCGGCGGGGGGTTCGATGTGGTTCATAACACAAAAGAGAAGTGCATTCTTCGGCCCGATGTCTTGGGCGTGCCGATCCTCTTTTCCATCAATCGACTTCCGGAACCAGCTTAGGAGGATGTAGCGCCCGTCCTTGGATCGGTACAGAGATGACATCCCCCCTTGCCATTCCCGGGGAGGGCCAAGGGGTTGGGCGGTCGCGGGGTCGAAGCGTCCCGCGTAGTTACCTGATAGATCGTACAAAGACGTTGGAAGTGGTTCTGGGGGGGTGGCATTCCCGGCCGATCCGCTGCTCGAATGTGATAAATGTGCCGTCTGGTTGGCGGAGAGTCGCAGGACAGAATCTCGTGCGTCCTCCAAATCTACGATTGCGGCCGAGGCGCGATTGACCCGGTCGAAGTCGTTAACTCGGTGCGGGTTGTAGGTACGAATCAGCTCGAAACAGGTTTCCCGAACCGTTCGGACCAGGCGTTTCCACTCAGGGAATTGCGGGTTGTCGAACGGTACAACACCATACGCCCGGCTAGCTGCCGGTCTCAGCCGAAGATTCAACTCGTCCTTCGTGTCTGCATATCGCTCCAACCGATGTTGAATATTGTGAATGTAATGCCGTCCTTCTTGGTGTGTCGCCCAAGCCCAAATGTCCCACGCCAACTGAATCAGTTCATCTAGGGGTGCAAGGGGATTACTGAACACGCTGGGAGAAGCCAGTGAACCACCCGCGACTGAGGGGTCTGGGGACATGGGTTGACATCCAGAGTGCGGGTCGATCGCTGGGGACGGTGCTGGATGCGACACCGACCCCAACGACCGCGTTGAGCCTCTCGGGGATCAGACGAGAGGCTACCCGACCGGTGTAGGTTCCCCCCGCGGTGGTTTGGGGTCAATGTTGGTGGCAGTCACGCTTGGCGGGGTGACGTTCACCAGTGCCAGCACATCCGGCAAATTCGCCCGCCTCACTTTCGCCAGCGTTCGACAGGCAGCCATCATGCTCCGGTGTGCCAGGTCGATCCGCGCCAGGTGGAATTTGTGCTGCGTGCCTAGCGCGGTGTCCATGACTCTCAGGTATGAGTTCTCAAAGTAGTTCAGGACCACCCACCCAAGAACCACACGCTCTGCCACCAAGAATACGAGCGCGTCCGCGTTCGGTCCGGCAAGCCGGCCCCGCAGCTCGTTCGCGAACACCAGCAGCGCCCGCTCGGTTGTCAGGCACGATCCGGCGTATCGGCTGACCCAACGCTGGAGAACCCGCCGGCCCATGTCGCCCCAGAGCGCGGCAGCGGCCGGGTTCTTCAGGTATTCCGCGACCGCCGGCCCGACTGACCGATCACCCTTTGCTGCCTTCTCCGCGGTCGCCGGGTCGAGCCATCCGGCAGATTTCGCCAGTTCGTCACCCAACCAACTCGGTGGGGAGGTTCCCACGGTTGCCAGTGCTGTCACGTCCGCACCTCGCTTTCGTCGCCATTCCCATCGGTGCTGATGCCACCCGGCCGCCCGGAGCGCGTCACCGATTACCCGATTCACGCTCTCGATCCACCCCCGCAGTTTTGCCGACTTCCGTTTCAGTCGCTCCCACCGGTCGGCCTGCTCGCATCGATCGAGCTTTCGGGTCTCCCGCTCAATGTCGGCCATCCGGGCACAGAGTTCGGCCGCCGGGCCGGCCCCGTCGTAGTGCCGCACGACCGCCTGACCGATCCGCCGGGAGGTGTAGTAGTAGACTCGCCCATTCCGCCGCTCCATTGCCATCCGAAATCCCGCGATCTGTACTACATCGAACGTGCGCACCCCGCTCTTATTTTGGGGTCGGTGGTTACCCGGAGTCGATGATGGTTGCCAATACTGCTGGTGTCGGGTCAGCCGGACCGGATCGAATGCTCTCGACGTGTCGGTTAGTCCGTCTATGCGGAGAGGGGAGGAGTCTGTCTGGTTGAGGCTCTGCCGATTGGAGCCGGTTTTCTCTTCCACCGGCTTCCACTGTCTACCATCTCCACCCGGATCGGGGAGAAACGCCCGAGTTGTTCTAGATCGGCCCCGGGTGATTCTTTCCCGGACCGCTTCACATCATCCCGTTCACCCGAGGTCTCACCCCTTTTAATGGGCCGCAAAGAACGCAACGTAAGCCTGCTCCGCTCCCATCTCACAGTTTACCCGAGGTCTCACCCCGCTTCCCCCTCGGGTGTGTCATTTGGTCCCCGCGGGCGGGCCAATCGGCATCCGGGGCGGGGCGGTCTCCCACATAAGGGCGACTTCGGCCGGGGTCAGCCCGAACGCTGCGTTCACGAGGTCTGAAACCCGACGTTCCAGGGTGTCGGCTTCCCGGGCCAGCGCTTTCAGGGGCAGAACCGAGGCGGTGAATTCGTCTTTCAGTCGCTTCACGTCGGCCACCCTGAGCCCCTTTTTCCGACCCTTCTTCACCTCCCCGACGAACGTGTCCGGGTCCAGCCCGGCCGGGTCTTGAAGTTTCTGGGATGCCTTCTCGACCCCGAATTCGACCCGCAACCAGTCCACCACGGCCACCCGCCCCGACTGCCGTTCCCCGGCCAGGTCGATCAGCCGACGGACTGCGGCTTCGGCGTCGACCCGCTGGGCGTCGGTCGGCCGGGGGATCGGGAACCCATTCAGGTAGTCAGTGAAGAATCGTAACGCCTCATCTTTCCCGTGTTGTGCGGTCCGCCATGCGAACCACCACGATACGGGAGCGTTCAGAACTGCCATCGCCCAGAGGTTGTCCGTCGGCAGGAAGTACACCGTGTTGTTCGACAGCATCCCGGACGTGTCGAGGCTGAACCGCTGGTTCCAGGTGATGTCCTGATACATCACCTTCGGCTTGTCAAACCGATCCCAATACGCACACGCCCGGAGTTCCCACCAGAACACGCCCTTATCCTGGCGCTTCTCCAGTTCGGCCCGGAACTGCGTCATATGGGCATGAACGGCCGGGTAGGTTCGGGCGAAGATTCCCTCGGCTTCCGTCGGGTCCGTGGTACTCGCCCACGGCCAACCGTAGTTCCCGCTCGATTTCATCGCGATCATCCACAAGCCCGACCAGTCGGCCCGCCACCGGTCCACATCTTGACCCCGGATGTACTGCCGGAACAGCGCGACAGAACCCGGGTCAGCGGCGACGATCGCGTCTTTCGTGGGGGTGTCGATCAGGAACGCTTCGTTGAATCCGGTCTTGATCCCGTAGAGGGGAACTGCCCCGGTGAACTCCCGGAGTGACACCCCGACCCCCCGGAGTTTCGTCATCAGGTTCGCGACCCCAGCCGGTTCCAGGTTCCACGGATCGGCCCCGAACCGGGACCGTGGGACCGATACCCCTTCCTCCCGAATCTGGCGGGAGAGGTCATCCACCCGAGTTTGCTCCCGTGGGAGGATGCACACCCGGGCCGAGTCCGGGACCGGGCCGTTGTCCGGCTTCCGGGCCGTCAGGATGCACGGGAAGACGTCCGCATCCGGGAAAATCTGTTTGTTGTGCCCGAGGTCCACCACGGACTCGACCCACGCGGTTTCCCCGTACAGTTTCCGGAGCGATTCCCCGTACCCGGCTTTCATCCACTTGTTCGTAACGATGTACCCGAGGCGACCGCCGGGCCGGAGCAAGTTCAACCCAAGTTCGTAGAAGTAGACGTAGAGGTCGGCCACCCCATCAAAAGCCCGGTAGTGGTGTTGCAGGAACGGCTTGTCGTCCTTGATCCATTCTTGGCGGACATAGGGCGGGTTCCCGATCACCACATCGAACCCCCCGGCGGCCATCGGCCCGGGGAACGCAACCCGCCACGCTTCCACCGGGGAGGGTTCCCCGACCACGCTGTTCCCCTGTCGGATGTTCTCGTCCAGGGAGGTCAGTTGCTTCCCCTTCTCGGCCGTCTTGATCCAACACGATAGGCGGGCGGTTGCCACGGCTTCGGCGTTCAGGTCCATCCCGAACAGGTTGTGTGTCAGGATCGTTTTCCGGACGTCGAACAGGGTCGGCCCGCCGGTCAGTTCGGAAAGGAACCCCTGGGATTCCTGATACGCTGCGAACATCTGGTCGAACGCTTCGATCAGAAACGCCCCGCTCCCGCAAGATGGGTCCACGATTCGGACCGCTTCCAGGGTGGTCAGCCAGGCATTCCAGAACCGACGCAGGGCGGTTTCCTGCGGGGTGTTGATCTTGTCCCGATCGAATGCCCGGGGGTCGGTGAGAACCCGTTTCGCGGTCGCGGTTGCGGCTTCCTCGTGATCCGCCCGGAGGGCTTCGTACCGGTCGCGTAACACTGGCCCAAGGGTCTCGGCGACAATGTACCGGGTAATGAACTCCGGAGTGTAGAACGCCCCTTCCTTCTTCCGTTTGCTCGGCCCGGCCTTCTCCGGTTCGACGGCCGGGGCGGCGATCACCTGCTGTTGCAGTTCTTCGAGGTCGGATATCGATTGCTCGAAGATATGTCCGAGGATTTCCACATCAATCAGCTTGGCGTCGGTGTCGAACACGTTCCCGTATTCGTAGTCCGCCAGCTTCTTGAACCCCGCACACACTTCGTCGGGGACGTCCAGCGCTTCAACAGCCGGATCGGGTGCGAATAACCCGCCGTTGTACGCATCCACTTTCAGGGCCGGGTTCCCCTTGTCCACGGCCCGGAACAACCCCTTGAAATTGTCCCAGATGGGGCGGGGGTTGAATGGGTCGGCGTGGGTGTACGCTCGGGCAGTGACTTCAGGCGGGAGCAACCCGCGGTCCTCACAGAACGCGATGAAGAGCACCCGGTCGAGTATCTTCTGAGTGGCGGCGAGCAACTCCCGCGGGGCCTTCCCGGGGTTGTGGGCCTGGATGGCGCGGAACGTCCGTTCCCGGAGATCGTGGTATTCCCGGTAATAGTCGGCGGTCAAGTCCCGACCGATCTTCCGGGAATCGGTCAGGAGTTCGTCCAGGTGGTTTGCCCCGGCCGTTCCGACCACCCGCTCGGCCCCGAGCAGGGCGACGAACCGGCGGAACTCGGCGTCGTCGGTCGCCAGCTTCGCAGTATCGAACGTCTCGAATGTCGAGGTGTCGTGTCCTTTGTGATAGAGCCGGGTTTCCCGGAGGTTGGTCACGAGATACCAGTCGATCCGCAGTTGCAGCGCGTACAAAGCGCCCTGTTGGACGGCCGACAGCTTCCGCCCGGCGAACGGTCGGTCGAGTGGGTCGCGTGGCCCCTTCCCCTCAACCACTGCCACGAACGCGGACCCGCCCGCCCCGAACCGCCCGAGGCCAGCGTCGGCATACTTCCCGTCCACCTGGACGAGCGATTCCCGCTTGAGGGTATACACGTCCGCCCCGGATGCCGGGCCGGTATACCCGAGCAGGTTCCCGAACACGTCGGTCAGGAAATCCGGGAGCAACTCGGTTTCCTTCATCGAGTCGGCTTGTTTCGAGCCGAGCAACTTCGCCCAGTGGGCAAGTTTCGGCCGCGCAGCGATCGCAGCGGCCGGCAGGTGGAATGCGGCCAACCGGAGGCGGAGCGCCTCGGGCCGAAAGAGGGGCTTGTGGGTCTGCATGGCGACCGGGGGAGCGCGCTGGGCGTCCCGCGCGGGCTGGGGTTCGCCCCATCCGGCAGGGCGGCGAGTGTCGTGAGGTTACAGGGTAACCCGCCGGAGTCCAAACAGCACGAAAGAACCTGCGAACAACCTGCCCGGGATGAGAAGGCAACTGTTCTCGATTCGGCCGTCTTCACCAGCACCGGATCACGGCACCTCGGTGATGATGACCAACCCGGGGATGTGCCGAAAGTCGGCGGGATTGTGGGTCACCAGTTCTAGCCCATATGTCAGTGCCGTTGCCGCGATCCAGCAATCCGCAACCCCGATTGGCTGCGACCGCCGGGCGGCTCGCACTTCGGCCCACCGCACGGCCACATCCGTGGTCCCCTCCAGCACCGTGAACGTGGCAAGGAGCGATTGCAGTTCGCCCCAGCGAACCGGACCCCAACTGGCCAGCGTCGCCCCTTCGAGCAGTTCTGCAACCGTTTGGAACGAGACGGCCAGATCGTACCCGGCAAGATGGGGCTGATACGTGGCAGCGAGGGTATGACGGTTGAAGATGTACGACACGATGTTCGTGTCCAGGAGGCGGAAGGCCACGGGCTACTCCTTACCCCGTGATTCCCTGATGAGTTGCTGGAACCGATCAAACTCCTCGTCACTCGCCCACAGGTGGGCGCCGGCCCCAAGCAAGTTCTCGAAAGTCGCCCTCCCCAGCGTCCCCTGCCGTTCCGCGATCGCCTGGAGTTTCGCCTGGGCGTCGGCGACCGGGGGGATCGGCTTCGGGGCGTCTGAGGTCTCTGGCGGTGGGGCCTGGGTCTCAGCGCTCATGGTGGTTCTCTCCGTGCGACACATCGAACCACCGTCATGATACCCGATCGGAAGGCGTCCGTGGCCGGACGTCTGTCTTACACCTTCCGCCACCCGCCGACCATTCGGCCGATGGCGTCCAGTTCGCCCGCCGCGAACCCGTACCCGGTCGCCCGCAGACACCGCAGGTCGAACGCCAGCCGGACACGAAAGCGGAGTTGTTCCAGGATCAGGTTCGCCCGGCTCAGCAACGGTTCCCGCTGTCGGGTGTACTTCGCTTCGAGCAACAGGTCGAACAGGTCGTGTAGGTGGGCGAAGAGGAGCCGGCCGAGGGTGTGCTGGTGAATCCGCGGGAATCGGGCCACCCGCTCCCCGGTCCACTTCAACAGATCGTAGGTCCGCAGGATCACCGGCAGTTCGGGGTTCGACATGACCACCCCGGAAGTGGGGAAGCCCGGCGGGGCCTTCGAGCCTTGCGGCCTACCAGACCCGCCGGGCTATCGGTTCGTTTCGGCCGGACCGCCCGTGAGCGAACCGGCACTGGACCGCGGCCTGGACTTCACACCCCGGCACGCTCCGGGTGGCACAGAAGGGCACCCGGATTCTGGCTCTCCCGTCCGTGGGGCGAAGTGCTGACGGGGCGGAACCCGTTCGTATTGTTGTTGTTCGACGGCCGGTTGTTGTTACGGTTCGCACACCGCAGGTTGACCGGCGTGTTGTTGAACGAGCCCCCCCGAAGAAGGCGATACGGCCGCTACCCACACCTTTCATCGGTTCGCCGCACTGGGCGGAGTTACCGATTCCAGCACTGCGGCCCATTCCCCCAACATCCGCTCCCGCAGTTTCGTCGCGGCAGCGTGGCAGACATGCCCCAGCCAGCTTGCCACGCTTCGCCGCATCTGCTCCCGGTCGAGTACCCCGGCCGCCGCTTCCACTCGCCACTCCCGCACCCGTCGGCGGAAGCGGATCACACCGTCCCGGGCCATCCGGATGTGCGATCCGAACACCCGATACCCCAGGAACCGGATTCCTTGCCGGGTCGGGAACACCGTCGTCTTGCCGGGGTGTGGCCTCAATCGCAGGGATTCGAGGAACGCAGTGATCCGCTCCCGGATCGCAGCCAACTCCCGCTTCCCCTCCCCGAACACCACGAAATCATCGACATACCGGATGTAGCCCCGCACTCGGAGGCGGTCGGTCACAAAATGGTCGAGGGCATCCAGGTACACGTTCCCGAAGAACTGGCTTGTCTGATTCCCAATCGGTAGCCCCCGGCGACGGTCGGCCGGATCGAGCAACCCATCGCCCGGGAACCAGTCGATCACCGGTTCCTGATCGTTGCTGTGGTCGATCACCCAGGCCGCCAGATCGAGAATTCGCCGGTCCTTGATCTTGCGGGCGAGTTGGGCCTTCAGGATGGCGTGGTCGATACTCGGGAAGAACTTTCGGATATCGGCCTTCAGCACCCACGGGAACCGCCGGGCGAAGGCGTGGCACCGTCGAACCGCGGCGTGTGTCCCCTTGCCCGTGCGGCAGGCGTAACTATCGGCGATGAACGAGCGCTCGAACACGGGTTCCAGGACATTGCACAGGGCGTGGTGAACCACCCGGTCCCGGTAGGGGGCCGCACTGATCAGCCGGGGCTTGGGCTCGGTAACGGTAAATGTGTGGTATGGGCCAAAGGCGTGAGTGCCAACCAGTAACTCATCCTGGATGCGGAGGAGTTCCCGCTCGACGTCGAACTCGAACGCCCGCACATCAAACCGGGACCGTTTGCCCTTGCGGGCCTTCCGGGCCGCCCGGAGGAGGTTGGGGAAGGAAACCAGCCTGTCCCAGAGATTCCCAACCCGTTTCATCCCTGACCCCCGGCCAGAACAATCTCCCTCCTATCGGCTCGGAGTGGCCCGCAAAATCACCTGATCCCGGTGGATCAAGATTCTTCCAGACGTAAGAATAATTTTGAGATTTTGATCTTCATGCCGCTTCGCGGCAGAGGGGAATACGGTAAGATAGTAAAATGCTAAAACGGTAAAATACTAATCAAGAGAAGTCCTGACGGGGCGGAACCCGCTCGTATTGTTGACGATCGACGGCCGGTTGTCGAGACGGTTCGCACACCGCAGGTCGACCGGCGTGAGGTTGAACGAGCCCCCCCGAAGAAGGCGTGACACTCGTTCGTTTATTAATAACAAGCTCTTATTCTCAATATCGTTCCGCTGGCCCGTCACGTACAACTGAGCCGGATCACCGACCCACTCCAGGGCATTGCCCAGCATGTCAAAGAGCCCCAACTCATTCGGACGCAATCGACCCACAGGCCACGCCCGATCCTCCCCATTCTTCTGATACCACCCGTATCGGGGTAGCAACTCCTCCGAACGGCCAAAGTACCGCGACACCACGGAACCCGACCGACAAGCGTATTCCCACTCCGCCTCTGTCGGCAACCGATACCCTCCCAACTTCAAATGATCCGTCTTGATCTGCATCCCTTCGGCATACAATCCCTTCTCGTTCGGCTCGTAACACCACTGCTCCCGCGGTATTCCCTCCCGCTCACTCAACCAGTTGCAGTATTCCGCCGCCTCATACCACGTCATCCCCACCGCCGGGCTATCACGGTCCGGGCTGAATTGCACCACCCAAAAATGGCGCGGTTTGAACCTCAAGAACTGTTCGACTGTCACTTCTTTCGTCGCGATTGCAAACGAACGCCCAATCCGTTTCCGGTGGGCCGGCTCGTTCACCGGAATACGACCCGGCTCCGTCCCCGGCGAGCCCAGCGTGAACTCCACCGGACCACGCACCACGGCATACGTTTGACCCTCTCCGTTCACGTACCAGTCCCGGTCATGACCCACCACCGGGGCGGGGAGCAATGGGCCACACGCTACCCCCATCACACCTCCAAAACCCGGCACTGGAACACCACCGACCACCGCTCGGGCCGCCACACGACCCCGCGACACCAACCTCAGTTCCGCGTCAATCCCAGCCAACTCCGCCGGCTTTCCCCACCGCTGATGCAACAACCAATCGATCGCTCCATGCAAACCCGGGTCCGGGTGGTCCCGGTACAGCGTCACCAACTCCTTTGCCAGCCCTTCCCGCTCGCCCGCCCACCCCGCCGACACCGGGAATTCACCCAACGCAATCAGCAACGCCCGCTTCCCCGATACCTCCGGCTCATCACGGAACCGACGGATCAGCGCCAGTGGATCGGCACCGATCCCCGCCAACCGCTCCACCAAGTAGCTTCGGGCCGATGGGTCGCCGTCCGCAGGGAACCGCAACAGCGGCCATACCGATTCCGACTCCCCCAACGTCAGCAGAACCGCCGCCGCGTTCGCCTGCCGCTTTGCCAGGGCGTCGAACGACGGGTCCGGGTCCAGTGCCGCTACTGCCACGGGAGCCCCAACGATCGACCCCAGCCCCGAGCCCACCAGCCCACCCGGGAACGCCACCTTGTCCAGTTCCGCACGCAACACGGGGACGACTGCCGCCCGGTTCGTCACGATCACTGACGCGAACAGCCGGTGATGTCGGGCGTCCACGATCATCGCCAGTTCGGCCAACTCCGCCGGCCGGTCGGTCGTGTACCGGGCCAGAAGGTTCGCCGTCAGGTCGAACCCGGAGGCTTCGGCGACCAGTTCCGACACCGCCAACTTCCTGGACTCGATACGGCCCCGCGCCTCCGGATACCTCCTCACCAGCGCTGGCAACAGTTGACCCCGAATCGGTTCCAGGGCTTGCGACCACACCACCGCCTCCAACGGGTTCTCCTTCGTCACCTGCTCCACCACCGCCGGGGCCACCGTCTTCCAACGCAGGTCATCCGGGGTCAGTCCCGCCAGCACACACGCCGCCCGCACCCGCTTCCCGGGTTCCGCGGTCGCGTCCGTGAGCAGCGCCCACAACCCCGGCGCGACTTCGGCAGCATGGGGCAGGAGAAACGACCGAACCGGGAGCAACTCCTCCGGCTTGCACACCGGCAGGTACGCGGCCAGTTCACCCGCTCGTCCGGGTTCCTCCGACAGCAAAGCCATCCGGGCGTGAAGACCCGGCTTCGTTGTCACGGGCTGCTTGGCCAGTTCCCGGAGTTGCGGGCCGGTCAGGTCGCGGAACTCGGCCAGATCGGTCAGCAACCGGGGGACAACGGCCGTGTCTGCCGACGCCAACGATTGGACCAGCGACGCGGCCCGAGTCTCACGCTGCTTGTTCTTCACCTCTTCTGCCAGTCGCTTCTCGGCCGCCAACCGTTCGTCACCCAGTTGTTTCTCGGCCGCAATCCTATCGTCGGCCCGCTGGATCTCGGCCGCCGCCCGTTCCTCACTCAACCGTTTCTCGGCCGCCAACTGCTCGTCACCCAGTCGCTTTTCCGCCGCCAGTTGATCCTTCACCCGCTGATCCCGGATCTCGTTCCAGGCGACCAACAGACCGACCATCAACACCAGCCCAGCCACGACACCGGACGCCCGCCCGGGGTGCCGTTTGGTCCACTTCCACGCCCGCTCCAGGTTGCCCACCGGACGGGCCGTGATCGGCCGACCATCCAGGAACGCCCGAAGGTCCGCTGCCAAGGCGTCGGCCGTCCCGTATCGCTTTTTCGAGTCCTTCTCCAGACACTTCAAACAGATCGTCTCCAGATCCCGGGGAATCGCTGGATCGATCCCCCGTGGTCGGTCCGGGTCACGGGTCAACACCTGCTGGATCGTCGCCATCGCCGTGTCGCCCAGAAACGGCGGACGGCCAGTCAACAACTCGAACAGGATCGCTCCGAGGGCGTACACATCCGTCGGCGTCCCGACCTCCCGCACCCGACCGGCGGCCTGCTCCGGGCTCATGTAGCTGGGCGTGCCCATTACAGCACCGGTCGCCGTCATGTCCGACTGACCCACCTTGGCCAGCCCGAAATCCGCTACCTTCGGCTCGCCCGCTTCCGTCAACAGGATGTTGGCCGGTTTCACGTCCCGGTGAACAATCCCCTTCGCATGAGCCGCAGCGATCCCATCGGCCAGCTTCACAACCATGTCCGCTGCCGCCCGTGGGGCGAACCGCCCATCCCGAGCCAGCTTCCCGGCCAGCGTCCCGCCCCCGATATACTCCAGAACAAAGAACGGCAAGTTCTCATGAGTGCCGAACTCGTGTACCCCGACGATGTGCGGGTGGTCGAGTTGAGCCACCGCCTCCGCTTCGATCAGAAACCGAATCCGGGTCGCAGGGTCGTGATACTTCCCACCGAGGATCATCTTGATTGCTGCGGGGCGGTTCAACCGGAGGTGACGCGCCTTGAACACCACCCCCATCCCGCCCCGGGCGATCTCCGCCTCGACCACATACCCGGGGATGTCCGGCAGCCCGTCCAGGGTGACCGCTTTGACCCCGCCGGGACCGGTCAGCCCCACCCCGCCGGGTGATCCCGCCCCAGTGTTGGGATCGGCAGTCGGGGAGTTGGCGTCATCGTGGATTACGGTGACCGGACCGGGATCATCCGACGGATCGACAGTGACCCGGTCCGGGTCGGACTCTGCTGGCCTGGACCGGTGGGCGTGGTCGATCGTCTGGGCCGGATCATGGGCAACCCCGGCCTGGGTCGGCTCCGGGGCGTGTGGAAGTGGGGAGGGATCGCCCCGGCCACCGGTTCGGGTACTCGGATCAGTCGGGGGTAATGTGGGGTCCGCTTGCTCCGGACGGGGTGTGTGGGCTGTCCGGTTTGGGTCGTCAGTGTTCATCGGGCGATCCCGAGTCTGTGGGGGGAGACAGAGCCCGATGATACTCCGCCAGTGGGTGCGGGTCCACGGGCTGCCCCGGCCGATGTGTTCCCACTCAATCGGGGTGGAGTGTCATTCCGACCGCCCCTCACCGCGGCCAACTGGCCTCCACCGACGCCACCACGGCACGGCGGAATGTTGACGCTTGGAGACGACAGCGGGGGGGATGAAGGCGATGGGGGGGATGTTCTGGGGCGGTGGCGGGAGGGGTCCACGGCAAAATCTTTTAGTTTTTGGCAAAACTTGTGCGTGGCTCCGTCTATGGTCTGGAAGCAAAAGCCCCAGAGTTTTTTACCTCCCCCTCCCCTGGGATTTCACTTGTGAAACCTGCGGCCCAGTGCGCTCGATTGTGCCGACGGTCAGGTTGTGAGGAATGGCGGAGAATCACCCCCCGATCCCGATAGACCCTATCAGAGCCAAGACCGCCCGGCGGAGCGGTTCGGGGAGAGTGGGCCACGCCTCGACCACCCGGGCGAGTTCCGGGTCGGCGGATGAAGGAACTGGACTTTTCCCCCAAGCTTCGGGCGAGTGAGTAGCGGAACCCCTGGAATTCAAGGCGTCCAAGTTCGTGCGTATCCCGTCTGTCGATCCGGTGGTTGCGGGTTCGAGTCCCGTCGTCCTCGCTCAGCATAAACCCCGCAAGAACAAGCACTTGCGGGGTTTTTTCATGCGCCGATCTCCCATTCTATGCGGCGAAACGCATAGAATTCCGCATAGAATTGTGTGAAGCCCAGTGAACTTGGGTGAACTTTTATCCCCAAATCTTCCCCACTCGGGGCCTGTTGAGAGGGG
>PLDW01000413.1 GCA_003136315.1 Gemmataceae bacterium | reverse complement strand
GCCGCCTTCCTCGCGACCAGGGTCGGGCTCGCCCCCCAGCCAGCCGAGGTGATCGATTCGGACCTGTCGGTGACAGTTCAAGCGGACAAGGTGTTCCGCCTCCCGGGGCCGCCACCGGCACTCATTCACCTGGAAGCCGAAGTCAGTTCCCGTCGCGGCGTCCCTCGCCGCCTCCACCGCTACAACGCCTTGCTCGACTATACCTACGATGAGATCGTCCACTCGGTCGTCATGTTGCTCCGTCCGGAGGCGGACGCCTCCGATCTGACGGGGGTCCACACCCGCACGCGGGCGGACGGACGGGTCTACCTGCACTTCGAGTACGATGTGGTGCGTGTCTGGAACGAGCCGATGGACGGGCTCCTGGGCGCGGGACTCGGGACCGCGCCTCTGGCGCTGCTGACGGATGAGGCGGTGGCCGACCTGCCCGGTGCGGTCGCCCGGTTCCACGACCAGTTGCGGGGATGGGATGTGGACCGTACAGTGGTCGATGAGGTACTCGGGTCGGCCCTGGTGCTCTGTGGGCTCCGTCACGACTCGGCTCAGATCACCGACCTATTTCGGAGGCTCAGCATGACCCTCGAAGAATCGTCGACCTACCAGTGGATTCTCAAGAAGGGATTCGAACAGGGGGAGGCCAAGGGCGTCGCCCAGGGGAGGGCCGAGGGCGTCGCCCAGGGGACGGTGGAGGAACTCTGGCGGGTGCTCATCCTCCTCGGTCAGAAGCGGTTCGGGGCGGTCCCGGCAACGGTCGAGGCCGCGATTCGGGGGGTCGCCGACCAGGCTCGACTGGAGCGGATGGCCGAGCGGATCTTCGACGCCGCCAACTGGGACGACCTCCTCGCTACAACCTGATCGCTCGGTGCAGGCAGCTCTGGCAGGCAACTTCCCCCAATACAATGACCTGGATAATCGTTCCCGATGTCTTCCCGCAGCAGCGTGCAACGCCTTCACGGGCGGACAAGCCGCCCGTGGCACCCGCAAGCGTGGTTGGTCATTTCCGTCCAACTCCTTCACAGAATGCTTGGTAGCCGCTTCCTTGACTGAAAGCAGGAGTCATTGATGGCGATTCCCACCCAAGACCCCTGGAACTCGTCACATTTGGAACATCCCCGAGAACCGCGTGATACAGCCAAAGCGGGGCAGCGCAGAAAGTGTCACATAATAGAGTTGGCAGAACGTTCGAGTACTCCTGAAGCGGGGCAACACGAAAAATGTCACATAATAGAGTTGGCAGAACGTTCGAGGATTAACTGTAACTTCAGGGAGAGAAACACAAGCGGCGGAAAAGCGCTGCACTCCAAAAGGCGTGAATAGGGTTGGCAGAATATTCGAGTATCCTCGAAGCGGGGCAACCCAGAAAGTGTAACAGAATAGATTCGTCAGAGTGTCCAAGTGATACCCAAGCGGGGCAACCCAGTCTGGCACGTCAAGTGCTCTGTTTCGTTTCTGACTAGCTGCCCCTCCCGGAGGTCACCATGCTCCAGTTGCTCGGACGGACGGCTCTCGCAACGCCGATCGTCGCCTTAGTGCTTGCCCCGATGCTCCTTACAGCTCAACAGCCGCCACCGCCACCGGGGCCAGTTGGGGTGACAGATGCACCTGTTGGTGTGCAAGAATTGACCCGTGGACCCATTCACGAGGCATTCGGCCGACCGGTCCTGTTCAACCCCCATCCCGGCCCGCTCGCCTCGAAGGAGCCACCTCCCCCGATCGACGAGATTCCCCCCGGCGAACGCCCGGCTGGAGATAACGTGGCCTGGATTCCGGGATACTGGGCCTGGGACAATGAGCAGAATCAATTTATTTGGGTGAGCGGATTCTGGAGAGAACTGCCCCCCGGCAGAACCTGGGTTCCCGGATACTGGAATCGGACCGACGCCGGTCCCCAGTGGGTCAGCGGATATTGGGCACCCACCTCTGGTGCGAACGCGGCGACCGATGTCGAATACCTCCCAGAACCCCCTGCGAGTCTGGAGACCGGAGCGCCCGCAGCCGCTCCCAATGCCGACCAGATGTGGATTCCCGGTCTGTGGATCTGGCAGTCCAACCAATATGCCTGGCGACCAGGGTACTGGACCACTGGGTACGCCGACTGGGTGTGGACTCCGGCAGACTACCAGTGGTCGCCGCTCGGATACATCTATGTGCCCGGGTTCTGGGACTATCCGCTCTGGCGACGAGGCCTGTTGTTTGCTCCAGTGACGTTCGGGCCAGGCTATCCCCTGGGGCAGCCGTACACTCCCCGGCTAGCGCTGAACACCGCATACCTGGGCTACTCGCTGTTCGCCCATCCCCAAACGGATTCGTACTATTTTGGGGACTATTACGCGAACAATTACCTGCAAGCCGGGTACTACCCCTGGTTCTCGTTCCACAACACCCGATTCGGATATGACCCACTCTTCGCCCACGCGGATTGGGTTTATGCCAAGCAGAACATTGACTGGGAGGCCCGCCTCCGGCAGGTATACTACCAGCGGCGAGACGACCCCACTACCCGCCCGGGCCGGTTATACCGCGACTACGTGCGGGGGACGGCTGGTCGCGGGGATGCAGCACTCGTCCGACCCCTGGCCGAGTTGGGAAAGGCCGCGGACTTGCCGTTCAAGATGGAGCGAGTCGATGCTGCTCGTATTCGCGAGGTCGCACAACATGCCCGGGCCGTCCGCGACTTCGGCAGCGAGCGCGCGAAGCTGGAAGGACAGCGATTCCGGGAAGCTGGAGTCGGCGCTGCGACTGCCGCCAGGGGTCGGGTGACCGTCCACCTGCCAGAGCCACCACGATTCGTTGGTGCGGCAGCCGCCCGCCCGCCCAGCCCACGAGTGATCCCCGAGCATCCGACTCTCCCAGCGGCGGATCTCTCGCGGAAGCCCGAGCCACGCCCAGCGCAGGCCGAGATTGCAAGACCCCAACCACAGCCAAAAATCGAAGAGCGTCCGATACCTGTCCGAACTCCGGGTGTCTTGCCGCACCCGGAGGAAGTCCTCCATCCGGAGTTTAACCGTCGTCCTGGAATCCCCATCGCTCCCCAAGTGCGTCCAGTGCAACCCCCACCAGTTCACTTCAACCCGCCGCCGATCACTGGGATGCCCCACCCGGGGCATGTGGCCCTGCCTCCAGGCAGACGCTGAGTTCAACGCGATGTCATACAATTCGACTCGCCGGCCCGCGGAATTGCTCCGTGGGCCGGCTGGCGTTGAAGGTGTGAGGAAAACCTCTGTCGGCTCCGACTCATGAAGAGATACAATTCCAGGAGACCCTCGCCGAACAATCGCTGGAAGGCCCCGGAGGAGACTTTGTGAACATCCTGGCCCGTCCCCCGCGGTTGACCCCGGAGCAGTTTGAACGACTGCCAGACCATCAGGGACTGGAGTTGATCGATGGAGTGGTGAAGGAGAAAGCGATGGGCTGTGAGTCCGGAGCTGTGAACGCTCGAATCTGCTTTTACCTGAACCAACTCGTGATCCCCGGTCGATTGGGGCACGTCCTCGACTCGGAGGGAATGTATCGATGCTTCCCAAGCCACCCCAACCGCCTCCGGAAACCGGATGTGTCATTCATCCGGCAGGATCGCCTTCCGAACGGTCGAGTGCCGATAGGTACCGTTACCATCCGGCCGGACCTGGCGGCCGAGGTTCTTTCACCGAATGACGAGTGTGATGCACTGGAGGAGAAGATCGCCGATTATTTCGACGCCCAGATTCCCCTGATCTGGGTCGTGGCTCCCCGGAGTCGGACGGTTCTGGTCTACCATGCGGACGGATCGGCTCAACGGCTGCGAGACACCGACGACCTCACTGCCGATCCGATCGTACCTGGGTTTCGTGTCCGAATTGCGGATCTGTTCCCCAATCCCCCGGAATCGTCTGTGAGCGATGAATCCACTCCTCCTGCCCCGTCGGCATGATGTCTATCGCGATCCTCTCCGGCGGTGTGGGATGGCATGTCCAGGATCTCATCCGGGCCTCTGCGGACCTTGGGTACAGTGCTGTGGCCGTCGATTTCCGGTCTGTGACCGCCGGTGTTGAAGCGTCCCCCACCCCACTTGCGGGGTTCGATGCTGCGATCGTCCGGACGATGCCCGCTGGTTCGCTCGAGCAGGTCGTGTTTCGGATGGATGTGCTCCACGCTGCGGTTGCGTCAGGAGTGAAGGTTCTCAACCCGCCGCAAGCGGTCGAAACGTGCGTTGACAAGTATCTCACGAACGTTCGGCTCGCCCGCGCAGGGCTGCCCACTCCTCCAACCCACGTCTCGCAACGGGCCGACGACGCGCTCGCCGCGTTCGCCCAACTTGGCGGAGATGTGGTTCTTAAGCCACTCTTCGGGTCAGAAGGGCGGGGGATGGTGCGGGTCACTGATCCGGAAACGGCCTGGCGGACCTTCCACGTTCTGGAACGGACCGGACAGGTGATTTACCAGCAGCAGTTTGTACGGCACCCGGGCTGGGATCTGCGGGCATTCGTCATCGCTGGCAGGGTGATCGCCGCAATGCGGCGAACCTCCCAGAGCGACTGGCGGACAAATGTGGCCCAGGGCGGCACCGCGGAGCGAGTGGAGCTACGCAACTCCGAATCTGCCCTGGCATTGCGGGCGGCAGAGGCGGTCGGGTGCCCAGTTGCGGGGGTGGATTTGTTGCCCGGGCAGGGCGGGGAGATGTTCGTGATCGAGGTGAACGCAGTCCCTGGATGGCGGGCGATTGCACCGATCTCAGGCATTGACATCGCAGCGAAAATCGTGCGATTCTTGATGGAGGAGGAGAGCGTGTGAGAAGGTACGAGACGATCGATATCGGCCCGGTCCAGCAGGATTTCTGGGCTGAGGTGGCGTGCATCTGGGAAGTCACCTCCCGGAAAGTTGGGAATGTCCGCCCGAAAGCCGACTTCCCTGCAACCTCACTCATCGACTTTCTGCTCAGTGCCGCTGCGATTCGGACCGTCTTCCGATGGACAGGGCATATGAGCACTGGAAGGCTCATCCTACGAGCCACCCAGGAAACCCGCTCGCTGGTCGGGAACAATACGAATCTGGGAATCATCCTGCTATTGGCCCCCCTGCTCAGCTCATTCGCACAGGAGCGAACTTTCCGGCTCGCCATCGCGGACACGCTCACGGGACTGACAGTCCAGGATGCAGAAAACGCTTACCAGGCCATCCGCATCGCCAGCCCCGGTGGGCTGGGCAGCGCCCCGGAACAGGACGTCCGGGAGAAGCCGACTGTCACCCTCCTGGAGGCAATGACTTTAGCCGCCGACCGCGATATGGTGGCCCGGCAATACGCGAATGGGTTTGCCGATGTATTCGACTTCGGGGTGCCAACCTTCCTGGAGGGGTTCGCAAGCTCCGGGAGTATCGAGGCCGGGGTGATCGATTTGCAACTCCGGTGGCTGGCAGCGTATCCGGATTCGCTCATCGCCCGGAAGAATGGTCCAACGGCTGCCGAGGATGTGCGGCAACGGGCTGGTGAGGTGATGCGGCTGGGAGGAATCGCAACGGCCGAAGGCCGTCGGGCGGGGGTCGCTCTCGATGCGTATCTCCGCAGCGACGGGAATCGATTGAACCCCGGGACCACTGCGGACCTCATCACGGCTTGCCTGTTCGTCGCCTTGCGGGAGAATAAGGTAGTCCCCTCCGCACCGTTCCGCTGGCAGGTCCAGGACTGGCTTTAATCATGGGCACCGAGCGATTCAAGGTCCGGGTCACCAAGGACCACCTCGTGTTCTGTTGCGGGCACTTTATCAGCTACGAGGGGCACCAGTGCGAGCGGTTGCACGGGCACAATTATCGTGCTGCGGTGGAGGTCGAGGGGCCTCTCGCTGCCGATTATTACGTGTTCGACTTTGTCGCCCTGAAGGCCCGGACCCGGGCGATCACCGACGAACTCGACCACCACATGCTCCTCGCCACGCGCAATCCGGTGATCGTACTGGAGGAGGCCGGAGCAGGAATCCGAGTCTTCTACAAGGACCGAGAGTGGCTATTCCCGCGGGGGGATTGTGTTCTTCTTCCGATCGAGAACACGACAGCCGAACTCATCGCCCGGTACATCGCCGGACGTCTGCTGGAGTCGCTCCAGTCGCATCACGGATTCGTCCCCGAAGTGTTGCGGGTCGAGGTGGAAGAAAACGTCGGCCAATCGGCGACGGTCGAATGGACACCCTGAACCTCTTCTGGGAAACAGGAGATGATCACCGTGTTGGCGAGTCCCCCTCGCGTCAAGCTGCCGATCTCTGCGGTGTTGACCAGAGGACTCCTGGCGTGAGGATCGACGCAGCTATACGATGTGTGCAGAGCTTCCAGCCAGGACGCTCGGCTGGTGGATCGTTCAAACCCACTTGGCAAAAAGCCTAATGAACGGAGGTATCCAATGCGTTTTCGTGGGTCATTCGATACCTCGACGATGAGGTTTGCAGGCTGTGGCTTCTTCGACGATTGGAGCGGATTGTGGGACGCATCTGTCGCTTAAACATCATCACCATCGTGAATATTTTGAGAAGCTAAATATATGAATATTCGATTACTTGGTCCGATTGGAATTGCAGTCATTCTTGCCGGGCTCGTGGGCTGCAAGCGAGGGTCGTCCTCGAACAAAGACGCCACGCAATCACCTTCTCCGACACCGGTCGTCCAGGCAACTCGGCCCATCGAAGGGAAATCCGAGCCGATCGCCTTTCCTGAACTCGGACCGAGCCGGTTGATCCAACCCGGAATTCAGTTCCGGGAAGCGACTTTGCGGCGGGGCAGTGTGCCGATGCAGGTATGGTACTACCAGCCGGAGAAAGTCTCGGGCAAGATGGCCCTCGTACTGATCCCGCCTGCAGGTAGTACGCTCTTCGTCGGCATGGGCCTGGCAGAGGGTGATCGCGCTGAGCACTACCCCTACGCAAAGGCGGGCTTCGCGGTGGCATCCTTCGAGATCGATGGACACGTCCCGAATCTGGAAAGTTCGCCCGATGCGATTGTGCTCAACGGTGCCCGCCAGTTCCGCGATGCCCAGGCGGGCATCGCTAACGCCAAGGTCACGCTGGACTTCATTTTGGCCAAGGTGCCTGAGATTGACCCGTCCCGGATCCACATCGCCGGACATAGCTCTGCCGCCACACTGGCGCTTCTGGCCGCATCGCAAGAGCCGCGCATCACTGCCTGTGCGGCCTATGCACCTGCCACGGACGTGGATGCTCGGCTCGCCCCGGCGATCCCCGCACTCGATCGGGCCATACCCGGTTACCGGGACTTCCTTCATTTCAGCTCGCCCAAAACACACGTGGCTGAGCTGAAATGTCCCGTCTTCCTCTTCCACGCGGAGGACGACAGCACCATACCCATCAGCCAAACCAGGCAGTTCGCTGCCCTGCTCAAGAAGACCAACCCGAACGTCACCCTGGTTACTACCCCGAAGGGGGGCCACTATGAATCGATGATCAGCGAAGGTATCCCAAAGGGGATCGAGTGGTTGCGACAAGTCAAGAAATAGGGTCGCTCATGCCGGCAGCCCCAGGAAGGGCATCCTTGACGCACCCTCATCCCTTGACGCCAACTCCATACACAGCTCAAATCCCTCTTGACCGGAGTGAACGGCAGATCTTACCCTGCCCTCCCGGTTTCTCCGAAGGGGACCCGGTGGTCCGCCGGGACTGCCCACCGTCAAGAGGACACACACCAATGATTAGCGTCCTGTTCTGCTCCCGGGTCAAGGACAACCCAGACTCCCAGCTTCCGCGGATGCTCGATTCGGTGATGGAACACACCACACCAGCCGAGCGCGACCAGATCGAATTTCTGATCAAGTACGACGACGACGACGATGCCCGACCACCCAACAGCTTCTTTGACCGATATCCCTTTCGGATTCGAACGTTCGTCTGGTCTCGCGGAGAAGGCCGCCACTCCCTCCATCATGCTCAGGAGTACCTGTTCGCACAGCGGAATCCCGCCAGCCGGTTCTGCCTGATGACCGCCGACGACTTTGTTTTCACCCGCTCCGGTTTCGTGTCCGAGATCCTGGCCATCCCCGATGAGTTCTGCATCATCGGACTGAATCGTCCGCCTATTGAGGCGTATGCTGGAGTGTATGAGCAGGAAGAGATGGTCCGCCAGTGGGTGGTCTCCTTCGGAGCTTGGTCTCCCGTGATCAGCACCCGGGTGATCGAAGTGTGCCAGAATTTCGGCTGGCAAGCGAATGTGGATAGCTGGCTGATGGGCCTGTCGGTCGTGCTCTACGACCTCTACGGAGTGGTGATCTGGAAAACCTTGCCATCCTTCTACGGCCGAGGCGGGTCGTACTCGCGGCCAGCCAGCACCGGCGCAGATCACACTTACAACAACATGGAATTAACTAATAACGTCGGTCCACTCAACAAATACTGGTTTGAATTGGTACGTCGGCAAGCCCGCAATCTTTACCTGAACATGGAACACGGGACAAACCTGCACAGGCAGTCCTGGGGTGCGACTCCCCGACGGGTGTGGCGGAAGGTCCGGGCTCAGCCTCTGCGACGACTCCCCGCCCGTGTGCTGCGAAAGCTGAGCTATAACATCGCCACACTATTCGCCTGAGGACGATAGGCGAGAACTCCTCTCCCAAGAGGAGAGGGGCTCTTCGCGAACGACCTCTTCTCCCCCTTCCTTTTTAGGGAATGGGGTTGGGGGGTTAGGTTCTCTCCGATCGTCCTGATCGCCCGCGATCGCCTCAGGTTCCTGTCCCGTCAGCGGTCGCGGCCGGGCCTCCCGTACCGTGGCCGGAGTGCAAACGCAGAGAGACACGGATGCTTCTCGGCCGCAAAGATAAGACCCCATTCCCGGCAACCTACAAAGAGTTTCGCCTGATCCGGACCCACGGACGGGTATTCGGCATCCCACCGACCGTAGATCCTGACGGGATGGAGCCGTTCCTGATCCAGATCACCCACCCGGCTGTGTTATCGGCGGGAACACTCGACGAGATGCGGGGGTTGATCGACGAATACGACCCAGCCGAAATCGGCCCCAAGGTGGTTGGTCAGGGCGAGGGGTACAATCTGGTCCGCTATCGAGACATCTACCACGCTGTCCCGCTCGCCGCCGGGCCGGTGGATCTGGATCGGGCCGATGACCGGGGCCGGGCTGGCGTGATCTCCGGAACCGACCGGTCCGCTCTGGAAGAGGCGGTCAAGCGAGCGGCGGCTGGCACTCCGGTCGAATTTGCTGGGTGGTTGCCCATCTACGAATTCTCTGGCAACTGCGGCCGACACCCGCAGTTCACACACACAGGCAACCCACCGCCGGGATACCGGTTTGTCCGGTCGGGGCCACTGCCCTCTCGTGTCTCCCGCCTGGCGAAACGGGCCAAAGTTGCACTGGGCGAAGCGGTCATTAAGCTCGCAACGGTTGTGGCTGTGCTGCGGGTTCCGTTCGCGCTCATCCGCCCACGCCGTGGGGTGACCATGCGGGCTCGGATGCGGGTGTTCGCGGCACTGGTTCGGTTGTTTGTCCTCTTGCTTCGGCAAGGGTGTCAGCTCTGGCCGGTGCTTCGGTTTCTCCAGTCCCGGCATCTTCTGTCTCAACTCCTCGTCAGTGACCGCCGGGGGGTTGTGTTCCTCACCTCCATGCCCTACACCTACGGACAAAATCCGTGGGTGATCGAGGTCGAAGATCCGACCACGCTGTTCTACCCGCTTATCCAGAACGGCCACACCTGCGGCCTGGCCCTGGCAGATTCGCCCTACTTTCCCATCATGAAGGCACTCCTTGAGGCAGACCATTGTAAGGCCATCCTCACACACATGAAATCCTCCGCGGAGATGATCGCGACCCTGTTTGGTAGTGACCTGATCCGGCGAAAGATTGTCTATGCCCGGTTGGGTGTGCCCCTGCCGGCCCGGTTCCAGCGACACGACCCGGCCCCGGACGATGAACCGATCCATCTGCTGTTTATCAACTCGTGGTGCCAGATCCCGGAGAACTTCTTCGTCCGGGGTGGGCTCGATGTCCTGGAAGCGTTCGCCATCCTCCGGGAGCGCTACCCGCAACTCCGGCTCACCATGCGGACCAGTTTGCCACTTCTGGCCGACCATTACCACCAGATCATCGAAAGCGGCTGGGTCCGGCTCGTTAACCGATTTCTTCCAGCCGCAGAACTGGCAGACCTTCACGCCCAAAGTCATATCTTCCTACTCCCGGCTGCCCGTGTGCATATTGTTTCGGTCCTCCAGGCCATGTCGTATGGTCTGGCGGTCGTTGCGTCTGACGGTTGGGGGATGGAGGAATATCTGACCCACGAGCGGAACGGGCTGATCGTCCGGGGGAGGTATGGGAAGACATCCTGGGCCGACACCCAAGCTGGAATGCTCCGGGAGGATTACGACTACACCCACACCGCTGATCCGGAGGTGGTGGCAGGGCTCGTGGAGGCGGTCTCGCGGTTGGTCGAGGATCAGGCTCTCCGCCGCCGGCTGGGTCGGACCGCCCGGCAGGATGTGCAGACGGTGTTCACACCGGAGAGCTGGAACCAGGGGTTGAAAGCCGCTCTCGACCTCGCTCATGGGGTCAGTGAAACCGTTGCAGGGGACAGCTCCCAGCCTGTCGCCTCCCCAGCAAGGCAGGAGCAGGTCGCGTGAGACAGGAACCCTTTCGAGGTGTCGAGTAGTAGACGATTGTACGCACAAATGGGAGGGCGAGGCTC
>PLDW01000006.1 GCA_003136315.1 Gemmataceae bacterium | reverse complement strand
CCATTTTCCTTGGGGAAGACCAGACCTCGCCCAGCAACTCCGCCAGGCAATCCGCCGACTGCCGGAAGCCGCCCCGATGCCGGCCTCCCCCGCCCCAGCGGAACGCCTCGTCACGTTTACGCCGCCTCCCCTGCTTCCTCACATCGGCGAGGGGAGTTTCTTCGTCCGGGAAGACCACGCAATCTGCCAGAGGCTTGCAGGGCAAGCCGAACCGGTTGTGTATGGCGGAATCGCCCTCAAATCCGATGGGACGATGACCGGCAAGCGGCTCGCTGGTCTGATCGGCCTACGCGATAGCGCGAGAAGGGTGTTGCAGTCCCAGAACGACGGATGGCCGGAAGATAGTCGGATCGAAGCGCGGCGGGAGTTGAACCGGGCCTACGACCGCTTCGTCGCAGCTTACGGCCCAATCAACAAGACCACCTTCGCAGAGAGCGCAGTCGAAGGCAGCATGATCCGAAGGATGCCGAACCTCGTGAAGTTCCGCGAGGACCCGGACGCCATGCTGGTCATGTCCCTGGAGGATTATGACGAATTGACCGGCAAAGCCCGGAAGGCCGCCATCATGGCGCGGGACGTAGTAGGGAAGTCTCCGCCAGTCACCTCGGTCTCGACCGCCGAGGAAGGGCTCCTTGTCTCCCTCGACCTGCGCGGCGGAATCGATTTACCCTTTATCCGGGGACTCTACGGCAAGCCGGAAGACCAGATCATCGCCGAACTTGGCGACCTGATCTTTCTGGATCCTGAATCGGGAAGCTGGGAGACAGCCGACGCCTATTTGTCGGGTCAGGTTCGGAGCAAACTCGCTGCGGCCCTCCGGTCCGGACCGGCCTATACCCGGAACGCAGAGGCCCTCAAAGCCGTGCAGCCGGAGGACGTGCTCCCCGGCGACATCGACGCCAATCTCGGAGCGCCCTGGATACCGGAGGACGACCTCCAGGCGTTTGCTGCCGATCTTTTCCGCGTCTCGCACGGTAGTGTCCAGATCGGGCATTTGAAGAAGGATGCGGTTTGGAGCATTGACGCCGACTCCTCGGCGGAGCGGTCGGTGCCTGCCACCGCCGACTTCGGCACCCCAAGGGCGAATGGAGTCTGGCTACTCGACCTGGCGCTCAACATGAAGACGCCCGTCATTTTCGATACGGTGCCCGGCACCGACGAGCGAGTCGTGAACCAGGAGGCAACGTTAGCCGCGCGAGAGAAGCAAAAACTGATCAAGGAACGGTTCAGGACGTGGCTGTTTGCAGACCCGGACCGAACCGAACGTCTCGTTAGATTATATAACGATACATACAACAACATTCGCCTTCGTATCTTCGACGGTTCTCACCTCGATTTCCCCGGAATGAACCAAACCGTCCTGCTCCTCCCGCACCAAACGGCCGCGGTCTGGCGCGGGATGTGCGCGGGCAATACGCTCCTGGCGCATGTCGTTGGCGCGGGCAAAACCTTCACGATGGCGACGACCGGCATGAAGATGAAGCAGGCGGGACTCAAGCAGAAGCCGATGTACGTAGTGCCCAATCACATGCTGGAACAGTTCTCCCGCGAGTTTCTCCAACTCTACCCCAACGCCAAATTGCTGGTCGCGACAAAGGACGATCTGACCAGGGAGCGCAGGAAGTTCCTGACCGCTCGGATCGCCAGCGGCGAGTGGGATGGCATCATCGTAACCCATTCCAGTTTTGAAAGGATTGGAATGTCAAGAGATTACCAACAGCAGTTCCTCCACGAGCAGATCCGGGAGTACGACCAGTTGCTGATCGAAAGCGCGGGGGCGAAGGCGGGCAAAGCCAACCGCAACCTCACCAAGACTATCGAGAAGCAGAAGGCCAAACGCGAAGCCCGGCTCCAGGAGTTGCTGGCCGAGGATAAGAAGGACGATGGGCTGGTGTTTGACGAACTTGGGGTCGATCATTTATTCATCGACGAAGCTCATATCTTCAAAAATCTTGAGACTCCAACGAATATAGATCGAGTGGCTGGAATCCAAACTGGCGGATCGGAACGTGCATTCGATCTGTACATGAAGGCCAGGTATTTGGGGCTGAAACACCCTGGCCACGGAGTGACTTTCGCCACCGGAACCCCGATCAGCAACACAATGGTTGAAATGTACACAATGCAACGGTTCCTCGATCCGGAGGGCCTTCGCGAGCGGGGCATCGAGCATTTCGACGCCTGGGCCGCAACATTCGGGGAAGTCGTCGAGACTATGGAGATCCGCCCCGACGGGCAGACCCTGAAACCTCGCAGCCGCTTCGCCAAGTTCGTGAATCTTCCGGAACTCCAGCAGATGTTCCGGGCATTTTCCGACGTCCAGACCGCCGAGATGCTGGGTTTGCCAGTCCCTCGCCTCGAAGGCGGCAAGGCAACCATCGTGGCCTCCCCGATGTCGGACGAGCAGCAATCGCTCCAACTGGAATTAGTGGCCCGGTACGACCGGCTGCGCTCTCAGAAGGTCGATCCGCGGGTCGATAACGCCCTGGCCATCACCACCGACGGCCGCAAGCTCGCCCTCGATGCGAGGATGCTCTCGCCCAGCGCGCCCGACTTTCCCCACTCGAAGGTCATCGCCCTGGTGGACAAGGTCGAGGCCGTTTGGCAGCGCACCGCCCCCACCCGGGGAACGCAGCTCATCTTCTGCGACATGGGCGTCCACCCCACTTCCTGGGGTTACTCCGCATACGAGGAGATCACCCGAAAACTGATCACCCGAGGCATCCCGAAGGAGCAGGTCGCAGCAGTTGGCGATGCCGACTCCGACGCCAAGAAACAGGCCCTGTTCGACAAGGTGAGGAGCGGCCAGGTGCGAGTCCTGATCGGCAGCACCGCGAAAATGGGAGCCGGGACCAACGTGCAAAAGCGATTGGTCGCCTTGCATCACCTGGATGCACCCTGGAAACCGGCCGAGGTTGAACAGCGGGAAGGCCGCATCCTCCGTCAAGGGAACGAAAATGAAGAAGTCGCGATCTTTCGCTATGTCACGCAAGGTTCATTCGACTCGTATATGTGGCAGGCGTTAGAAACTAAAGCTCGATTCATTTCGCAAGTCATCACCGGCGACAACTCCGCCCGGCAGGCCGAGGATATCGGCGGGCAGGAACTTTCCTATGCCGAGGTGAAGGCGATCGCCTCGGGAAACCCCGCCGTGCTGACGCTCGCCGAGGCCGATGCGGAATTGCAGCGGCTTTACGCTCTGCGGAAAAACCACGCCGACGAGCAGTTTCTCGCCCGCAAAGGGGCAAGGGACTTGCCTGTAGCTATCGAACGCCTCGCCAAGAAAGCGATCGACCTCGAAAACGACCAGCGCACAGTCGCCGAACATCTTCATCGGCCCGCCCAGATCGGGGAAAATCAGGTTCTCCGCGCCGATCTGGTCACGGCTCTGGCCAAACGGATGGAATCGCTGCCCGAGACGCTCCTCGGGACCAGGCGGTTGCCGCTTGGCGTCTATCGAGGATTGCGTTTTGGAATGGTTTTGCACCCTGATTTCCCTATGGAGGTTTATCTCGAAGGAGCGACCTTGCAGCAAACGGCCCTCTCCCGCGACAGCCAGGGGCCAAGAGCCGTGGCAAACGCCCTGGAACGACTGGCGGGAAGTTACGCTGCTCAAATCGAGTCGGCTGGCCAGGAACGACAAATCGCCGAATCCCAACTCCGCGACTACCGCGCCCGCATCGGCCTCCCTTTCTCGCACGAAGCCTACCTCGAACGATTGACCGCTCTCCGTGACCGACTCAAGGCCGCCCTCTCTGGCGGGCCGGAGGCAGAAGGCATGAACGCGGCGGACATCGCCGCCGAAGTTCGCGCTGCAAGATCAGCGGAGTCTCTGGAAGCGTCCCCGGCTAGGTCCGCCCCGAGGAGGGCAGCGGCCGAGGAGCCGGTGAGTCGGCGGATTTTGCGGAAGGGCGAAGAAGGAAATGCTGCTCAAGAGGAGCAGAGTTTCACGCCTCCGGAATTGCCATTCCGTGATGGGGCCGGAGAGGGTCGTGGATAGCCGAAGGCCCTCTGGGAAACGCCGTGACGAACCACGATGCGGTATCAGCTGGAGCCAAGCCATCCGCGATAAAAGACGTTATTCATTTGGGGAAGAAGAGAAACAAGCTCCTGATGTTTCTTTTTCTGCACTCTGGCGAATTCGAGGGGCCTTTTCGAGGCAATTAGTGACAATTGCACAGAAGATGCAGGTAAGACATGGCCGCGGGAGTAGAATATTGGTGCTGATAAGCTATGTGTCCGACCCCTGCGACCTGGGGAGACCAGAGCACTAAGCTCCCTTGCTATCGGTACATTCCTCAGCTTGGTGGAACTGACCGCAACGCTGCACCAGCCCCAATTCCGACATCTGGAACGGTTCGCCGATGTACTACAGCTATCAGGCAATCAGCCAGTGATCCAGCGCAGTGTATCTGGTGCGGCGTACTGAGATTAGCGGAGGTGCGATCAGCAGAAGAAGCCAAGTCGTACCATTACTTTGTCGGGGGTGATCCAGGCCATCCGACAGGAACGCCAACCGGAACGCCTGCGTCAAGCCTGACAGAAGGTCGCTGGGGGCGAACCGCTCGCGGAAGTTCTCAAGCAGTATCTGGGTCCGAAGTCCTAGATCTGGTCGGCAGAACCGG
>PLDW01000245.1 GCA_003136315.1 Gemmataceae bacterium | reverse complement strand
TTAAGACCTGCCCCCCGCCTAAGGCCCGGAAGGCTGCCATCATGGAGAAAGACGTGGTGGGGAAAACCCCGCCCGTCACCACGGTATCGACCGCCGAGGAAGGGCTCTTGGTCTCCCTCGACCAGCGCGGCGGGATCGATCTGCCCTTCATCCGGGGGCTCTACGGCAAGCCCGAAGACCAGATCATCGCCGAACTTGGCGACCTCATCTTCCTCGATCCGGACTCCCGAAGCTGGGAAACGGCCCACGCCTATTTGTCAGGCCACGTCCGAAGCAAACTCGCCGCGGCCTTAAGGGCCGGACCGGCGTATGCCCGGAACGCCGAGGCCCTCCAGGGAGTTCAGCCCGAGGACGTGCTCCCCGGGGATATTGACGCCAATCTCGGAGCCCCCTGGATACCGGAGGACGACCTCCAGGCGTTCGCCGCCGATCTCTTCCGCGTTTCGCCCCGTTCGGTCCAGATCGGGCACCTCAAGAAAGATGCAGTCTGGAGCATTGATGCCGACTCCTCGGCCGAAAGGTCCGTTGCCGCGACCGCGGACTACAGCACGCCGCGGGCCAATGGCCTCTGGCTACTCGACCTGGCGCTCAACATGAAGACGCCCGTCATTTTCGATACCGTGCCGGGCACAGACGAGCGGGTGGTGAACCAGGAAGCAACCCTCGCGGCAAAGGAAAAACAGAAGCTGATCAAGGACCGGTTCCGGACGTGGCTGTTCGCCGACCCCGATCGGACCGAACGTCTCGTCCGGTTATATAACGATACTTACAACAATATTCGCCTGCGGATCTTCGGTGGATCGCACCTCGACTTCCCCGGAATGAACCAAACCGTCCTGTTGCGCCCACACCAAACGGCCGCGGTCTGGAGCGGGATGTGTGCGGGGAATACGCTGCTTGCGCACGTCGTTGGGGCAGGCAAGACATTCACGATGGCGACAACCGGCATGAAGATGAAACAGGCGGGGCTTGTGAAGAAGCCGATGTACGTCGTCCCAAACCACATGCTGGAACAGTTCTCCCGCGAGTTCCTCCAGCTCTACCCCAACGCCAAGTTGCTGGTAGCGACCAAGGACGACTTGGGCCGCGAACGCAGGAAGTTTCTGACCGCCCGGATCGCCAGCGGCGAGTGGGACGGGATCATCGTCACCCACAGCTCATCCGAGCGGATCGGAATGTCCCGAGCCTACCGAGAGCAGTTCCTCCGCGAGCAGATTGCCGAGTACGACCAGTTGCTGATCGACAGCGCAGGAGCGAAAGCACCCAAGGCGAACCGCAACCTCACCAAGACCATCGAGAAGCAGAAGGCCAAACGCGAAGCCCGGCTCCAGGAGTTGCTGGCCGAGGACAAGAAGGACGATGGGCTGGTGTTTGACGAACTTGAGGTTGATCACTTGTTTATCGATGAAGCTCATATATTCAAAAATCTTGAGACTCCAACGAAGATGGATCGCGTAACGGGAATTCAGACCGGCGGATCCGAGCGGGCGTTCGATCTGTACATGAAAGCTCGCTACTTAAGTCTAAAATATCCAGGTCATGGAGTGACATTTGCGACTGGAACTCCAATTAGCAATACAATGGTTGAAATGTACACCATGCAACGGTTTCTCGATCCGGAGGGCCTTCGCGAACGCGGCATCGAACATTTCGACGCCTGGGCCGCGACGTTCGGCGAAGTGGTTGAAACCATGGAAATCAGTCCCGATGGGCAGAGCCTGAAACCCCGTAGCCGCTTCGCCAAGTTCGTGAACCTCCCCGAACTCCAGCAGATGTTCCGGGCCTTCTCCGACGTCCAGACCGCCGAAATGCTGAGCTTACCCGTGCCTCGCCTCGAAGGGGGCAAGGCAACGATCGTGGCCTGCCCGATGTCCGAGGAGCAGCAAAGCCTCCAGCTCTCGCTGGTCGCCCGTTACGAGCGACTCCGCTCGCAGAAGGTAGATCCCAGGGAGGATAACGCCCTGGCCATCACCACCGACGGCCGCAAGCTCGCCCTCGATGCCCGGATGCTGTCCGCCGGAGCCGCCGACTTCCCCGGATCGAAGGTCAACGCCTTGGTGGACAAGGTGGAGGCCGTTTGGCAGCGCACGGCCCTTCCCGGGGAACGCAGCTCATCTTCTGCGACATGGGCGTTCATCCCACCTCTTGGGGTTACTCCGCTTACGACGAGATTACCCGGAAACTCATCCATCGCGGCATCCCGAAAGAGCAGATCGCAGCAATTGGCGACGCCGACTCCGACGCCAAGAAGCAGGCCCTGTTCGACAAGGTGAGGAGCGGCCAAGTCCGGGTTCTGATCGGCAGCACCGCGAAAATGGGCACCGGCACCAACGTGCAAAAGCGATTGGTCGCCTTGCATCACCTGGACGCGCCCTGGAAGCCGGCCGAGGTCGAGCAGCGGGAGGGCCGCATCCTCCGTCAAGGCAGCGAAAATGAAGAAGTCGCGATCTTTCGCTATGTCACTCAAGGCTCATTCGATTCGTATATGTGGCAGGCTTTGGAGACCAAGGCGCGGTTCATCTCGCAAGTGATCACCGGCGACAACTCCGCCCGGCAGGCCGAGGATATCGGGGCTCAAGAACTGAGTTACGCCGAGGTGAAGGCGATCGCTTCGGGCAACCCTGCCGTGCTCACCCTCGCCGAGGCCGACGCAGAAATCCAGCGGCTGTCGATGCTGAAGAAGAACCACGCCGACGAGCAGTTCCTCGCCCGGCGGAACCTTCGCGATCTGCCGGGGATGATCGAGAGGATGACCGAACGCCTGGCAGTGCTCACGAAGGACAGGGATACTGCCATCTCGCATGCCGACGCAGAAGTGACGATTGGGGGCCGCTCCTCGTCCCGAGCGGAGGCTGCGAGCATTCTGGCCGCGAGGTTGGAGGCCCTCCCCGAGACGGTCCGCGAAACGCGACGCCTCCCTTTGGGCGTGTACCGCGGGCTGCGGTTCGGAATGGTCTTGCACCCGAACTTCGCTCCCGAGATGTACCTCGAAGGCGAAACCATCCGCCAGGTCGCGCTTTCGCGGGAGCATCAGGGAGCGCGGGCGGTCTTGAATGCCCTGGAGCGACTTGCAGGAGGCTACGGAGCCGCTTGCGATTCAGTCCGACAAGACCTGGGCATTGCGGAGGGCCAACTCCGCGACTATCGCACCCGACTCGGCACGCCGTTTTCCCACGATTCCTACCTCACAGAACTTGCCTCCCTCCGAGACCAACTCAAAGCCGGCCTCTCGGGAAACGCTTCGGTGCCCAGCGCCGAACCGCCGACAGAGGTTCCCGTCCTTGCCGAACGGATCAAGACCTTGCGTGCGGCACACACCATTGAGGCGACGCCGGATCGCACCCAAAATCGTCGTACCGATGCCGAGGAGCCCGTGACAGCTCGGATCCGTCGCCGCTCGGAGGCGCTCCTCGCTTCCCCGCTGGGGGCTGAGGCAGTCGCCTCGCCGCCCTTGGGTGGGAGAAGCTCACCACTGGAAGACGGGGCTCACGCCGCTCTGGGAGCGGTCTTGCCTCCGAACTCCCTTCCAAACGCTGCGGGCCGACCGCAGGAATCGCCGGTTCGACTAGGACGATCGGGTCAGGACAGCGGCGGGTGGGTTCGCTGACAGAAGGGAGCATCGAGCCGGTAGTATTTGCCTCCGTCCTTCTGCGACAACATCCGACAGGCCACCTGTGACGGTCGAGCTGAGGTGCTGGCCCCCATCCCCCTCTGGGATTCGCGGAAGCCCCGCCTGATCGCTACGTATAATCTTCGATACCTATTGGAGTGGGACCCGGAAGCCGGGTTCTATAGTCCCACCGCTTGTTCTCGGTCCCTCGCCTCGTGACAGACTTTCCGGGCATCGTAAACCCTCCGCCGGACCGGGCACCCCGCATTTTCGGAGTCAGAGCAAGGAACAACACTGAGAAATCGTGGTGAGAATCAGTGGGCCGTGGCGAGGTGGAAGTTGCTACCCACGGTCATTGTCCGACAGGTGTCTCATGCTAGATCGGCTGGCTCAACTCGCCATCACTTACGGGTCAAATACAATGCATCCAGCACACGCACAAGAGCCACATGAACCACCGAATGAAGAGGTCCACCTATGAGCAAAAGCACTCAAAAGGTCGAGGGCACCAAAGTTGGGGGCGACGTGAAACAGGCCAGCAATGCTGAAATGGTAAACCAGAGTGTGAGGTCCTCCGAGATTGCCGGGAGCCTGACTCAGGAATCGCTGAGTGCGAAGAGGAACGATATCGAGGGCGTTCTACAAGAACTCCTCACCGCCATTGAACGTCTCGGCCTCTCGGCGGACGACAAGGCAGACGTGAAGGTTCAGGCCGAAACCGCTAAAGCCCAGATGAAGGCGAAAAAACCGAACCCAACCATAGTCACCGAATCGTTGAAGAGTATCTGGGAAACCTTGAAAGGTGCAGCGACCGCCGCGGCCACTTCGGGTGCTGGGTTGCTTGTGAAAGAACTCATGAACAAGTTCGCGGGGTTTCTTCGATAGTCGGCAGGGCGCGGATGGGGAGAGAATGACATGCAGGACAATAAAAAAGTCGACGAGCAGGAAGAAGCTTCCGTACAGCAGTCACAAGCTGTCAGTGGAAGCACTGTCGGTGGAAGTGTCAACATGACTCACATTCGTGCTGACAATGTAAGTTTTTATCATGAAGGTAAACCAGTTGAGCCCAAAGAAACAGCTGAAGATTTGCCTCCGACGAAATCTTCCCAGGTCACTTACAGGGGACTTCGTGCTTTTGACAAACAGGATGCCTCGTTTTTTCTGGACTTGCTTCCCGGCGCCCGTGATGGAAACGGTCTTCCAGATAGCGTTGGTTTCTGGAAGTATGCGATTGAGGAACCTGATCCTGATAAGACGTTTAAGGTCGGCCTGATGATTGGCCCATCAGGGAGCGGCAAATCGTCTCTGATGAAAGCCGGCATCATTCCCCATCTTGAGAAACCACTGGTTATTCACATTTACCTGGAAGCGACGCCAAAGCAAACGGAACTTCAGCTTTTGAACGCGCTGAAAAGAACCTTCGACCTAGCACCGCAATCGAAACTGCTCTCCACGTTGAAGAGGAAAGATCTTATTCCAAACGGTCAAAAGCTACTGATTGTTCTTGACCAATTTGAGCAGTGGATTCAATCCAATTCTGTTACCGGTGACTCCGAACTTGTACAGGCATTGATGACGTGCGACGGCGGACGGGTTCAATGTGTTCTGATGGTCAGGGATGACTTTTTTACGCCGATAGGCCGTTTGTTCAAACCGTTGGAGATTCTGAGAGAAGAAAACAAGAATATGAAGACCGTAGATCTATTTGACAAAATTCATGCAAGAAATGTACTTTCTAAATTTGGTCAGTCTTTTAATGCTTTAACAGATCCTCTCTCTGATCAGCAACAAGCTTTCGTAGGACAAGCCATCGCCGAGTTGGCTCAAGAAGAAGACGGCAGAGTCAACTGCGTGAGAGTGGCCCTTTTTGCGGAAATGTTCAGGGGGAAGCCGTGGGACGAGGCAACTTGGAACAAAGTTGGTGGTGCGAAAGGCATCGCCTTCCGCTTTTTCGAGGAGACATTCATCGCTTCGACCGCCCCGAGTCATCATCAGTTGCACCAGGAGGCAGCTCAGAAGGTGCTGAAAACGCTCCTCCCTGAAGGGGGAAGCGACATCAAGCGCAATATGCAGTCCGAAGAAATGGTGCTGCTGGCATCCGGCTACACCAGAGGGCCGAAATTTGTGGAACTGCTGACCATGCTCAGGGACGAACTACGGTTGATTACGCCGACCCATCCTGAATTTGCGGGCGATAGCCAGCCTGAAGTGCACGTGACCGAAAGATACTATCAGTTGACTCACGACTACCTAGTGCCGTCATTGCGGGAATGGCTCACCCACAAGCGAAAAACGACTTGGAGGGGCTGTGCCGAACTTGTACTGGCGGACCGTGCCGCTGAGTGGAAGCGAAAGCAAGAGAATCGCCAACTGCCCTCGCTCTTGCAGTGGATGAAAATCCAGTTGTTCACGCTCGGGAAGAACTGGAACCCATCAGAGCAGAAGATGATGCGAAAGGCGAGCAAGTATCATGTGGTGCGGGGGATTGCTGTTTGCATCCTGCTAGTGGTGGCGACACTCACGGGGTTGACGATTCGAGATCAGGCCGAGGAGCAGCGGAAAGAAACATACGCTGAAGGACTAGTCCAGACCGTTTTGAAAGCGGACATCGCACAGGTACCAGCAATCATTACGGCAATGGGGGAGTACAGGAAATGGGTGGGGCCTCGGTTGAGGGAGGAAAATGAAAAGGCAGCAGCAGAGTCCCCGCAGAAACTCCGCACCAGCCTTGCCCTGTTGCCGGTAGATACCTCGCAGGTCGCGTACCTTCACGACCGTTTGCTCGATGCCCAACCTCTCGAAGTACCCGTCATTCGGGATGCGCTGACCCCCCACAAAGAGGAATTGCTCGACAAATTATGGGCAGAGGTTGAGAAACCAGCGACGAAAAAACAACAACCGAAAAGGCTCCGAGCAGCGGCGGCACTGGCGAAGTACGACCCGGAAAGCGAAAAGTGGGCAAAGGCCGGTTCGGCCGTGGTGAAAGACTTGGTCCTCGAAAACCTCGTCTTCCTTGGTCAGTGGAGCGAGCTTTATCGGCCTGTGAAGAAAGCATTACTACCTTCCCTGGAAACAATCTATGGAGACTCTGCTCCCGAACGAACTGCCGAGCGGATCCTGGCAACAAACCTGCTCGCCGACTACGCCGCCGATCTGCCTCAAGTCCTGGCCAAACTGCTGATGGACGCCGATGAGAAGCAGTTCGGCGTGATCTCTCCCGTTGCCACAAGCGTATCGCTTCTTGATGCTCGTGGCTCACCAATGTGGCCGCTCGTGTCTACGTTGTTGACCGGTGAGATCGACAAGAAATTGCCACGCGAGTTGCCATCTGCGGACATAGACAGGGAAAAGCTGGCGAAGCGACAGGCAAATGCTGCCGTGGCCCTATTGCTGAAGAACGAACCGACCAAGGTATGGCCGCTGCTGACACACAGCGAAGATCCACGGGTCCGCAGCTACCTGATTCACCGCCTGTGTCCTCTTGGTGCGGATGCTAGGGTCGTAGGAAACCAGTTGGGAGCAACTCCGGACATCAGCAGCCAGCGCGCATTGCTACTGAGCTTGGGCGAGTTCGATCTGAAGGTGTTTTCGTCCGTTGAACGCGAGGCACTAGTGTCGAAGGCCCAGGAACTCTTTCGAGCCCCCGACCCTGGTCTCCATGCCGCGGCGGAATGGCTACTGCGAACCTGGAAGAAGGAGGATTGGCTAGAGCAAGAGAATAAAAAATGGGCTGAAAACCAGCAGCGAGTGAAAGAGATTAAAATTATATTAGCGACTAATAAGCAGAATCTTAAACCGATCTGGTATGTCAATACACAGAATCACACGATGGTTGTGATTCCTGCACCAGAGATGTTCGACATGGGATCGCCAACAGAGGAAAAAGGTCATCATGACGACGAAATTCAGCATACACGAAGGATTGGCCGATCTTTCGCGATAGCAGCTAAATCAGTAACCTGGAAACAATATCTGGCTTTTTCGGACAAAGTTGCCAACGAGCGAGACCAATCATATTCTCCTGCTCTAGATTGCCCAATTAATTTTGTAAACTGGTATATGGCAGCACATTATTGTAATTGGCTAAGCGATCAAGAACACCTAAATCGTTGCTATGAAATTAAAGACGAGATGGATGTTAAGCTGAAGGAGAATGGTTTGACTTTGGACGGCTATCGACTTCCTACGGAGGCAGAGATGGAATATACGACTCGTGCGGGCGCGACTACGAGTCGATTTTATGGAGAATCAGATGAATTACTCGCAAAGTATGCGTGGTACCAAAAGAACTCACAGGTGCGGACTTGGCCCGGCGGCATTCTAAAGCCAAACGATCTCGGTATATTTGATGCACTAGGAAATGTATGGACTTTATGTCATGAACCTTACCGTTGTTATCCGCCAGTACCTAAAGGGAGTTTCGTCGATGACAACGAGGCTATCTTATCTATTATTCGACATAATGTTAGTATAAAAGATTGTGTTTTGCGTGGTGGGTCATTCAGTCGGCACGCCTCCATTATTCGCTCGGCCTTACGTTTTAGCTATCCAATGGCAGACCGGAATTACTATTTTGGCATTCGTGTGGCGAGAACTATTATTCCGTAGTTTGTAAATGTAATGTCAGGAGGAGGGTGAAACGCCGTCTCAAAGCCGCGAACCTGCCCAAGCACATTTCCCCCCATTCATTTCGTGTTGCCACGGTAACCGATTTGCTCACGCAGGGCATCGCCGTGATCTGCCACGCAGATGGAACGGATCTTGCCCACAGCCGCCACTTCTGGCTTCCAGAGGGCGACGACCCGGTTCCACCGACTCTTGCCGCCCTGCGGGTAATGGCCGCAGGCGCCAATCTATTCGCGGCGTTGCAAGCCATTCTCGCACTGACCGATGCATCCGGCAGAATCGAGTTCAACCACGGTTCGCAAGAATCGCACGCAGCCAAGGCCGCCATCCTTGAGGCAACTGGCCGCTCTCCAGGCGAACCGGAGCGGCCCGAATGATAGAGCCTTCGGGCTCGTATCCCGGCTGTGCGGCTGCCGCGACACGCCTGGCCAAAAAATCGCGTGCAACTGCGAGGACGAGGTAGACATCCCCCGCAAATCGTGGCACTCTCGCAGGTCTATGACCGAGAACGCTGCAATTGCCCGAACAACTGATCCGGTCGTCGAGGAACGCCAACCGGCATTACGTCTTGCGACGCCCCAACTCGTCGCCGAAGCCGGCCCTGCGGCGAGTTTCGCCTGGGACGAGTTCTTCCGTGGGTCGCTCCGGAATCCTCACACTCGTCTTGCGTACGGCCGCGCTGTTCGCGATTTCCTGGCTTGGCTCGAACCCTGCGGCGTACCGCTCGCACAACTCACCCCCGGAATCGTCGGCGCGTATTTCGACCAACTCGAATCCAGCGTCCCGACCAAGAAACTCGCCCTCGCCGCCATCCGACGGTTCTTCGACGCCCTCGTGCTTCGCCACGCAATCGTCCTCAACCCGGCGGCTAGCGTCAGGGCGGAGCGATATGCGGTAGTGGAAGGCAAGACGCCCGAGATCAGGCCCGACCAGGCCCGAACGCTGCTCGCCTCGATTGATGCGAGAACACCGTCGGGAGTTCGTGACCGGGCCGTTATCGCGACCTTGATCTACACCGCCGCACGCGCTGGGGCGGTCGCCGGACTCCGTCTGAAGGATTTCGTTCACGACGGAACGCAGTATGCCCTGCGTTTCGCCGAGAAGGGAGGGAAATCCCGCGAGATCCCGGTCCGGCACGATCTCGAACGGTACATCCTCGAATACCTTGCGGCGGCCGTTTCGGCGGAAGAGCCGAAGACTTCGCCGCTGTTCCGCACCGTCGTCCGCAGGACTGCCAAGTTCACCGCCAAGCCGATGAGCGGGACCGACGTCTGGCGGATGGTCAAACGCCGCCTGAAATCCGCCGGCTTGCCCGGCAACATCACTACCCACTCGTTCCGTGTCGCGACCGTCACGGATTTGCTCACGCAGGGCATTCCCCTTGGCGACGTCCAGTTCCTGGCTGGCCACGCCGACCCTCGGACCACCCGGCTGTATGATCGCCGTCAACGTGCCGTGTCTCGAAATTTGGTTGAGAGCATTTCCATATGAGAGGTGCGGAAAGACAACGCAGACCGATCCGGCAGAACCCTTGCGCTGCCTGTTTCGGGTTGCGAGCGGTAGTCGCCGCAATGCCGCTGCGGTGCTTGCGGTCGGGTTTGTTCGGTCGCCAACGATTTCCCGTGGTGGAAGCGTTTCAAGAACGACTGCGATCCCGGCCTTTTTGCTTCCTGGCTAAAGCCGGCACCGGCCCCGGCAAGCTGCCACGTTGGTTCCCCCTAAAGGTTCCCCCCAACGTTCGCTTGCCTGGGTGCGGCGTACACGCCCCGGTTACCCCCGGCTTTTTGACGCGACGGGCACAAAGGCCGCGATGGTCGCAGCCTCGAAACTACAACCAAGGAGAATCGTTATGACAACCAAGAATACAACCCCAAGCAAGTCTAGCAAGCCGGCATATATCGCCTACCACGTCCGCAACAACCAGGACGAACAAGGCGAAGGGTTCTGGACCCGCATCGGCGTCGCGTTCCCGCACAAAGATGGAAAAGGCTTCAACCTCTTGATCGAGACCTTCCCTCTCGACGGCAGAATCACCCTCCGGGTGCCTTCCGAAAAGCCCGCGAAGTCCGAATAGGACTTGGAGCGGACGCGGCGGGGG
The DNA here is from genome assembly GCA_003136315.1 of Gemmataceae bacterium. Classification (GTDB taxonomy): domain Bacteria; phylum Planctomycetota; class Planctomycetia; order Gemmatales; family Gemmataceae; genus Urbifossiella. Next base: position 350 of record PLDW01000245.1, on the reverse strand, counting down.
AAACCCCGCCGCGTTGCCTGGCATCAAATCTTTGACAAAAGCACGCGAACTGTGCTATCGTCGATGCAGGAAGGAAGCCATGACCGAAGCGCATCGCCCGTTTGATTTCTCGCAACTCAGCCCCGCCGAGCGCATCTTGCTCGTCCAGGACATCTGGGACAGCCTGTTCCGCGAAGGCTGCCAGGTCGCCATCAGCGACGAGCAGAGGCAAGAACTGGACAGCCGGTGGGACCAATTTCAATCCGGAGCGATGTCTGCTGCCCCGTGGACAGAAGTCAAGAACCGCCTCCCAAGGGAATGACCGCGAACGTCATTCTCCTGGCAGCTGCCGAAGCCGATTTGACCAACGC
>PLDW01000061.1 GCA_003136315.1 Gemmataceae bacterium | reverse complement strand
ATGCCGACGATCAATCAGTTGATCCGAACCCCGCGGGTGCCCCAGAAATCGAAGCCGAAGCACCCGGCAATGCAGGGCTGCCCGCAAAAGCGGGGGGTCTGCACGGTGGTGAAGACAATGACCCCGAAGAAGCCGAACTCGGCCCTCCGCAAGGTGGCCCGTGTCCGGCTCTCCAACGGGATCGAGGTGACCGCGTATATTCCGGGAGAAGGGCATAACCTCCAGGAGCACTCGATCGTCCTCGTCCGTGGTGGCCGTGTTCGCGACTTGCCGGGCGTTCGCTACCACATTATCCGTGGAGTGCTCGACTGCCAGGGTGTCACGGACCGGAAGCAAGCCCGCTCGAAATACGGATCGAAGAAGGAAGGGAAGTAAGTGGATAGCTAGTAGCTTGTAGCTAACAGCTAATCACCGTAAGAGCACGGCCTTCAGTGAGATGAGTAGCAACTCGGCAGCAACAACTGGAATCTGTTTTGCTACCAGCTACAAGCTACAAGCTACAAGCTACCAACTGAGAACAACCGAACATGGGCTCCAAGACACGAACCGCCAGCTACGACATGCTCATTCCGGATACCCGGTATGGGTCGCTGCTGGCCAGCAAGTTTATCAACTGCCTGATGCACGATGGGAAGAAGGCGACGGCCACCCGCGTGTTCTATGATGCACTCGATCAGATCAAGAATCGAATGAAGGATATCGACCCGATTGCAGTGTTCACCGAAGCGATCAATAACGTCAAGCCGACCCTGGAAGTCCGGTCGCGCCGGGTCGGTGGGGCTAACTATCAGGTTCCGATGCAGGTCAAGGCGAAGCGAGCCGAGAGCCTGGCGATGCGGTGGATTATCGCTGCGATCCGGGCCAAGAGCGGCCGGGCAACTTACCTTCGGCTGGCCGAGGAGTTGATGGCGGCCTACCAGCGCCAGGGTGAAGCCATGAGCAAGCGGGAACAGACGATCAAGATGGCCGAAGCGAACAAGGCGTTCAGCCACTTCGCGTGGTGAGCCTGTCGGCAAGCGATCAGCTCTCAGCCAAACCAAAGGCCCGAAAGGACGGCCCGATGTGGGGCAGTCCCAAAACCGGGTAACGTTTCTTCTTCCGCTCGCCCCTGGTACGTTCGTGGGTGCCACGGGCGGCTGGTCCGCCGTTGGACACCTTCACGGGCGGACTAGCCGCCCCTGACACCCGATCCCGCTGGTCGATTTTCTCCCGCCGCCTGCCTTACGATTCGAAGGGCGTATCAACCCATTGGCACGTGCCCCTGTGTGATGGAAATGTCCGGGGGTGGCGTGGGTTTAATCCCGTTGACCAGAGCAACAAGGTCCGGAGCCCCGACCGGTTGCGGCAGAGCGAACAACTCTCCGTAGCGATACCCGCACCGTCCCCCCTGGTATCCATTCGCCGACGCGATCATGTGCCTGAGCCGAGCAAAACGCTCCTCGTCGAACTGCGACCCGTAGGCCCGAATCGCCTCCAACTTCTGCTCGAACGTGTCGCTGATATCCACCACGAATGTGCTGTGCCAGAGGCGGTTTTCCGCATCAAAAGGATACGGGACGTACACCAGATGTGGGACTCGAAAGGGCGACGTCCCGTCGAACCGCTCGTCCCACTTCGTCAACTGAGAGTAGAAGCGGGCGGCTTCCCCGATCAGGTGACCTTGGTTGTGGTCTGGTGAGGCGGCCGGAGTCCTCCCCGCAGCGATGATCACAATCGCGGGTCGGTAGGTGCGGAATGCGGTGGCGAGTTTGAAACGGGCCTCCGGCCCATCCATGAGCACGCGGTTCGGCGATGCGATGTTAACCCGCACGGGCACACCCAGGATCTTGCGGGCGGCTTCCGCCTCCTTCTGCCGGATCTCCAGCGAGCCCCGGGGAGTGGGCTCGCCGCTGGTCAGGTCGAAAATGCCCACCTTGTATCCTTGCTTGACCATCTTGGCGAGGGTGCCCCCACAAAGGATTTCGAGATCATCGGGGTGTGGGGCAACGGCCACGACATCAAGGCGTTCGGGCAACTGGGGATTGCTCAACGGAATCCTCCGGACAGGGTCGAGGGCCGGGTCGGGTGTAGGTGGCTCGGCGGCGGAAGCCCGGCTCCGCCTGTCCAATTTCAGAGTACGAGCGGATACCCTCTGGGTCAGTAGCGGCTTACACCGGCGAAGAGAAGGTCTGGCAGCTTATCGGTCCGGCTGGGGCTCTTTCCGTGGTGTCGCTAGTGGGTCACTTGGGTCACCCGTGGCCAATTGTGGCACAGTGGTAGTAATCGCCGGGAAGGATCCCAATGCCGCGCCGCCAGAAGAAACCCGCTCCGCCAACTGACTGCCGGGGAACGGACTCAACTCATTGCCCTCCGCCGTGCCCAGTGCGCCCTGGCCGTTGAAGTCATCCGTGCGGCCCTCCTGCTACTCGTCAGTGATGGGCACAGCTACCAGCGTGCCGCCCGGGCGACCGGTCGCAAGAGTGGGGATGCCGTTGCCCATCTGGTGGCGATGTCGTGTGCTTCTGGTAAAACTTACCGTATCCCGAACGGCCCAGGTGGCCTGAGTTCATTGGTTTAGATACCCCCTTCCAATCCGTCCGAACCCGAGTCTGAGGGTAATCTCACGATGCCTCAACCTGCCGCTCGCGTCAGCGACATGCACACGTGCCCGATGGTCGATGTCCTTGTCCCTCATGTTGGCGGACCCATCCTCCCTCCCGGCTGTCCCACCGTACTCATTGGTGGGCTTCCGGCGGCTCGGATGGGGGACATGGCCACGTGCGTCGGCCCGCCCGACGTGATCATACTCGGTTGCCCGACCGTGCTCATCGGTGGTCAGCCAGCGGCCCGAATGGGGGATGCAACCGCCCACGGCGGAGTGATTATTCTCGGCTGCCCCACTGTCCTGGTCGGTTAACGCAGAGAACCGCCCTGCCCCGATGGAGAGGGGAGGGTGCGGTGGGGTGGGAGGAAATTGAAATCGGACTTTTTTTGTTGAAGTTGCTATCGCTCACCGCTACCGTAGGGATGATCTTTCAGATTTCTTGGTGACCACAAACTCCGACAGCAACAGCCAGTTGATGTCGTTCATCAGACGGAACCTGAATGGGCGATACTCCCGCTGTCAATTTGGACGAGTTTCTGGCCGAGATTCCTGGCGATAGTCCTAGCGGGAGTCCGGTCCCTTTCGCCGTGAAGAACGAACTGGAGGAAGCCCGCAAGGAGATTGACCCGAACGACTATGATGCGAACGACCCGGCTCGTCCCCCCGAGGCCAAGACGGCGGACTGGGCGATGATCGCATCACTCGCCGAGCGAACCCTCAAGGAGACGTCCAAAGACCTTCTCGTCGCGGCCCGGCTGACCGAAGCCTTGACCCGGCTCCGCGGGTTCTCGGGGTTGGCCGATGGCTTGGCTGTGATGCGGGGAATGGTCGACCAGTGCTGGGATCGAATGTACCCCGAGATCGAAGACGGCGATCTCGAAGTCCGGGCTGGTCCGTTCCACTGGCTTGGGGATGCGGATCGAGGAGCGCGATTTCCGTACAGCGTTCGGAACGTGCCGCTGGTCTCCCACGAAGGGGTTCCGGTTGGCTGGCAGCAATGGAAAGAAACGTCCGAAGGAAAGGGTAAAATCTCCAAGGACGATTTCGAGAAGGCCGTTGCGCGGGCGGCCCGTGACGAGTGCAAGACCTCATTTGAAACGATCAGCCGCGTGGTCTCGGAGTTGAATGGCCTCACCGAGGTGTTGAATCAACGTCTCGGGGGGGAAAGCCCGGGGATGTCCGACCTCCGGACCGCTATTGGCGATTGCTACGTATTGGCCAAACAGATTCTGGAGAAGAAGGGTCCAGAGCCTGGCGCGACCGGGGACGGTCCTGGTGAAACCATCGAACCCGGAGGGGCAGGGGCAGGGGGAGGAGACGATTCCCCACGGGGCGCGCAGCTCGATAACCGGTCGGTTTCCGAAAGGGCGATCCTCACCCGTGCGGATGTTTACCGCCGGCTCGGTGAGGCCGCCGACCTCCTGGAGAAACTCGAACCCCACAGTCCAATCCCGTATCTGGTCCGTAAGGCCGTGGAGTTGGGGGGGATGCCATTCCCCGTGTTGATGCGGGCGCTCATCCGCGACGAGAGCGTTCTCACGGAAATGAATCGAGAACTCGGGATCAAGCCACCGGCTGAGGAGTAGCCGGAGAGTACCAAACCTGCCAAATCGCTTCCGCACGAGGCGGATCCGTGCCCGGCGATGACTCTGTTTGGAAAGGAACACAACCGTGGCCGAGAGCCTCCAACAAAAACTCTCCCGGGTGCGCCGCCCGCGAGTGCATATCACCTACGATGTGGAAACGAACGGGGCCATGCAGAAGGTCGAGCTTCCGTTCGTCGTCGGAGTGATGGCCGACCTCTCCGGCCAGCCCGCCAGCCCGCTTCCCTCACTCAAGGAGCGGAAGTTCACCAACATCGACCGGGACAACTTCAACGATGTCCTCTCCCGGGCCGCACCCCGGCTCGCCATCCGGGTTGAGAACAAGTTGACTGATGCCGCCGGTCAGATGAACGTCGAGTTAAACTTCAAGAACATCGACGACTTCGACCCGGACAAGGTGGCCGCCCAGGTCGGCCCGCTCAAGGAACTACTGGACATGCGGCACAAGCTCTCGCAGTTGATGACGAAGATGGAAGGGAACGATAAACTCGAGCAGATGCTCGGTGACATTCTAAACAATACCGAAAAGGCAATGGCGCTGGCGAAAGAGCTGGGCGTTGATGGCAAGAAGGAGGGCGAGTGATATGGCCGATGCCGCTACACAGGCCACCGGGGCCGCGACGACAACGACGACCGAGTCGGTGTCTCTGCTTGATCAGGTGCTTGCTGCCACCCGACCACAAGACCAGAAGGAGGCTGACCGAAACCGGTCCTATTTCAAGCAATTCCTCGAAAGCGTCGTCACCCCGGGACAGGTGGTCTCCAAGGATGTGGAGTCGAACGTCAAGTACTGGATCAATGAGATCGACAAGAAGCTCTCGGCCCAGGTGAACGAGATCATGCACCACCCGGACTTCCAGCGGCTGGAAGGGACCTGGCGGGGGCTGCACTACCTCGTTCACCAGAGCGAAACGGGCACCGAACTCAAGATCCGGGTTCTCAACGCCCGCAAACAGGAGGTGGCCCGGGATCTGGAGAAAGCTGTTGAGTTCGACCAGAGCCAGCTCTTCAAGAAAGTGTACGAGGACGAGTACGGCGTCCTGGGTGGCACCCCGTATGGACTCCTGGTCGGCGATTACGAGTACGGTCGGGGCGCTGAAGACGTGTCGATGCTCCAGAAGCTATCGAACCTGGCTGCCGCCTCGCACGCACCATTCGTGGCCAACGCCAGCCCGCGGATGTTCGGCTTCGAGAGGATGACCGAACTGGGCAACCCCCGCGACCTGGCCAAAATCTTCGACAGTGTCGAGTATGCCCCGTGGAAATCGTTCCGCGAATCGGAGGACAGCCGCTACGTCGCTCTGGCCATGCCCAAGGTACTCGCCCGACTTCCGTACGGGAAGGACTTCAAGCCGGTCGAGGCGTTCAACTTTGAGGAAATGGTGGACGGCAAGGACCACGACAAATATGCCTGGATGGGGGCGGCCTGGGCGTACGCCACCCGCATTACCGATGCCTTCGCCAAGGACGGTTGGTTCGCTCGAATCCGCGGCGTCGAGGGTGGTGGGAAGGTCGAGGGCCTTCCGGTCCACACTTTCCCGACCGACGATGGCGATGTGGCCATGAAGTGCCCGACCGAGATCGCCATCACCGACCGCCGGGAGTTCGAGCTGTCGAACCTCGGGTTCCTCCCTCTGATCCACGCCAAAGGGCGGGATTTTGCGGTGTTTATGGGAGCGCAGTCGGCCCAAAAGCCGAAGCAGTACTTCGACCCGGCCGCGAACGCAAATGCCGAACTCAGCTCCAAGTTTAACTTGATCTTGAACACTTCCCGGTTCGCCCATTACCTCAAGGTGATGGCACGCGACAAGATCGGTAAGTTCATGGAACTAAGCGATGCCAACACATGGCTGAACGACTGGATCCAGAACTACGTGGTCGCCGACCCGACACAGGTTGGGGACGACGTGAAGGCCCGCAAGCCGCTGGCCGATGCGAGCATCGAGGTACGGGCAGTGAAAGGGAAGCCGGGGTCGTATGAGGCGGTGGCCTACATGCGACCGCACTTTCAGCTTGAGAGTCTGACCACCTCGATGCGGCTGGTCGCTGAGGTGCCCAAAAAGAAGTGACCGCCGATTCACGCGCTCGCCCGGGGCGTTGGCCCCAGCGGCGAGTTGGGCGGAACAACCAAAAACCAGATCGTCGACTGATCGGAATTCCACACTCACCGAGGATCGCACATGGCATTCGACACGTTTATCGACATCAAAGGGGTCGAGGGTGAATCCACCGCCACGGGTATGGAGAAGAAGATCGAAATCTACTCCTTCAGTTGGGGGGCCAGTAACCCCACAACCGTGAGCTCCGGTAAGGACGGGCTGTCCGCCGGCAAGGTGTCCATTTCCAGCTTCAACGTGATGAAGAAAACGGAGAAGTCGTCGGCAGCGCTGTTCGCCGCCTGCTGCGGTGGGATACACTATCCTGAAGCGACCGTCACCATGCGCAAGGCGACCGGCGAGGGTGGTCAGAAGCCGTTTCTGACGTACAAGTTCACCGACGTGATGATCGAATCCGTTCAGTGGTCAGGGTCGAGTGGCGGCGACGATACCCCCACGGAGTCGGTGAGTTTCGCGTTCGCGAAGGTCGAGATCGCCTACTTCATGCAGGACGACAAGGGCACGACGAAACCGGCTGGAAACGCCAGTTGGGATCTGACGAAGGTCTCGAAGTAACTTCCTGCCGGGGCGGAGCACCACCGCCCCAGCCTCTCGTGGGGCGCCGATGACCGCCAGCGATGCATTCAAGGCCGGCCGACTCACGGAGGCGATCGACCTCCAGCTCGCTGCGGTCAAGGCCGACCCGGCCAACCACGGCAAGCGTCTGTTCCTCTTCGAGTTGTCCGCCTTCGCAGGCGACTGGGACCGGGCCCGTCGGCAGATCGATGCGGTCAAGTACGACGAGCCCGATCTCCAGATGGCAACCGAGAAGTATCGCCGCCTCCTCGATAGCGAGGAGGCCCGGCGCAAGCTGTTCAGCGACGGGATCCAGCCGAGTTTCCTCGGCGACCCGCCCGAAGATATCGCCTACCGACTGGATGCCGTTCGCAAACTTCGTGACGGCAAACCAGAAGAGGCGGCCGCGATCCTGACTGAGGCGAACGCGAAGCTCCCGGAATTGACCGGTACGCTCAACGGCGAGCCGTTCACCGGCCTGCGGGACGCCGACGACCTGTTCGCCGGTGTGCTCGAAGTGATGGCCCACGGCAAGTACTTCTGGTTGCCGCTGAGCCAGATCGAGTCGGTGGCCGCGAACCCTCCGCGATTTCCGCGCGACACGATCTGGTTCCCCGCGAAGGTCGTGACGCGAATTGGGGAGAGTGGGGATGTGTTCCTGCCGGCACTGTATCCGGGAACAAGCGGGCACGCTGACGATCAGGTGAAGCTGGGGCGGGCGACGGATTGGAAGGAAGCGACACAGGCCACCGCGGTGGGAGCAGGGCTACGGATATTCTTTGCAGGCGAGGCCGAGGTGGTACTCCTCGGTTGGCGAGATCTCCACGTTGGCGCTCCCACTTCTTCCCACCCTGTTTCGGAGCATTGATGACCGGTTCAATTGTAGAGGCCGATTTCGAAGTCGATCGTTTCACCGACGGAGAAGAAAAAAATGCCCCGACCTGTCGGATGGGCTTGCAAGACGTGCCAACATACCTGGAAGGCGAGGGCGAGCAAATCAGGAAAGAAGCAGTGTCCGGCATGCAAGTCGGACGATACGGAGCGAGTCATACCGCCTTCCGTGGCACAGGTCGACGATGAAGCAGAAACGCCGATCCCAACGGCACCGACCGGTGTGCCCCAAAGTCCGGTGTCGACGAAAATGGTCGCAATGTCGCCAGCGATCACTGCAGAATCGCTTCTTGCGGCGAAGAGCAAACTCAAGCCACCACCAGTAAAAATAGTCCCCCCTACTAAGCTGCCCGGCTTCGCAGCTGGTAAGTCACTAATTAACGACGCAATCCGCATCATCGCCACCAAGGTCCAGCACGGCTATGTGGGGGATGTCGTGCTGAAACGGAAGGGTCCAAGCTGGGACAAGAGCAATCGCTTTTACTGTCTGAAATATCCCGCGAGAAATGTCGCATTCGCGTTCCAGTGTATTGCGTCGGGACAGGTAAACGCTGCACATGGGAGATTTAATTCCAGATACCACAACAGTGGCGTCGAGCTTCCGACACGCAGTACGCCATTAAACGGCCCAAGAGGTAGTGTGGCTTATTTCGAGTATGGTTGGAGAACCGTACCGCCCCACCGGAACTGGAGATTGGAAAACGGCGACCTGGCACCGATAAACATCACAAAGGCCCTGAACCAGTTTCTCGATCAGGATGGCAACCTCGACGTCGAGCGAGTGATCATCGACCAAACTGGTGAGGTATTCTACACGCCAGATCATTACCAGAAATTTTACCGCTACCACTTTGGCCTTGGCACATGGTTCAATTACTTCTGCACGGAGAACTTCGTCGGGACGCCAGACTGGGATCGTTCGGCCTATCAACTGAAGTAATTTCATCCAGTTGTGGCCCACGCTGTTCTTCAAAGCTGAGCATGCTGGTCGAAGAGAGATCAACGCTAGTGCGATTTGCCTGGATTGGGGGCATTTTCGCACTGTCTTTTACCCAAACTCGCAACTCCGAAGATTGAAGTCACAGCTGCGCCGATGGTCATTAATCAAATGAGATATAATTTTACTAATAGTCTTCTGATGCTAACATGAGGCGAATTCTGAGCGGTGATGGGGAACCTCGGGTATTAATCGCGTTGAATCGATTCTCACAATTTCTTGGTCCTTGAGCCCACTCGGCAGGGAGATTTGCCACGCTTTCCCCGGCTGAGGAATTGCCTCGAGTTGCCACTGTCACGTCAACAACCGGGGCGATGCGACAGCTGAGATATTCCGCTACCGATGTTTCAGCGGTCAGCTCTGGAGATGGCGACTCAAGGCATTCCGCACCCAGGACGACAAGCACCAGCGGACATTCGGCCGCTAGTTTGATTGTACGAATGGACGAACTTGTCACTTTCTATTCCGAGGCCGGCTACCCTCCCCATGTCTCGATCCGGATCGGTCCACTGCCTGGCCACAACGGTGAGGTCCGGGGACTCGGCTTCGGGCCGGTCAAGCGCGCACCGGTCGGCAAGGGCGACACGGATCACGACACCAGTAAGGTAGCACCGGCCTATGATTCCAAGGTGAGCTTCAAGCTCAGCACTCAGATGGTCACCGCTGCCGAGCAGAGTACCCGCGCAGCGTTTCATGATGAGGCATACATCCTGGTCGTTCGAGACTGCGTCTCGTTTGCCCGCTATTTCGCCGAGCGATGCGGGCTGAAGGTGGGATTACAAGGCTTCACCTGGTTTCCAGGCTCATTTGTCAGAGGGCTCCGCGAGATGAACGCAGACCGAGTTGTTAAAGACGAGGATTCGTAGAAAGGGAGAGTCGAAGGTCGATCGCTTCCTCCATCACCCAGTCGACTGGCTCGGCCCTCCATGTCCCATTCCGTCTCCGTTCCGTCTCCCGAGGTCGCTACCCGGATGCGAGCAGCGCTCGTCGCCGCTGGGTTCGCCGGGAACGTCCCCCTCCAGCGGGCCGATGTCCGCGATACCGAGCTTTCCGGGTTCGCCCCGGCCGAGAAGCAACTCGCGGTTGGGCTTCGTCGGACGTCTGCGGGCGAGCCGGTCGATACCCTCACGCGGCTGTTTCTCATGGGCCTGCGTGTCCCTGTCGCGGCTGTCGCAGCCGCACTCCCTGACACCGGGCTGGGGCCGTGGGTCGACTGTGGTCTAATCGTCCGCGAGGGGGAGCAGGTCCGGGCTCTCTTCCAGCTTGCCCCGGTCCGTGGGCTGTATCTTGCCGCCGACCCGGTGTGGGAAGGCACGCTGGGTCCGCTTCATGTCATGAGTTACAGCGGGTCGTCGCATTCGCTCGCCCTCCTGAGCATCCGCCGCAAATGCGTCCGGGCGCTCGATCTTGGCTGCGGCTCGGGCATCCAGGCGCTGCTCGCTGCCAGCCATGCCGGGGAGGTCGTCGCCTCCGATGCTAACCCCCGGGCCGTCGAACTGACCCGGTTCAACGCGGCCCTCAACGGAATGCCCCATGTCACGGCCCGCGAGGGGGATCTGTTCGGCCCGGTTGCCGGTGAGCGGTTCGACCTGATCGTCAGCAACCCGCCGTTTGTCATCTCCCCGGATCGCACTTTTCTCTATCGCGATGGCGGCCGGGCCGGGAACGACCTCATTCGAGAACTGCTTGCTGCTGCCCCCGAGCACCTGGCCCCCGGCGGGTATTTCCAGATGCTCTGCGAGTGGGCTCACGGGGGCGACGAACACTGGCAGACTGGCCCCACGCGCTGGCTTGCGGGAACAGGGTGCGATGCGTGGGTCATCCGGGTGAAGACATCGGCACCAGCGGAGCACGCCGAGTCGTGGGTCACCTGCCACGAGGGCGACTCCCCGATCGAGATGGCCGATCAGATGAACCGGTGGATCAACTGGTACGCGGCCCAGGGGTTCGAGCAGTTCACCTACGGATCGATCACCCTCCGGAAGCAATCGGCTGGCCGGCCGTGGATGCGGTTCGACGCCCCCCCGCTCCTCCGCGAGCGGGCGGGCGAGGCAATCGAACAGGGGTTCGCCCGCCAGGATTTCCTGGTAGCCCACCCGGGTGACAAACTGCTGTCGGCCCGTTTGCTTCTGCCGCCCGAGGTCAAGTGGGAGCAGCAGTTGAGCCCGATCACTCAGGGCTGGCAGGTGACTGACGCCCAGTTGCGAACCACCGGGGGGCTGGGATATATTGGGACTCCGAATGAATTCGTGATGGGATTGCTCGACCGGTGCCGCGGTCGACTGACGCTCGGCGAGGCGATCACCGACCTGGAAGCAGCGATCGGCGAGGAACTCGACCGCGACGGTGTGGCCGCGGTGGTCCGGCAGATGGTCGAACAGGGGTTCCTGGTTCCGACAGGCGTGCCCGGTTGACCATCCCGTGGCGGTCAAGGGGTGACCGTTCAGGATCACCGGGTCTCGGGGGAAGGGGCCGACTCGCACAGGGGGAGAGGTCATGCCGCGACAGCCACCAGTCCAGATCACAGGCGAGCACATGCTGAAATTGAAGACGTACGTCGCTAACCATCGGGGAGCGCTCAAGTGTCTCAGTGCGGCCCAGTTCGAGATCGCCGTCCGGGATTACGCCATTCGGAAATTTAACCTAAAGAAAGTGCCAAATTCGTATAGAACCTACATTACGCAGTTGCGATTTAAGATGACTGATATTCGTACATTTGATGAATCTCTGGCGGCCACCCAGCCGAAGCGGAAGGAAAGGTCGCATTTCGGCCTGAGGAGCAAACGGCCGAAACCGTCGCAGGCCGTGGTCCTCTTCGGCGGGAAGCCCCTCACCTTCGATGACGAAGTGGACACGACCACCGACCTGAAGGGGATGACGTACCCGACCTTCGGAAAGGGTGGGGATCTCCAGATCCTGACATCCGACCCCCTCCCAAGCGAGCCGCCGAAAGTCTTCCTCGGGCCGATCTTCCCGTTCGGTTACGAGAAGGGGGACGATCTGAGCTTGTTCAGCGGCCCTATGGTCCTCTCCCCCACCGGGATCCAACCCCCTCAATCGGGGTGGAAGGAAGTGCCCTGGCAGACCATCAACGCCAAGCGCCTCAAGACGTGGACCGGCCGGCGCCGCGAGGATTGGGGCGGACAACAGTTTGCGATTATGGGGAGCGTGTCCGCTGCGACCGAGGCCAAGTACGCTTTTCAGATCAGTTCCAAGATGCCGGTCGAGGCGAAGAAACTCGAGGACAACGACTGGGAATGGCTCCACCTGGTTGCCTTCAGCATGGGCGGCATTGAGGGAATCCCCCAGCAGGCTTCAAACTTGGTCGCTGGCACCTACCACGCCAATACCGAGATGATGCTCTACGAGAACGCCGTCAAGAAACTCATCGAAGATTACAAAGAACCACTCGACGTAAGTATTAAAGCACATCTGATCATGCATACGCACACGTCTGACCGGATCGTGTATACGATCCGCAGGAATGTGAAGGGTGGTACGGAGCGGACCTGCACCCTGGAAACCAATCCGCTGGCGTTCTTCCAGCCCGCCAGCGGCCTCGAACGAATGACGTACCTGGCGCTCGAAAAGATTCTTTTCTTGTGACTCCGCGGTTTTTTCGTTCGACTCACCGGGCCACCCTGGATACCTTCTCCCGCAGGAGGTCGATCGGCTGGCGAGCTGCGCGGGCCGACTCCCAGACGCCCCACACTGCCCACAATGAGCCCCAAACCGCAACCTCGCCTGCTCCCGTCGTTCCTGGATCGCTTGCTCGACCCGGAGTCGATGGGCGGTCGGGTGGCCGGGTACGACCACAGGCAGATGATGGATGCGGTCCGGGCCGACCTGGAGGAGTTGCTCAACGCTCACCAGAGTTACCCCGACATTCCCACAGCGTACACCGAGGTTCGCCGCTCGATCCTCACGTTTGGGCTCCCGGAACTCAGCGGGTACGACTGTAGTTCACTCCAACAGCGCGGGGATCTGGCCCGGACGATCCAGGGCCTCGTCGTTCGGTTCGAGCCCCGGCTGCGGAATGTGCGGGTGACGGTCCACGGCGAGCGTGGCAAGGGTGGGCTGGTGATGCAGTTTCGAATTGATGCCGAACTCAATGTCGACCCAGCCCCGGAGGTGGGTTTCGAGACGATCCTCGAACTGACCACCGGGCGGATGACCGTGACATCCCAGGGGGCGGGTGCATGAGCCGCGACCTGTACCCCTACTATGAGCGGGAGTTGCTTGCGGTCCGCCAACTCTCCCAGGAGTTCGCCCGGCTTTACCCGGCTGCTGCTGGCCGACTGCTCCTCGAATCGAACCAGAGTACCGACCCGCACGTCGAACGGATGATCGAGGGGTTCGCGCTCCTCGCTGGCCGCATCCACCACAAGCTCGACGACGAGTTCCCCGAACTGACAGATGCTCTACTCCACGTCCTCTACCCCCACTACCTCGCCCCTGTCCCGTCCCTCGCGGTCGTCCAGTTCGTCGCCGACCCGGCCCGAACTCCGCTCAAGGATGGGTTCTTGCTCCCCCGTGGAAGCAAGCTGTTCACCCCACCGGTTCAGGATGTCCCGTGTAAGTATCGGACGGCCTATCCGGTCACCCTGTGGCCAGTAGGGGTTGCCTCCGCCCGGCTCCAGGGGCCGCCCTATCCGACGGGTCTCACCCCTCCACCCGGGACCGCTGCGGTCCTCCGCATCCAGCTCGAAGGCCAGGCCGGTGCCACCTTCGACAAACTCGCCCTCGACACCCTCCGATTTCACCTGCTCGGCGAAAACCAGCTTGTCGCCGAGTTGTATGAGCTGCTCCTGAACCACGCGACCCGGGTGGTCCTGGCCCCGACCGACCGAGCGGGGATCAAGCCGCTCGTCCTTCCACCATCGACCATCTCGGCCGTCGGGTTCGGTCCGGACGAGGGGCTGCTCCCCTACCCCCAACAATCGTTTCCGGGCTACCGACTGCTCACCGAGTTCTTCGCCTACCCGGCAAAGTTTTGGTTCCTCGACGTGACCGGCTTCCGTCAAGCCCGGGTCGCTGGATTCGGAAGCCGGTGCGAACTCCAGATTTACCTGACCCGCACAAGCCCGAACCTGGAGAAAGGGGTTGAGGCGGCCACTTTCCGTCTCGGCTGCACACCCGTTGTGAACCTGTTTGAGGTGACCGCCGAACCCATCAGCCTGACCCAGGCACGGTACGAGTATCGGGTCGTACCCGAGGCCGCTCATCCGATCGGAATGGAAGTGTATTCGATCGACCGGGTGACCGGGGTCGATCCATCCGCGGGTGCGAACATCGATTATCGCCCCTTCTTTTCGATCAACCACGCAACTGGCCGGGGTGAGCGGGCGGCCTTCTGGTATCCCACCCGTCGGGCGTCCGGCTTGGAAGACGACCGGGGAACCGAGGTCTACCTCTCCCTGGTCGATCAGGGGTGGCAACCCCACCTCCCGGCGACGTCCACGCTGGTTGTGCGGACGACATGCACCAACCGGAACCTCCCGGCTGCCCTCCAGAGAGCGGGTGATCGGCTGGCTCTCCAGCTTGAGGCTGCGGCCCCGGTGTCGGCGATCCGGTGCGTTCGGACCCCGACCCAGTCGCTTCGTCCGGCCCGTCGGCGGGGAGCGCACTGGCGGCTCCTCTCCCACCTGTCCCTGAATCACCTGTCCCTGTCCGACCCTGTGGAGGGCCGGGCAGCGCTCCTGGAAATCCTTAGACTCTACGACTTTTCCGACCCCGAAGCCGGTCAGCAGATGGCCGAGGTGAACCGACTCTTGATCGAGGGGCTGGTCGGGCTGAGCAGCCGGCGGGTGGTGGGTCGGGTCGATGAGGGGGCCGCCAGTGGGTTCTGTCGCGGGGTCGAGGTGACCGTCGAATTCGACGAGGAGAAATACGTCGGCACGGGAGCATTCCTGTTCGCCAGTGTTCTGGAACGGTTCCTTGGTCAATACGCCTCGATCAACTCCTTCACCCAGCTTGTCGCCCGCGCGAAGCAAGGGGAAGGGGTGATCCGTCGGTGGCCACCCCGGTCTGCCACACGCACCCTGATCTAACTCGGCGTAACCGGTCAGGCTCGAAGCCTCGAAGAGGCGGCAGACAGTAGCCCAGGGCGTCAGCCCTGGGAGCCAAGCCATGCGGTGTAACGCCAGCCCTGCCCAGGGCTTAAGCCCTGGGCTACAG
>PLDW01000390.1 GCA_003136315.1 Gemmataceae bacterium | reverse complement strand
CCGCCCGTTTATACGTCCAATCGTCTTCCCATTGATGCGACAGTCTCAACGGCTTCCTGTATCAGACCGTAGAAGAGTTCCTCTCCCCCTTCCTTTTTCGGGAAGGGGGTTGGGGGGGTCAGGTTTTTTGCTTTAAGGAGCCGCGGTCGTCTTACCGGGTTCGGGGGTCGGTGCCTCATCCCCGCGACGGAGGAGGAGGCCCGCGGAGAGCATCCCAACGCTCAGGACGACGATAACAATCGCGAGGGTCACCCAATCGAAGAACACATGTTGAAGCCGCGGACCCAGCCACGGCCAGGCCAGCCAACTGACCACGACCCCGACCGCCAAGCCGGGACCGAAGGGTAACTCCCGCTCAACCTCGGTGTGTTGGATCAGGCCGATCACCATGCTGGGAAGTTTGAAAACGATCAGCGCAGCAAATGCCCCAACGAAGAGGGACAGCACCGCCGGTTGCCAGCCAAGGAACGCCCCAGCCATCAGAAGCAGGTCGGCATCGCCCAGTCCGAGGGCTTCACGCCCAAACCCGACCTCGAACAACCACTTCACCCAGCGCACCACGAACGACCCGGCCAGCGCTCCGAGGAGAGCGTTCAACAGCCCCAGTTTCCAGCTACTGGCCGGAGCAAAAGTGAGGAGCGGTCCCCAGAACGGCCACGGCTGGACCCCGCTCGGAATCTTCCCTGCGTATTCCGGCAAGATCCACGGCTGGCCGGGTGGAATGGCACCCGCCGCGCCCGCCGGGTGGGGCCACGGCCAGGGCATCAACACAGCGCCGACAATTCCAATCACTGCCCCGGCATACGGGATGAGGGGGGGGATGATCCGATGTTCCGCATCCACCACCGCCGCCGCGATCAGCAGACTGATCAAGCAAGCATGATAAGCGAACAGGGCGAGGGCAGCCAACGAGGGTGTGGCAGTTCTCCCGATCGGATCGAACTTCACGCCAGGAAGGCGAAACCAGTTGAACTGGATTTCCAGTAAAAATAGCCCGAGGAAGGCCAGCCCCGTGCCGAGTTCCACCCAGAGATAGCGGCTGGAAAATGGGGCCTGACAGAACCGGCACCGGCCACGGAGTCGGAGGTAGCCGAGGATCGGGATGTTGTCGAGCGGTCGCAGCGGGCGGAAGCAACTGAAGCAACGCGACCCCGGCCAGATGATGCTCTTTTCGTACGGCAGTCGGGCGACCAGGACGTTCAAAAACGACCCGACCATCAGCCCGAGGACGAGGGCGAACAGGGACCAGACCGCGCTTGGGAGGTAGTGCCACCATTCCATGCCGAGAGGATAGCGGAAGCAACCGCGTCCGGCGACTGCCCATCGGTGTCAATCACGAAATCGGCACATTCGCGATACAGGGGTTCGCGGCTGGTGATGAGGGTGCGGATCTCGTCGAGCCCCCCGGCAGGGGTCAGTTTCGGTCGGCGAGTGGTGGAGGAGGGATCGCCCTGAAGGCGGGCAAACGCGACTTCCGGGATGACCCTCAACCAGGCGACGAACCCGCGGCGAAGCCGCTCGCGATTCGTGGGGCGGAGGATCACACCTCCACCCGTGGCGACGACGTACTGGGTGAGGTCAGCCAGTACGAGGAGGGTTGCGGATTCGCGGTCGCGAAACCCGGGTTCACCTTCGGCAGCGAAGATCTCGGCGATCGACATTCCGGCCGCGACCTCGGTCTGCGCATCGGCATCCACAAACGCCCAGCCAAGTCGGTCGGCTAGCAACCGGCCGACGGTGGACTTCCCCGTCCCGCGATAACCGATCAGGAAGATGAGATCCGATGGTGTCACGGGAGCAAGAAGTTTAAAGTTTAAAGTTTAAAGTTTAACAGTTACAGGACATCTCAGCACGCTACTTCGGATATTGTAGTTTTTATAAACGTTAAACTCTTAAACTTTAAACTTTAAACTTTAAACTATCCCTTCGTCATCGCGGCCGTGGGTGAGGGGGGACAGGGCCTTCCGGACGATCTCGCGCATCACCGCCAAATCCGGATCGTGACCGGTGAACAACTCGATCTGCCGGGCGGCCTGGCGGACGAACATGTCCACACCGGTGATCGTCTCGCACCCCCTGGCTCGGGCCTCGCGAATCAGGAGCGTGGTCTCCGGGTTGTAGATCGTGTCAAACACCAGCACCCCGGGTTTGAGGACGCTGAAGTGAACGGGTGCCTCGTCCACGTTCGGGTGCATCCCAACCGGGGTACAGTTGATCAGGATGTCGAAGAAGATACTGTGCCGGGCGTGCCAGTCGAGCGTCTTGCATTTCACCTCCTCGGCCAGCTTGTGCGACCGTTCCGGGGTCCGACTGCTGATGGTCAACTGGCACCCCTCGCGGTGCAGGGCGTGGGCGACTGCGCGGGCCACCCCGCCAGCCCCCAGGATGAGGACCGCACACTGGCTGATTTCCCTGGTTGCTTCGGGCGGTCGCCCGGCAAGATGAGTCTTGATCGAGTCCCGGGCGGCCGTGTAGTCGCTGTTCGTTGCGATGAACTGTCCGTCGTCCCTCCGAACCAATGTGTTCGCAGCGCCGGTTGCCTCAACCATCAGCTCCTTGTCCCGTGCGAGCTGGGCTGCTGCCTCCTTGTGTGGGATGGTGACGCTGTAGCCCTCCACCGGGATGCCCGCGTAAGCCTCCACCGCCTGTGGGAACTGGCCCCGAGGCACCCGGAAGGGGAGGTAGATCGCATCCACCTTCAGACGCTGGTACATGTGATTATGCAAGATCGGGCTCAAGCTGTGCCCGAGTGGATCACCAACCACGCCGAACACTTTGATCCCCGGGTGGATCAGCCGGACCGGGTAGGTCGTCTTGAACTCTTCCAGACTCGGTAGGCCAGGGGCGATGCCTCGCTCCTTGTTGAACGCTGCGTAGATCCACGGAGCCCCGTACTTGAGAGCCAAGAACCGGCTCGGCTGACCGATGTCGCCCATGCAGAATGCGACCGTCGGCTTTGGGGCCGTCCGTTGGAGATTGAGGATTCGGGTGACGTCGGTGGGAGTCTGTGCTAGTACGGCGATTTTGTACACATCGCCGTCCTTGCTCAGCATATCGGCGTAGATATCCTCAAGGTTCGCCGGGGTCTCGGTGAGGTTGTGGTAACTGATGATCCGCTTGACCTGACCGAAACGGGGGATGCTGGCGGCAATATCCATTTCCAGGTCGATCCACTCGAACACCCCGGAAACGATCGCTTGCCGGATGATAATCTGGCGTTCTTGTTCGGTGCCGGAGAACCGGCCGCCATCGGTCACGCGACGGAGTGTGGCAACCCACGGGCACAATTTTAACGGGGCGAGCCGCTTGAAGTCGACGGCCTTGGCGAGGAAGTCGAGCCGCAGCTCGATGAACTTCCCCCCCCGCTTCACCGCTTCCTGGAGTTCGGCCATCACCATCTTGTGTCGGGTCCGGCCGATCACCACCAGTACCCTGTCTGCCCCAAGCCCCATGACCCCGTCCCCCACCGAAGTAACAGCGTGAGACTACTTTACCACCGATTGCTGGAATGAAACAGGGGGGCCGACGCCCCCCGTTTGATGGCTCCATCGACCCGCGGGAGGTCAGACCTTGCTGGCTTCTTTATACATCACGTGCTTTCGGACGATCGGGTCGAATTTCCGCAGCTGAATCCGCTCCTTGGTGTTGTTGCGGTTCTTCTCGGTGAAGTAGCAGTGGTCGCTGGCCTCGCTCTTGAGCTTGATGGTCGAGCGGGCTTCCTTCGACTTGGCCATGATAGCCTCCGAGTGGGTCGGGAATTTGGGCCGGAGGAATACCACCGGTAGACTCAACAATATAGCGGGTTCTGGTCGAAATGAGGAGGGGGGAATTCGGGCAGGGGTCGGTGGAGAAGTGCCTTTTGCAGCCGCGGAGCCCGCCCAGGGCNNTTTTGAGCCGCAAAGCGGCGGCCGTTCTTAGCCCAGGGCGGAAGCCCTGGGGATCTTCTCCGAGCCTGACCCGTGAGGAAGGCGGCGAGAGAAAATCGACCAACGGGATCGGGTGCCACGGGCGGCNNGCCCGTGGCACCCACAATCGTGCTCGGTCTTTTCCGGCCCTCCCTCTTACCCCAATTGAAACAACTCTGAGCCGGGGGTGGTATGCTCGGGGTCGCGGCCTGTCTGGTATTCCTGGTTCCGGCCACTGGGGCCTGTCTGTACTACCTTGCCCTCACGATTGCCGGGGTGTTGCCCGCACGGATGGAGCAGAACACTCGTCGGCCTGGCGAATCACACCGCCCGGTCCACAGTTTCGTCATTCTCATCCCAGCTCACAATGAGGAAACGACCCTTCCGGCGACCTTCCAGTCGATCGCTGCGCTGGACTACCCTGCCGAACTGGTGCGGGTGTTGGTGGTCGCGGACAACTGTACCGACCGCACAGCCGAGGTGGCCCGGGAGGGTGGGGCGATTTGCCTCGTTCGGGACGACCGGGAACACTGTGGGAAAGGTTTTGCGGTCGCAGTTGGGGTCAAGTGCCTGGCCGAGGGTGACTCGGACATCGTCCTGATTCTCGATGCCGACTGCACACTCCGTCCCGACGCTCTTCGGGAGCTGGACGCCACCTTCGTCAACGGGGCCGATGTGGTCCAGGCAGCGGTCTGGTCGCGAAATGCCGACGACGGGCCAGGCGGATACGTTGCTGCGGTTGGGGCGGCGGTGGACGATGCCTTGGCCGCTGGCTGGGAGCGATTCGGTCGATCGGTCCCGCTCCGCGGAACCGGAATGGCCTTCCGGCGGCTCGCGCTCGGACGGGTGCAATGGGCGACATCCAGCCTGGTGGAGGATGTGGAATACGCTCGTCAGGTCCAGGCGACTGGTGGACGGGTGCGGTTCTGTCGCCGGGCGGTGGTGTCGTGCTATGCCCCGGCTGGGGTGGATGCGTTGTGCCGCCAGCGTCGGCGGTGGCGGGCGGCTGTCCGGGTCGGTGGCTGGGTGGAGTGCAAGCCCCTTGTGCTCATGCACTTGCTAGTGACAGTGGCCGTGAGTACACTCCTCGGACTGTTCCTCTGGTGGGCTGTCGGGTTGGCGGCCCTCACAGCAGGGCTCTACCTGAGAGCAGCAGCCCGGGTTGGGTTCACACGCCATCGAGTTGGTCTCCTGTTCCGCTCGCCCGCTGTGGTGGCCCGTCTTGCGTGGGTGGTTCTCGCCGGGGTACTCGAACAGAAGACCGGAACATGGGACCGCACGCCGCGATTGGGAGAGGGAGTGAAGGGCTGATCGCGAATAGGCCGAAGAAGCGGGCGTGGCTTTCGTGGGAAATTCCCCTCCCGGGGCCGGTTCTAGCAAGCCGTTGGACCCACCTCACGCACCGTTCTTGAGAGCGGCAAACGCGGGGGACTCTTCAAACTCCCACTGATTCCCTTGGTTCCAGGGACCGCGGGCATCTTTGCCCAACTCACCCTCCCCCGTGGAATCGTTGAAGTATTTGTTGACCACGTCCTTCGACGGGGGAAGTTTCCCGATGGTGAATCTGTCCTTGCCGAGGCTCTCCAATGCCGCTGTGAACGCCATCATGTGGGTAATCTCTCGGGTCATCAGGAACTGGAGCGCGTCTTTTGTCCCACGGTCGTCGCAGAAGTTGATCAGGCGCTCGTACACGATCTTTGCGCGGGCTTCGGCCGCGATGTTACTCCGCAGGTCCACATCCAGCTCACCAGTGACTTTGAGGTAGTCTGCCGTCCACGGGTTTCCCTGGCTGTTGAACAGCCCGACCCCACCGCCTCCGGCTACGGCCGCGAGCGGGTCCGCCTGAGCCTGCTTGAAATCGTCCTTGAGCGGCTTCAGATGCATCTTGGCCAGGGTGCCAATGATCTCCAGATGGCTCAACTCCTCAACTCCGATATCGATCAGCATGTCCTTACGGGCTGGATCATCGGCGTTGAGCCCCTGGACGTAGTACTGCATCGCGGCGGCCAGTTCCCCATTGGCTCCGCCGAATTGCTCCAGCAGCATGTTGCCGAACCGTGGGTCGGGAGAATCTACCCGGACGGTGTACATCAACTTCTTCACGTGGTGAAACATCGGGTACTCCTTGGCCCCGTTGACAGTGGGGCAGACCTGTGATGGGCGAACGGGGGCACGCGGGCCAGGGCATTTCCGCGGCCCTGGATCTTGATGACTTCCCAGCAATCCCTCTCCCCTGGCTGGAAGCTGCGGCAGATAAACGGCCGGCCCTGGCATCCCGACGCGGAGAGCTAAGAGCAGACATGCAACGGTCGCGCCCACATCCACTGACTCTGAGATTTCTCACCATTCCCTCTTTCCCCCCTTGCTAGCCCGGTTCGGGTTCTTGCCGGCCGCCATCAGCGACTGGAGCGCCAGCGTCCCGAGGAAGCCGCCAGCGACTCCGAGGCAGATCCGCTTGAGAAACTCAGAGTGTTGGTGCATCGGGCTCTCTCCGATCGGGACGATGCCGACCGTAGCAACTTCCGTACCTCCGCCCCTCGTAGCATCGCCAACCTGTCGGCCTTGGCCGGCAACACTGGGAACAATTGTTGCATGCACTCCCCCCGGCTGAGACCACCGGTGTTCACGAACCGGAGGTGACACCCAGGGGAACTGATCATGGCCGAACTGTCAGGGTTTCGAGTTGCTGTTTTGGCTACCGATGGATTTGAAGAAGCCGAACTCTCCGAACCGGTGCGGGCGCTCAAGCAGGCCGGCGCACACGTGACGATTGTTGCTCCGAAAGAGGGCAAAATCCAGGGGTTCCAGCACGATGACACGTCGGACCGGGTCCGTGTGGACCGAACGTTGAACGAGGTGCGGGCAGATGAGTTCGACGGGGTGCAACTGCCCGGGGGGGCTCTGAATGCCGACGCGATGCGCGCGATCCCCCAGGTGACGGCAGTTCTGAAAGCAGTTCAGGAAGCTGGTAAGCCGATTGCAGCGATCTGCCACGCTCCGTGGGAACTGATCTCCGCCGGACTTGTCCGTGGGCGAACACTGACCAGCTACCATACCATCCGGGACGACATCACCAACGCGGGCGGAACATGGCTCGATCGGGAGGTGGTCGAAGACGGCACCTGGGTCACCAGCCGTCAGCCATCCGACCTGCCAGCGTTCAACCGGGCCATGATTCGGCTATTCGCCGGCAGAATCGCACCGGCCAACGTCTAATTCGTCGCCTCTTCATTATCACCAAGCCGGAAGGCTCGTGGTTAACGAGCCGGGGTTTGATCGTTTCAACCCCACCCACTCCCCAAGCCCGCCCCTACCCGCCTTTTAGCACCGTAGCTTTCTTCTTCAACCGGTACGGGACGGTGTTCGGTGTCTCGTCCGGGAGCGGTTCGTATGGGAGCGACTTCAGGAAGGCCACGAGGTCGTCCACCTCGGCGGGAGACAGTACACTCGTCTTCCCATGCTTGTCGGCGGGATTGGCCGTGGTCAGGACATCACGGAGTGTCTTCGCTCGCCCATCATGCAGGTATGGTCCGTTGCGGTACACAGCCAGAAGAGTCGGGGTATCGAACTTCGGCCCCATCTTCTCTCGTGGGTCGTCACCCGTACCAACATCATGCAAATTGAACGGTTTCTTGAGCGAACTATCGGTGTAGTAGGCACCCGTGTGGCACTTCGCGCAGCCGGTCGAGTCGGCAAAGAACAGTTTCCGACCCCGCTCCGCCTCTGCAGTGAGCTTCCCCGGCCCCGCCGCGTGCGGCGATGGCCTCGGCTCGAACGAGTTGGTGTACAGCGCCAGGGCGTCCAGGTCGGGCGACTTCCCGGCCAGGTCCATGTCAAGTTCCGAGGCCGGGAGGAAGTTCGGCCTCGGTTTGAGCGACCCGTCAAACAGCCCCCGACCGCGCATCAGTTTTCCGCGGATGGTGTACTCGAAATCCTGGACCTCATCCCGGTCGGCCGACCAGTGGAGCGGGTGAGTGTGGGCCAGTCCGAACAGGTGCGGGGTGCGACGATTCCCTTCCGGATTCTGCCACACCCGACCGTCCGTGAGTCCGTCCGGGTGGCACGACGAGCACGAGATCCATTTGATGCTCCCCATCGGCGGTCGGGAGGACACGAACAGTTCCTTCCCCCGCACCCATTCCGGGGTATGTGGTGGGTCGCACACCTTCACCCCGCCGAGTTTGCGGCGGATCGTCGGGTCATAGATCCCGATCTCGAAATCGAGCGTGTTGTACACATACACCTCGGTCCCATCCGGGCTCAGACGGATCGCCTTCGGGTGCTTGCCGACCCGGGGAATGCCCCCCACTGGCTCGGCGTCGCGATAGGAATCGTCGACTGTTCGGAAAATGTTCAGGTCGTCGGTCCCGGCGTAGATTGTGTACAACCGCGTGCCATCGGGGCTGACGGCCGATTCCCAGGCGTTTGACACAACCAGAACGCCATTGAAAGTATCTGCCGAGTGCGCCCGACGGCGAGGGGTCTCGCCCTTGTCCGGGCCAAGGTCGCAGATCGAGAGTTGCGAGAAGATCGATCCGCGGGCATCAAACCCGGTCACCCGTGAGCGGATGTGGGCGAGGTATGCAGTTGGCCAGGTGGGGTGCAACACGACATTGCGGGCCAGATTCTCGGTCGCCTGCCCGACCCAGGAATCCACCACCTTCCCAGACGCACAGTCGAGGGCGATTAATTTTGCGGTGAAGAATTCGGTGACGTAAAGCGTCTTTTCGTCGGGGCTCAGTGCAATCCCGCGGACGCACTCCCCGACCTTGAACGACCGGACCACCTTACGACTGGCGACGTCCACTTCTGCGACCGTCCCCGGATAGTCATGGGTGACGTAGGCCCGGGTGCCGTCCTTCGTCACGACCACCCCATACGGTTCGTTGTCGACAGTGAGGGTTGTCGCCACCTTGCCTGCGTCCGCATCAAGGAAGACGAGTTTGTTGTCACCCCAGACGGTGACGACCGCAAGGGGTCCGTTCCCGATCCACGCCACTCCCTCCGGGTGATCCCCGACAGAAACCTCACAGACCTTCTTGCGCCCTTTCGCATCGACGACTGTGACTGTCCCGGAGTCGGTGTTGGCAACGATCAACCGCGCCCCGTTCGGAGTCACGTCGAGCAGGCTGTTGGATGTGCCCGCACGAACGGTCGTCGTGAGGGCAAGGAGGAACACAATCGCAACAAGGAAGCGTGGCATGAGAGATACCGGGCGGTGAAGGAGGTGAACAGGGCGTAACTGGTCAGGCTGAGAGCATCGGGGAAATCGCATACTCGTCCGGAATCGCCGGGGTTCCCAGGGCTTCCGCCCCATAGGCTTGCAGCTTAGTCGTAAGTTATGTATTCATAAGGCGTTGGCGTGTGCTGGGCGGTGTGGCCGGGGTTGAGTCNNCACTCCTCACGTTCACTCCTTCTCGGTTTTCTTCTCGGTCTTCTTCTTTTCGTCGGTCTTCTTCTCATCTTTGTCGAGTTTCTCGCCCTTGACCGTCCAGATGTGGAGTTTGTACTCGTCTCCATCCATTCCCGTCACGGTGATGGTCTTGTCCGGAGCCCAGTCGCCGAGGATGAACCGGTGCGAAACGATCCGGGTTCCTGGCTTCAGTTGCTTTTCCAGAATCGGCCGGAGCAGGTTGTTGAACTCATTGCCCATGTACAGGAAGACGACCGTCGCCTCGCTATAGTCCCGGTCCTTGAGGGCGTCCCCCTCGATAATCTTGATCTTGTCGTCAAGTTTGGCCTTCTTGACGTTTTCAGTGGCCTCAGCAGCCTTCTTCGGATCGAGTTCGATCCCGACCCCCTTCTTTGCCCCCTTCTTGACCGCAGCGATCAGCACCCGTCCGTCCCCCGGGCCGGGCTCATACACCACATCCCCCTCCTTCACCTTGGCCATTTTGATCATCTCGTCGACAATATCGTCGGGAGTCGGCACCCAGCGGATAACGGCTTTATCGGGAACTTTCGGATCGGCCAGGGAGAGGTCGGCGACGACCTCTTCGCCGGCCTTGAACTCGACCGTCTTGGTCCGGGTCAGGACGGTGTAGTTATTTGGTCGCCAGGTGGTGCTGAATGTGTACTCGTATTGCTTGCCGGTATCGATGTCGGGGGTTTCAAATTCCCGGGTGAGCCCACTCACTTTGGTCGCCTGGCCCTCGATCAAGAGCTCGGCGTCGTCTTGTGGAACAGTGATCTTGATCTTCGATTTGATCTTCTTCCCGTCGACCTTCTTTTCGTCTTTCTTCTCTTCCTTTTTCGGGGTTTGACCGCTGCCGGTTGCAACGGTCAATGCAGTTGCTGCGATCGCAAGCGCTGCGAGCCAGGTGAGTCGGCTGTGTCGGAGTGTGAGCATCGTTGTCCCTTTCTGATCCGTGTGGCTGGGCGGGGCAGCCTGCCCCTGGGATTGGTCCCTTGGGGTTCCACCGGGTGGGGAGAGTTTCGGTAGATAGTCTCCTCGAAAGGAACTAGGTCCGCAACCCCCGACCGACAACGGGTGTGGAAGAAATCCGCGAGCGTGGACCTGGAGTGAGGAAAGAGGAGTGAGGAAATCGCCAGGCGTTGTAGACGGTACGTCTCTGGCTTTCATAACTACCCCGGGCTGAGAAATCTCAGCCTTCCAGGCTGAAAGCACATCCATGCCAGGGCTACGATTGGCTCCTCTCCACCCTTCCAGGCAACATCGTTAACGATTTCCTGTGGAATTTCCAAAAATCTGTTTGATTTTAGTATATAATTAGATAATTTAGATCTTTTAATAAATTTACAATCGATTGATTTATAGTCAAATCTGTTAAGATTTTTTACTGAATTTTCTTTTGCATGATTTATTCGTGACTACTTACAATTGCATTACCTGGAGTGGTCGCATCGAAATGTCCCCTCCAGGGTCGGGGGCTACCCCTGAACCCCGGAAGCGGGTAAGGTGAAAGGCGGGTCTGTCGGTCGGCCGGACGATCGCCGCCCTTTATGGGGGGAGGAAAGTCCGGGCTCCA
>PLDW01000274.1 GCA_003136315.1 Gemmataceae bacterium | reverse complement strand
GCAAAGCGACACGCAAGATCCGTCCCCAAAGGACTTACGTCGATTTAGGCTGTGCAAAGGGGTGGGGCGAAGCTCCTGCCGAGCCGTACCACCCACACGCTCGGCAGGAGCCTCGCCCTCCCGTTAGACCGATGATCGCTCCTGGAATGTGACAGCCTCTGCGAGTTCCTGTATGAGAGGCAGAGGGGAGTCAAACCGCCCTTTGGCTCCCCCTTCCTTTTTAGGGAAGGGGGTTGGGGGGTTAGGTTTTCTCCGGAAGTCGTAAGGGATTAATCCTCTCATCCCGAGGGAGGAAAGTCAACGGGTTGGACTGGATCAATGGAGTGTTTGGACTCCGGTATTGGCCGCGGGAACACTCCATCCGGGTGCGGCCGCTTCGCAACTCCGAGCCCGATCGGCTGTCCCGCGGCCGCCCAAGCGCCCAGACAGACGTGACTGTGGGCTTCGGATCTGTTCGCGGGTCGGCGTTGACGCATCCGGGGGTATCGGTTAGATACGCTCCCCACGGCACCCAGAGGGAAGTGGAGGCGGGCGACCCGCCGCCGGTCGGTCGAAGATCGGTGGCTCGGGCGTCCGCCTGACGGTCCATCTGGCTCGAGTGACCGGAGCTACGGCGTGGCGGGACCGGAACCCCCGTCGGCCAATCCACCCCCGATCCAGCGGGGCGGCCTACGCACCCCGCTGGGGTCGCGGGCAGCCCGGACCGGGGTGACCGAGCAGAGGAGGGCTTGGTGTGAATCGCGTGTTTGTGTATTTGTCGGCTCTGGTCGGGTTCGGCGGTATGGTCTACCTCGCCGGCCGGTCAGAGGCCCAACCGGGAGGGGCTCCTGCGACCACCCCGGCCACCCGACCAACCGTCGCCGTGTTCAACATGGCCGCCGTCATGCGGGATTTCGGGAAGGCCAAACATCAGGTGTACCTGCTGAACGAAAAACGGACGGTGTTGTCCGGCGATCTCGGCAAGTGGCGCACTGAGTACATCGAGACGCAAAAAAAACACCAGATGGCCAATGATCCGAAGATCAAGGGCGAGCTGGAAAAAGTCATGGTCGACCTGGCCCGAAAGATCGAGGATAAGGACCGGGAAGTCAACAAGGCGCTGAATGAAGACGCAAGCAATATCATCTCCGGTCTGTACGACGACATCAAGACGGTCGTCGACAAGACGGCCGAGATGAACGGATATCACATCGTCTTCGCGTACCCTGACGCGGTCACGCCGGAAGAGAAGAATAACCCGTTCCTCAAGGAACTGAAGCTGAAACCGCCAGCGGCCCAGCCGTTCTTCGTCTCGCCTCAGATTGATATCACCGGTGTGGTGATCACGACCCTGAACAAGTGGTATCCGGCTCCGCCGGTTCCTGCGGTGGCACAGCGACCGGTCCAGGGTGCTTCGGGTGGCACACCGGTTCCTGTGGGAGCACAAGGCGTTCCGGCTGGACAGCCAGGTTTGCCGCCTGGACAGCAAGGGCTTCCGCCTGGAGTCCCGGGACAGGTTCCCGGCGGGAGGTAATTGCAGCAGCGACCCGCTCCCCTGGCGGGTCGCCACGGTTGGTGTTCTGCGGGATTTGGTCGCCCGCAGCGCGGGCGGTCCATTTGCCCGGGTGTGTTCCCGGAAGGCGGGCGGCGTGCGAGTGATCGGATTTCGCTATCAACGGTCGCTCGCTGCCCCGGCCGAAATCCGGGGGGTGGGGTTTATCAGCGGGGCGCGAGTCCAGGCTCGTTTCCTGCCGGCCCCAGTCGATTCCGGGGTGGTGTTCCGGCGGACGGACCTTCCCGGTAGCCCTGCCATCCCGGCCCGTGCCACCCAGGTCACGGGGACACAAAGGCGGACAACGATCGGTCCACCGCCAGCCGCGATTACGCTGATCGAACACCTGATGGCAGCGATTGCCGGGCTTCGGGTCGACAACTGCACAGTCGAACTGGACGGTCCCGAGCCACCCGGACTCGATGGGTCGGCAGCTGGCTTCGTCGACGTTTTGGCCGGGGCCGGTGTCGTTCTCCAACCGGCCAGGCGGCCGATCTACGGAGTGACCGCCCCGGTGGTTGTCACCGCAGGTGGGGCCACAATCGCCCTACACCCGCCCGAAGGACCGGACTTGCGTCTGAGTTACTTACTCGATTACGGTCTCGCCGCCCCGATCTCACGACAGAATTACACGGTTGACCTCCGGCCGGAAACCTTCGTGCGCGAGGTCGCTTTCTGCCGAACATTCTTGACGCAGCCCGAAGCCGATGGGTTGCGAGCCCAGGGAATCGGGATGCATGTGACCCCGGCCGAGGTTTTGGTATTCGGCCCTCATGGCCCAATCGGCAACCGGGTTCGGTGTGCCGATGAACCGGCCCGGCACAAGGTACTCGACCTGATCGGCGACCTGGCGCTGTGCAGCTTCGACCTTGCCGGGCATGTCGTGGCCTACCGGTCCGGGCACGCCCTGAATATCGAACTCGCCAGGCGACTGACGGCACTTGTGGAGTCATCGAGTCGTCAGGTCTTTCTTCACTCTGGCCGCAGCGCTGTGACTCGCGCTGCCTGAGGAGTGCCCAGGGCGGAAGCCCTGGGCTAAGAACGGACGCCCCAACCGGGGCTAAGGGGTTGTCCAGAATCAAACCCGTGAAATTGATGGCACGGGCTTCCAACCCGTATCGGCCCAGCATGGACCGATGACGGGTGGCCGGGGTTGA
>PLDW01000249.1 GCA_003136315.1 Gemmataceae bacterium | reverse complement strand
GGATCTTGAGCGGGTCGCTCACTGCTTTGCACACAAAGACACAGCGATGCAGAGCCGCAATGGAATAAGAGATGAAGAATGGACACAAGCCTGAAGCGCCAGCGAAGGGAAAGCTGTCCTTCGCTGGCGCTTCAGGCTTGTGAATACTTGCCTGCCGAGGGAATAGCCGAATTCCCTGCTAACGCCGAAGAGAGCCGACGAAAAGTGGCTCAGCGTGCAAAGAAATCGAGGGGTTGCTATACAAGGCGAGTGGCAGCCGACCCCGGACCCTACGGAGGGAGCCCCCTCTCGAAATTGAGGTAGGGGTGGCCCTCCTTAACGGTCTGGGACGGCTCCGTGGGCAGGGTCTCATCACAAACCCGAGCCGGGAGGCTCGTCTGCGGGGGTCGAACGGTGGGGCCTATTGTCGCGCTACTCGTCTGCTGTGTCTTCGCGCCCCTGTTGATTCTGGCCGTACTTTTCCTGCTCATCTATCTTTTCAGGCTCTCGTGCTCCCTCTGTGGGGTTGCACGGCCGTCCTATCCTGCGGCCATGGGGATCATACTTGTGAACTTCGTGGCCGATGCCATTGCATTGGCGATTCTGGATGGGCTGGTTGGGCTCGGGGCACAAGAGGTCGGGGTTCTCCCCTGGGAATCGTGGATCGTGGCCCGGTTCCTCGACCTCCCTGTCGATCTGGCGATCTCTTCCGGGCTGCACGCTGTCCTGATGGGAATCAAATTTGGCAAGGGAATCGAGGTCTGGTTCGTTCAGCGGTTGATTCAGCTCTCGATCATCACCGTGATCGTCTTTATCGGAGTGATCGCGTACCTCATCTAGGCGAATTGATGGCTGACTATTTCGCCACCTGCGCCCGCGGACTTGAGAAGGTGTTGGCCCGGGAACTCGCCACCCTGGGGGCCACCGACCCCGAACCGGGTCGCGGTGGGGTCACATTCAGCGGCCGGCCAGCCCTGCTCTACAAGGCCAATCTGTGGGCACGAACGGCTGTTCGCGTACTCCGCCCCGTGCTCGAAGCCGAGGTCCGCTCTCCGGATGATCTGTACGAAGCGGTCCGGACCATCCTTTGGTCCGACTTCATTACGGTAGGCCACACTCTGGCCGTCGATTGCAACGTCCGGGATTCCGCCATCACCCACTCGCAGTACGCAGCTCGCAGGGTGAAGGATGCCATTTGCGACCAGTTCCGGGACCGGACAGGAGCCCGCCCGAGCGTCGACCCGGAGCGACCGATGGTGGGGTTGAACCTTCACATCTTCCGGGACCACGCGACCCTCAGCCTGGACAGTTCGTGGGACTCGCTCCACAAGCGGGGCTATCGGCCGATTCAGACCCGCGCACCGCTGAACGAGGCGCTGGCTGCGGGACTCCTGCTCCGGTCCGGGTGGGATCCGACGACCCCGCTCATCGACCCACTATGCGGATCGGGGACGTTCTGCATTGAGGGAGCATGGATCGCCCTCAATCGCCCGCCCGGTCTCACCCGCAAGTGGTTCGGGTTCCAGGGCTGGCCGGAGTTCGACCGCGAACTCTGGAACGCGGTGCGAGACGAAGCGCGGGCCGGGATGCGGAACACCCTTCCCGCGACTATCCGCGGATCTGACATCCGAATGGATGCAGTCGAGTTGGCCCGGATGAACGCTCGATCAGCGGGGTTGGGGCACCTGCTCGAATTCGCCCGGCTGGATGCGGCCTCGGCTCGCCCCCCGGACGGCCCGCCGGGCTCGCTGATCTGCAACCCCCCCTACGGCGAGCGCATTGGCGACGAACAGGAGTGGGTCAGCCTCTACCGGATGCTGGGGGACATGTGCGCCACGCACTGGAAGGGCTGGCGGCTGTTCGTCTTCACGGGCAACGACTGGCTCGCCCGCAAGGTCGGGCTGAAGGTGAAAGCCGCAATCCCGTTCTTCAACGGGAAGATCCCCTGCCAGTTGTGGGAGTTCGACACGGGGCGGTGAGGGGGGGACCGAAGGACTTGACCGAATCTCACGACGGTGGCAGAGGGTCAGTCGGTGCGGCGGGCAGTGCCTTCCCTTCGTATGGGACAAGACTGGACGGCCACATCGGCGGCTCGAATTTCCACTTGTCCCAGTTGAGGGACACCAACCCAGGACTCGGCTCTTGTGGTGGCCCAGGCGGTTCTGTCGCCCAGACCGGGGTGAGTCTGGAGGGCCACATTGGCCCGAACACCTCGGGCGGGACGGGGGTCTCATCGGTCCAGTGATGTTCTCTCGCCAAGCTCACGAGGTGGTCGAAATCGCGACGGATGCGATGGAGCTGTCGAGTAACTGGGGCCATGCTAGTCGCAACGAGCACGAACGAATTGACTGCCTGCATAAGGGAGTCGATTGGAGCACCACGACCGGCCGATGCCGCGCTCATGGCCGCCAGAGACGCGGGCAAGATGTGTGCTTCCATCGCAAGTTGTGCTGCCTGATCCGCTGCGGTCATACTCGCAGAAAACAAGGAAGCGGGTCGTTGCACCGCAACCTGTTCCGCCCAGTTCACACCGGTTGCAAGTAACTGAACGGCGTTGTCAGGGGCATCTTTCCAGGAGTATCGATAAATGGGTTGGACCCGTCTCGCACACCGCCCGGCAAATGCAAGAGCTGCCCATCGTGGAATCTGGGAGATATCGGCCGGAGTTGGAATCAGAGTAGTGACGGATCGGATCCATTCGAGGATCGCGTCTGCCACACGCTCAGGATCCCTATTGTAAATGGTATCCCCTGCTCGAATTGCTTTCCGACGGAATCGTCGCACTCCTACTGTCGCAACGGCAGGTGCGACCCGATACTTATTCGTCAGTAGATCCCGGACCTGGCGCCAGTAGTCTCGCACAAGATCCTTGGAAAGGTTTGATCGTGGCATGGCCGCTACCTCCGCTTCCGGACCCGGAAAAGCTGGAACCTGTCTTTATCGCCTGAGTCGATCAACCTGTTGAGTATCTCGACTGCAATGGCAGTGTGGAAGCTGTACTGGTCGGCATCCTTGAACACGATGCATTGCTTCCACGACCCCGCGACAGGGCCGCTGACTACATCATACCAGTCGTTTGGCGCGGTGCGGCCGGGGTGGAGATGACCCAGGCCACCTTGACGGCAATGGTGAACGAGACTCCAGAACGGTTGGCGGTCACTCACATCGGAAACGAAGTGGAGAGTATCAAGTCGGGCAATTTCCTCCAGAGGGACTCGAAACCGCAGCACGACCGGGGCTTTACCACGGACCATGTCCGGGGGTAGGAAGGGACGTCGCTGCCACGCCCACTTCTCGGCTTGTAGCCGGAACGTTGTTGTGTAAAACCCACGCCCAAAGTCGGTATCCGGCTTCCCTCTCGCTGGGTCCACCCCACTCGCTTGAATCGACTTGGCATCTTGGTGACAGCATCCATGCCAAAGTGTGATCGTTCGACACAGATCACTCCACGGTTCAGGCGGGTGCAGAATGCCGGACATGGGTTACGGTCTCCAGGCTCGCTCTCAGCCCTCTGGTGCAGCCATTGTCGCTCCCTCCAGGTCCAGCATCGCCTCGGAACGCTCGGGATTCAATTCACGATCGATCAACTCCCGGATGTCCCCATCTTGCTCCCGCACTAGATTGGTTCTCACACGTTGGACCAATTCGTTCAACTCATCGGCAACCTTTGCGAGCCGATCCTCGGTGAACTCATCCAACAACTCGGGTACCAGCCGGAGCACCAGTTTTCCAGGCTCCTCGACGCTACCGGACTGATCGTAGCGGAGCCCATCGCCGCCAAGGGACTGTTCTAGCTTGCTAACCTCACCGATCACTCGCGCCGCAATGAGGGGTAGCTTGGCGGCGTCCGATTCTGGGTGCCGCTTGATGGTGATCCGGAGTTCTGGAACCGGGATGTCATCGTCCGGGATGGGCGTGGAGGTATGGGGCTCCAGAGGTGGAGTGCTGGTCATCTGAGACTCCATGCGGGCAATGATGCGTTCGGTTTGCGCCTTTCCCTTGCGTATTGTGTCCAGTGCGGTCATATATCCCACAATGACAATCAGGCCAATAGCGAATAAGTAATACCCGATCATCCCGGCAATAATCATGGATGCGATCCTCCATTGGACTCGGAGCCTTTCGGCCGGGTGCGGGTGAGCTTCGCTCTCAGTCCCTCGATCTCGGCTCGCAACTCGCCAATCCGCTGGTCTCTTTCGGCAACCCGCTTTTCCTTCTCTTCAAGCAGAGCCTGGTTCCGTTTCTCGATATCGGCTTTCTCAGCGGCATGATTCTCTTCCGACCAGCGGAGAATCCAGCGTCCCACAAGTACCGAAGCCGCCAAGACCGGGAACTGCATCCCGAACCAGATCAGGAACTCCTGCGTCGTTTTCGGGATGTCCATTGAGCGACCTCGGGCGGCTCAGCCATTGTACACGAATGTTCACCCCGCCACGACGGGCAGCTTCCGTCGTCCGAGCCCCTCCAACTCCCCGGGTCGTGTCGGGTTGGCCGCCGCGATCTTCCCGGCATTTTCCGACTCCCACCGCGCGACTTCCTCCATGAGCGCTTCGACGATGTCTTTCTCGTCTACCCGGCGGACTTCCTCACCGTTGCGGTAGACCATCCCCTTGCCGTTCCCGGCCGCGATCCCGATGTCGGCCTCCCGGGCTTCTCCGGGTCCGTTCACCACGCACCCCAGCACGCTGATCTTCACCGGCAGACGCCGACCACTCAGCCGTTGCTCCAGTTCCGCGATGATCTTCTCCAGGTCGATCGCCAGCCGGCCGCAGGTGGGGCAGGCGATGAGTTCCGGCCGTCGTACTCGCCGCTGGGTTGCCTGGAGGATGTCGTAGGCCGCAGCAATCTCCGGAACTGGGTCGCCCAGCAGCGAGATGCGGATGGTATCGCCGATCCCATCGAGCAGAATCGGCGCCAACCCGGCAGCGCTCTTGGTGACCGCATACGGCGGCTTGCCGGCCTCGGTGATGCCGATGTGCGTCGGGTAGTCGGCGAGTTGAGCGAATAGCCGGTACGCTTCTACTGCGACCAGCACGTCGCTCGATTTCAGCGAGACGATGATGTCGTGATAGCCCTCGCTCTCGGCGACTTCGATATACCGAAGAGCGCTCTCGACCATCGCGGGCGGGCACGGGAACCCGTACTTCTCACACAGGTCCCGCTCCAGGCTTCCTGCGTTCACTCCGATTCGCATCGGGATACCGCGGGACTTGGCCTTGCGGACCACCTGCCGGAAGCGGTCGTGGGTGGGGTCGTTGGCCTTGTTGATGTTCCCGGGGTTGATCCGGATCTTGTCGACGGGGTGATCCAGGGCCGCCAGCGCCATCTTGTAATCGAAGTGGATATCGCAGATCAGCGGGATGCCGATCCGCCCCTTGATCGCCGATAGAGCCCCAGCGTCTTCGGGTTTGGGCACCGTCACGCGGACCAGCTCACAGCCCGCTTCCTCCAGGGCGTGAATCTGCTTGACTGTCGCCTCCACGTCGAATGTGTCGGAGGTGGTCATCGACTGGACAGCGACCGGGTTCTGCCCTCCGATCACCCTGTCCCCGACCCGGACTTCCCTCGTCTTGTGACGGGGCTTTCCGGGAACCCGCGGAGCGTGTTCGAGGAGACTCAGGTCGAACCGTGACATGCGATCTCTCCGCTGGCGAAGGTTTGCGACACCAAGTGACTAACCGCGGGTACTTTAGCCGATTCACCGGAATCTTGTCCACCCGGCCGGTAGGGGAGGGGGTGGGCTCGGAACCTAACCCCCCAGCCCCCTTCCCTGAAAAGGCACGGGGAGCAAATCCCTGCCGTGTAAGTCCTGGGTGCCGGAGCGCGAACCGTTGCGTAAGATACGGTGTCGTTTCCCCCACCCATCCTCATCCACGGGGCTTGGACCCAATTCCTCATGCGTACTCCACTTGATGAATATATTGCCGACCACCGCACCCTCCTGGCAGCGACCGGCAAGGCCGCTGGCCTTGTCGATCCCGTTGCGGTCCAACTGGATGCGTATTTCCACCCGCTGCTGACAAAGGCGACGCGCGGGCCGATCATCCCGTTCGACGATGTGCTCATTCGGGATTGGGACACTGACCACCGCAAGATCGGGCCGGGGCTCAAGTTCGGCATCCGGCTCTACAAGATCGATGGCATCCCATTCGCCCGGTGCTACTGCGTCTTCCACAGCGACATCTACGACCACGGCACCGACTTTTTCGCGGTCTCGCGGAAGGACTACATTCGATTCTATCGTCAGGCGGTCCTGGCGAAGCGGGAGTCGGCCCCACCGGGTCTGCCTCCGGTCTTGTCGCGCGAGCACCTCGACACGCTCAAGCAGAATACGCTCGGCTACCTCGATCGGCGGAACCTCCAACGGATCAAGGATCTCGGCGGGCGGGCGAAGCGAGGGCTCCTGCTGACCGGCCCGCCCGGGAACGGCAAGACAAGTGCCTGCCGGTGGTTATGGCAGGAATGCGTGCGACTCCGCTACGAATACAAGATGGTGACTCCAGACGCCTATCGCGCGGCACGGAGTTCGTGCAACCCGGTCCAGTCGGTGAAGGAGTTGTTCACGGTCGACCGCCGGGGAGTGGTGTTCTTTGACGACATGGACATCGCCCTGCGGGATCGCAACACGGTTCACGAGACGGACGACCAGGCCGTCTTCCTCAGCGCACTTGATGGGATCGAGGTGAACGAGGGGGTGGTGTACGTGTTCACCACCAACTGCTCGCTCGACCTCATCGATCCCGCCTTCAAGCGGCCGGGGCGGATCGATCTCGTTCTCCATTTCCACGCTCCGGATGCCGTGCTGCGGCGAACGCTGATCGACCGGTGGCATGTGGACGTCCGGGCGGGAATCGACCTGGCAGCAGCGGTCCAGCAGACGGACGGGTTTAGTTTCGCGGAAGTGGAGGAGTTGAAGAACCTTCTCATCCTGCGCTACATCGATGCAGGGAAGTGGGAGTGGTCGTGGGCGATGTCGCAGTTCAAGCTGAACCGACAGGAACTGGCCAACCGCGCAGCCACCCGACCGGTCGGCTTCGGCGTCCTGGAACCCGCGCGGAACGGACATTGAGCTGTTCAGGCGCGCAGCAGAAGAAAACTGACCCGTCTTTGGGACTGGCCCACGCCGGGCCGCCACGGAGGGCGGCCCCTACGAATCGCAGAGGTAGGGGCCGCCCTCCGTGGCGGCCCGGCTGTCCATAACAGACGGGTGGTCATCCTCCATCTACCACGCGCATTGGAAGATTTTATGTCTAACGACGACGATAGCGGTTTCTCGAAGGCCGTCCCTGGACCGGAGATGTTCGAGTTCGGAGACTTGGCCGCTGTACCCATTCTTCAACTGACTCTGTTCCTGGCCCGTGATGACGCAGCGCGGGAGGGGCTTTGCTACGGAATTGGGTAAACCCGACCAATTCCGTATCAGCCGTCCCTAAATCGTATCAGCCGACCAACGCACCAGCATTCGCTTTAGTATCATTCCAGAATATCGGATCGATCCCGAGTTCATGTTCTTCCTGAATCAGCACACAGAGGTTATGGGCAAGGATTTTGCAGAGGGCTTCGTTGACCATCGCCACATCGGTTTTCGACCGGACGGCATCCCCGAATTTCCTTTTGATCATTGAGAAGGTCGATTCCACGTTGCTCCGTAGATGGTAGTGGGTCAGGTATTCTTCACGTTTGAAACTGAAGTAGTGGAACGCCTTCTCGAAGTGGCCACCCACTGCCCCGGTGGTGTTCGACTTGAAGGCGATGAACGCTTCCCCACCCACCCGGGCCACATACTCGAAGTTCTCCAGGCTGGCGTATGCCTTGTCGGCCGACACCTCCCCAATCGTGAACCCTTCCTTCGTCTCTTGGAGTAGCGGAACGAACTGCGGGCAGTCGCCAGCGTCCTTGTCCAGAATCCGAACGGCAGTCACGATGTTGGTTTTCACCCCGCAGGCGATGTGAACTTTAACCCAGAGACACTTCTGGCGGGTAACCCCGTACTTGTGGTCAAACCACCGCTCAAACTTGCTGCTAGAAAATCCGCTACTGTCGATCGCAAACTTCGTTTCGACCGCCCGAAGGGGCAGGCTACTCAGGTGGATCAGATTCTTCAGGATCGGGGTGAAGTCCGCGTCTTCCATGAACTGAACCGACTTCATCCCGGAGATGTGACGGGAGAGGTAACCGCGTTCGTAGGCGTCCCGAAGATCAGTCGAGAACCGCCGACTGCTGAACGTGGAGTACACCTTGTAGACCATCGCGAAAATCGAGTCCTTGACGCAGTGAGGTTTCCGCCCCTTGCCGGTCCTCTTGGGCTCCTGAAGACCCTGGCAGAGATCGAATAGGAGTTCCTGAACCCGGTCCTTCTCGACCGATTGGGCGGCATTGTACGCAGGCCAGTTCTGCTTGTAGGTGGGCTTCTTGACCGTCTCGGTAATTGTCATCGTGCGAGTTGTCGTAGTCGATCCGTCCGGGTTCTCCTGCCGCTTGATGGTGTACTCGACTGCGAAAATGTGTTTGCACTTCATCTCGCGGAGTTCATAGTCCGGGCAAGTGCAAGTCGGTAGATCGGGGTTCAGCCGAACGATGTACTTCCCGCCCCCAGACTGCGAAGAGACGAACCACTCATTGCCAAGCTTCGTGACCTTGCAGTGATCGGCGATGAACTGGCCGCGTTGCTGTCGAGCATCCATTGTAATCCCTCTGTCTATAACATAATAGACAGAGGGGGCGGTTTTGTCCATAGGAAAATCGACAAAATCCCAATTACCTCCTATCGGCAACGCCGTACAGAGTCTGGGGTCGAAGAATTAACAGAGAAGGAAGTCTAGTGGGAGGTTCACTGTCACCCGGATCAATCTCAATCAAGAAACTGACGAGTCGTCGGTTTTGGGAGGTAAACTCATTGCCTTCACCCTTTCGATAATGGTAATGAGTAGTGTTTCAGGAATCCTGCCTGAGATGTCCCTTGCTGGATTTTCAATATCATCGACATGCATTTCGCCTGTCCAATTATAGAATAACCATGAACGCCTCGTTAACTTGGTATATCTATGCCCATTTGGTGGTCCACCAAATGGAAGTTCAATGCAAAACTGTTCCTCTTCTGGCGTCGGAGGATCAGTGGTAGCAGCCAGCCAATCGAAAGTGGCATTGCCTGGTGTTGGTGGACGTATTACCACGAGGGGGCGTTTTTTCCATGCTCCTCCACCGTGGGAATCGCAGACCTCTGCCCAGATTATCCGGCCAACGGTGATTGTGGGAATGCTCACGGCGGCAAGTCCGGGCGATACCGCCGGTTAATTGGTCGGTAACGACTTGGGAGGGATACGGCCAGTTTCAATGGCCGTGCGGATTGCCTTTATGTCAGCAGAAGTAGGCATTTCCATCTGAGCAAGCTTCCGTGCCGCCATAATTTCTTTAATCTCTACCTCCAACTCCGACGACCATTCCTCTTGCTGCACATCCGCGAGAACCGAGTAAAGTCTGGCCACTTCGTCATTAGATAAACTATAAGATGTGTTCCAGCCATCAATCTTCTCGATAGCGTTCTGTCGAGGATCGGGGACAGATACTCCTGTGAGTTGAATAATATGCGTATCCTTGTTCAACTCGGCAGCGGGTATCGATTTATTAATCGAGGCGACCATAATGGCCATTGCGCGGAGTAATACATCCCAGTTTTGTGTGGCGACTGGAGGTTTTGGAAAATTGGAGCGGTGGGCGAAGAAATCACTATCGCCCCAAATGTTTCGTTTCGCCATAAAGCGATCATGTGGAGTGGCCCCGACTTCCTCACACGCCAGTGTCTGTGGCCACTCGGGCTCGATGGGATTCTTATTGATAGTATCAACCATCGTTCTGTCCCCCGGTATAGAGGGCTGAAAAAGTAGACTCGACGAAACCTAGTGCTGATATCAACAAGTTATGGTCAATATTCGTCGATATAGAAACTGTTAATCTCAGTATAAATCCGGCATGGTCTTTATCTTTTTCCCATCGAATCTTCCTAATTGGACCGCCACGAAAAGAAAGGGTTCCTTCAGTTAGTTCCACCTCAATCCCATCAGATTTACTACTTGCTCCTTTCGTGATCGATTGGATCACCTTCGGCAACGATTCAGCGATTCTGAAGCAGCCCGTGACATATGCAGAGTAGGGCATCCCTTCCAAAGTGGCAACAACCTGTTTGATCTCTTCCGGTGCGATTGCAATATCTGGTTTTGTATTTTTTCGGTCAAACCACTCTTCTTTCACAAAGTCGAAATGTAAGTGATAGTCAGGTTTATTCTCTTTCGGAGGTGCCCACCCAATACGGGCGTACACAACTGCCCCGCTAGCCTCATATCGAGCGGCTGGGTAACTGCTTTTACTAGCGAGTACCTGGGGTACATCTTGCGCACCAATGCCGACTTCCCCGCAAATCTGGAGATAGTAGCATTTTGATCGGGACAGATCGGGAAGCGTTACCGGCATTTCGCTTACCCCGTGCAGTCAGGGTGAACAATCTAGCATCGCAGATGGAGGACACGAGCGGTCGCTTTCGGGTAGTCGTCAGCGACTTCTTTTCTTCATATTCTACACAACCGTTGTGTCCGCCGATACTTCCGAGCCATCGACGATCGGTAAAACCGTAGTTCGCGGGGTTGCCTCTGTCAACACCCCCAGGCGGTTATATGCGCAAACCCCGTGCCACCTGTCAACGAAAAATTGAGCCAATTTCGCGCCAATTCTGCTTGCGGGAAAGTCTATAACTTCATAGACTCCTGGCATGGTCACGATAGACTCAGTGATGCTCCGCGCCCGCGAATTATTCAAAAAAACCGGTATGACCCTAGACGAGCTTGGTCAGAAGATGGGTTACGAAAGCGGTATCGCACGTAAAAGCGCATGGCAGTTCCTTAATAAGACCTCCGACCCTCGCCTCTCGATGCTGCTCCGCTTTGCCGAAGCGGTGGGCATCGACCCCAAAGATGTCCTCTAGCCCACTGGCCGGACACTACTCGGCCAGTGTACCCTATTTTACAGTAGTGTACAAGATGTCACTATGTACACTATCGATTTTTCTCTTAAGTTGTTTCCCAGAAACTGGTTAAGTCGATTTTTAGTGATCAAGTGTTCACCTGTACAAAAAATCGGTGGAAAGTAGACATCTGTACAATCCTCCAGTAATCCTGGACGAGTGGCCGAAATGCCGATAGACTACTATTTTTATGATATTTGAGATTAATTGCTACGCCAGAGTTGAAAAGCGAATTCCGTATCAGACCGGGGGAATTTCGTATCAGAGGGCAATTCCGTAGCAAAGCCGCGCGGGAGGTGCTGGCCAAAGACAACTTGGCCAGGCTCAGAGATACGGTCAGCGGCTGGGATATGGCGCTGGGTGGGACCGGCTACCGATTGGGAGACCGGTGGGCGGAGTCCGGGAAGGTGAAAGTGGAACTCTTACCACTCACCTCCGAGGGGGCCGATGACCGCATCACCGCCGTGATCCCACGTTGCGCCGGGTTGGCCTCCGCTGCTGGCGACCCCTCTCCTGCAGTGACACAGGTTGCCGCTCGGATCGTATGACGACAAACCGCCTGTTTATACCGCTGTTGGCAAGCATGAGTTGATCGTGTACGACCAGCGAGATCTGTTGTGCAGTTCTTCAAGACGATCCGAAAACCACGGGAGGGCTGGTTCCGATACTACCGTAATTTCGGCGGGCGAGGCTGGTACGGCCCGTTACGCTACCGGCTTCTCCCTGAGCCCAGCGTCGAGTCCGTCGAGGTGGCAGCCGTGCGAGATGCCACCTCTCAATTTTTCTGGGCGGTTGAGCAATTCTTTTCCAACATCAAGGCAGGCATCCAGTCGGCAGTGAACGACTATCGTGAAGATGGGAAATGGTTGGCTGGTGTTCGGGTCGAGATTCTCGATATGAAAGTCCACGACGTTGATACGCATGCCGAAGGGATGAGAAATGAAGGGTATTTGTTCGTTGTAGAGGCTATCGACTGCCTCGCTGACCCCATCATACCCGTTTCACCCGAAGCACTCTCATCCACAGTCGTCGCTCTGTCGCAGGGTATCGCAGCCGACGCCGCGTTCGACCGCCTGCCGATCCTCGCGGATGCGTTGCAGGATAGCGGGTGCGATGACCCGCTCGTCCTCGATCACCTCCGAACCTGCCGGGATCACACCCCCAGTTGCTGGGTGGTGGAAATGATCCTGAATGCCACACGGTGACTCTCACGCTGCGCGTCGTTCTTCGCGCTTGAGCCACGTTTGCATCCCGCCTAACTCGGCCTGCCACTCCTTCCCGAACCGCTTCTTGCCGAACGCATCGTAAAGCAGGTCGAGTGTCTCGACCAGGCTGCGGACCTGGGTGGCTCGCTCGTCGAGTTTGGCCCGGGCGTCGGTCACCTCGTCGGGCAGGTTTGGCAGCTTCGCGCTGCCCACCGCGAGCGTCTCGGCGTGGATCGCCAGTTCGTATTGCTGGTCGTGCCGAACCAGTGTCAGGCCGACCTTCCGTGGGAGTTTGCCGCTCTGGATGGCTCGCCGGGCCTCGGGGAGCCGGGTCGGCCCCTCGTGGCTGATCGTCTCGTGTCCGGTCTGCCCCCGTGGACACTCCAGTGTCAGCGATCGGGCCAGCATCACCGCCACTTCCGAATTGTCCGCCAGAGTGATCGTGTCGGATTCCGCCTCGGTGACGTACCAGAGCCACAACAGGAACTCGTTGCCGAGGAAATCGCGACTGGATTCGTCGGCGATCCAGGCCACCTCTTCTGGAGTCGTGCCGGGGACGAAAGCCGACGGAGCGCTGTCGTCGACCACCCGCGTCCGCTGGTTCAGTTCTGCGAGTTGGTACGCGCGCCGACCGGCAGTCATGCACTCCAGTTCAAGCTGGAAGGTCTGCTCGAACAGGCTGCACAGCCGGTCGACATTGGTCAGGGAAGTGGCCCCGAACATCACCTCATTGGTCAGCCGGTCCCAGAGGACGGGGAAGCACTTCCGGCGGCGGAAGCGGCCATCCTTCGATTCTTCTTCCAGCCGGTCGCGGGCGATTTCTTTCGCTTCTCGCTTCTGCCGGGAACTGGGGAATCCGCTGGGGTTGTTGGCGGTGAGGGCTTTCAACTCGACCGCGTAGTACGCCCGCAGGAGGTCGCCAGGGAGTTTGTCGACATCGACCCGGAGTTCGAAGTGGAGGGTATCGTTGATGATGTTCTTGGCGAGTCCGAACTCGGTGTCGAGGATGTGGTCGCCGGCCGTCCACCCGGTCTCGACGCCATCGGCCGCAGCAATCCTCTGCCGCCCGGCCTGACGGTCGGTGAGGCGGTCAAGGTGCTCTGCGTCGAACAACCGGGGGGCTGGGCCGAGAACCTTGAACCGAAGAAAACTGACCCGACCTGAGAAAAAGCCCATCGCGGCCTCCGTGCCTGCGGTGTCAGTCGGCAAACGAAAACAGCGTGCCCAGCCGGGGAGCCGGACACGCCTGCGGTCACCCGTTAACGGGTGGGATCGGCATTCTGGTCAACCGACCAGCACTGCCTCACTGACCTCCCCGTCCTTGCGGCGCATCTCCTCCAGAATAATCGGATGCCAGGTCTGGTTGCGTTCATCGGCGAGTACATAATTCTCGCGCGCCCAACGGCGGAGCCGGAGTTCATCGATGAAGTCGACTTCCGCAAGTACACCACTGCCCATGACTTTACCCGTGAGGACCGCCCCTTGGGGCGGAGGGGAGAGGCTCTGCCGACCATCCGGCAGCGCTGGCAAGTTTATCAACCACATCACGATCGGCAAGTCGGTCGCACAAAATTCAATCCGGAGAACGAACCGAGAGACAATTGGGCCGAGTGAGAAGTCTGTGCTGGTCGCAAGGATTGGGGGAATTGTGCCCCCGAACCCAGGCGTTGCCCTCGGCTGAGTGATCTCAGCCTTTCAGGCTGAATACCAACCAACGTGGAGGCTACGGTCCGATCGTCTTCACCCTGAAAGGGTGAGATCCCTCAGCCCAGGGCAAC
This sequence comes from Gemmataceae bacterium, assembly GCA_003136315.1. Classification (GTDB taxonomy): domain Bacteria; phylum Planctomycetota; class Planctomycetia; order Gemmatales; family Gemmataceae; genus Urbifossiella. The sequence continues at coordinate 4,919 of PLDW01000249.1, read as the reverse complement.
GCCCTGGGTATGATTGTTTATAGGTTTTCACCCTGAAAGTGTGAGATTCCTTAGCTCCTGGGTACGTCAGGGCAACGCCCTTCCCGTCCGCCCTGGTCATTTCAACAACCACTCCAGAACGGCCTTCTGCGTGTGCAACCGGTTGCCGGCCTGTTGGAAGACGGCGGAGGCCGGGCCGTCCATGACGTCGTCGGTAATTTCCTCGCCGCGGTGGGCCGGGAGGCAGTGAAGCACCTTACACTGCGGCGGAGCCTTCGCCAGCAGTTCGGCATTTACCTGAAACGACTCGAACCGCTTGAGACGTTCCTCTCGCTCTGCCTCCTGGCCCATGCTCGTCCACACGTCGGTATAGATCACGTCCGCATTCTTCACCGCCGCCACAGCGTTGTTCACTTCGGCCGGGAAGTCCTCGGATACGTGTTTTCGGTAATTGTCCCGGAACGTGTCGTCAAACCCATACCCAATCGGGCACGCCAGGACGAACCGGACCCCAAGCCGACCGCAGCCAACCGCGAGTGACCGGGCCACGTTGTTACCGTCCCCAACGAAGGCAACGGTCCGCCCCTCCACTGACCCGAACAACTCCTGGATCGTCAGTAAGTCGGCGAGCGCCTGGCATGGGTGCGACCAGTCAGAGAGGCCATTGATCACCGGGATGCTCGAAGCCTGAGCAACTCCTTCGACTGTCTTGTGGCTATAAACCCGCAAGACGAGTGCGTCGAGGTACTGACCGATCGTTCGGGCAAAGTCGGCGTGGGTCTCGCGCCACCCCAGCCCGACCTCATTTCCGGGCAGGTACAGGGCCGTTCCGCCAAGCTGCGCGATGCCGCTCTCGAAGCTCACTCGCGTCCGCAGTGACGGTTTCTCAAAGATCAGCCCAACCACTTTCCCGGACAGGCTCCGGATCGGAACTCCGCGTGCGTGCGCCGCTTTCAGCCGGACCGCCTCGGCGAGCAGTCCGGACAGTTCGTGCGAGGTCAGGTCAATCAGGCTGATGAAGTGCTTCATCGTGGTCCGCGGTATGCGCCGTCAGGCAGAAAGTCAAAAGTCAATAATCGTGAAACGGGGAGCCCATTTGGGGGTAACTGGTAGGGCTCGGAGCCCCGAAGGGGCGGTAGATAGTAGCCCAGGGCGTCAGCCCTNNACGCCCTGGGCTACTGTCTGATGTCCCTTCGGGACTCAAAACCTCCGCTTCAGGTCGAGCCCGACCGGTTACACCCCTTACATTTTCCTGCTGTCGACTGTGTGCCTGGATGGCTTTTGACCTGATGTCACGGTTTTAGCCCCAGCAGAATCTCATCGAGAATGTCGCATCCCTCGTCGATCTGCTCCTCGCTGATGTTCACAGCGGGCAGGAGGCGGATGACGGTCTGGTGAGTGCAGTTGATGAGTAACCCTTTCTGGATGGCCGCCTGGACCACCTGCGCACCCTCGACAGACAGTTCGATACCGATCATGGTGCCCTTCACCCGGACGTCCAGTACCAGCGGGCACTGGGCCTTGAGGGCCTGGAACCGGGCCTGGAATCGATCCCCGACTTGCAGGGCACGGTCGAGGAGCCCTTCCTGCTCAATCGTCTCGATCGTTGCCAGGGCAGCGCGGGCGGCGACCGGGTTCCCGCCGAAGGTCGCGGCGTGGGTGCCAGGCTTCATCTTCTCGGCCACGGCGGGGGTTGCGACGATCGCGCCCATCGCAATCCCGCCTGCGAGTGCCTTCGCCAGCGTGAAGATGTCCGGGCGGACACCCCAGTGTTGCTGCGCGAACCATTTCCCCGTCCGCCCGAGCCCCGTTTGGACCTCATCAAAAATGAGCAGGAGGCCGCTGGCGGTACAGAGTTCCCGGAGTCCTTCGAGATATCCGGCCGGGGGAAGATTGATTCCCCCCTCACCCTGGATCGGTTCGAGCAGGATCGCGGCGGTCTCGGCATCAACCGCCCGGGCTGCCGCTGCGAGGTCACCGAAGGGGACATAGGTGAACCCGGGGAGCATCGGCTCGACCCCAGCGTGATATTTCGGCTGGGCGGTGGCAGTGAGAGCACCCATCGTGCGGCCGTGGAACCCGCCGGTCATGGTCACGATCTTGTAACGCCCTTGCGGTTTGCCGTTGAGCCGGGCCAGCTTGATCGCAGCCTCGACCGCCTCCGTCCCGCTATTGCAGAAGAAGCACATCCCATCGAAGTCGGTCCGTTCGGAGATGGCCTGGGCAAGTAGCACCTGGGGCTCGGTGTACCAGGTGTTGGGAACATGGATCAGTTGCCCGATCTGGTCCCGGACGGCCTCCACCACCCGGGGTGGGCAGTGGCCGAGAATGCCGCAGCCCCAGCCGGGGAAGAAGTCCAGATACCGGTTCCCCTCAGCATCCCAGACCCACGACCCTTCGCCGCGGACGAGGCAGACCGGGTATCGGGTGTAGTTCCCGATCACGTGCTTCTTCGCCAGGGAGATGATCTGCTCGGAGGAATAAGTGTCGGTGGCGGGCATTGCGAAAACCGGGAGTTCGTGGGTTGAAGGTCGAATAAGGGGAAGAGGAGGGGAGACCCGTCGGGGTTCACCGGGTAATGGTGGTTCCGGCGAAGGTGTCTTTCAGGAAGACATCAAGGAGCGAATAGGGAATTCGTCCGTCAAGAATGAGAGCGGCCTCCGCCCCGGCATCAAGGGCCTCGAAACATGCTTCCACTTTCGGAACCATCCCGCCATCGATCACACCGGAGGCGATCAGGCCCTCAGACTCCTGGCGGGAGAGTGACGGGAGAAGCGATGTTGGGTCGGCGCGATTACGGAGGACGCCAGGGGTGTCGGTCAGGAAGATGGCGTACCGGGCGCTAAGGGCTCCAGCGACTGCCGATGCGGCCGTGTCGGCGTTGATGTTCAGCCAACTTCCGTCTGAGGCATGCGCCAGTGAGGGGATGACTGGGATCGAGCCAGAGCCAAGCGAGTTGAGCAATCGGCCGTCATCGATCCGGGTCACGCTGCCGACCCGGCCGAGATCGATCGGGCAACCGTCTGTGTCTGGGAGAGTGAGGCGGTCGCCAAAAATCGCATCGCTCTCCCGGTGGGCCTGTCCGAGCATGTCCCGAATCGCGCGGACCAGCCCGAGGTTGATTTCCTCCCCGAGTACCCGCACCACGATTTCGAGTGTGGCGTCGTCGGTGTAGCGTCGGCCAGCGACTTTCTTGGGGGTGAGCCCGGCCGCAGCCATCGCCCGGTCGATCGGTTTGCCGCCACCGTGGACGAGAATAATGGGGATGCCGAGAGTACCGAGGACGACGACCGACTGGAGGCAGGCGTGGGTGGCCGCCGGGTCTTCCATCGCACTCCCGCCGAGCTTGACCACGACGGGGCGATCCCGATACCGGGCGAGCCGGAGAACGGAGTTGGCGAAGGCTGCCGATGAGAGCGGGGCCGAAGGCATTGCGTGTGCGACCCGGCAAACTGCTGAACTTTGAGAAAAACCCATCGTATGGCCCCCCCCTCGTGGCGTCAATGGGGCAACGAAAAACCGCTCCAACAGTTAAATGGGAGGAATGTTGCTCAGTGTGAAGCCGATGGGTATAGTAACCCTCACTAACCTGGGATCGTGTCCGCTGAGGGCTGGGGAAGCCCAGGTAGTTCACCACACGAGGCTCCTATCAATGCTGCGCTACGTTTTGGCAATCGCCCTGGGCTTCTCGATCGTAACCCTGGCTGGGGTCAGCGTCTCTGCTGATGACAAGAAGGACGACAAGGCCAAGACCCTGGAAGGCAAGCTCGTTTGCACCAAGTGCAAGCTGGGCGAGACCGATGTCTGTGGCAATGCCCTCGTCGTCAAGGAGGGGGACAAGGAAGTGACCTACTACCTGACGGACAAGGGCAGCAAGGAGACTTACCACAAGTGCGCCGGCGAGCAGGCCGCCAAGGTGACCGGGAAGGTCACCGAGAAGGATAACAAGAAGGTCATCGCTGAGGCCAAGGTCGAGAAGAGCAAGTGAGGACCGGCGAACAAAATCCCCTCCCCACGTGCTCTCCCAGGGGGAGCAGATCCAAAGAACCTAACCCCCCGACCCCCTTCCCTAAGAAGGAAGGGGGAGACGGAGGGTGGTTTGACTCCCCCCCTCACAGCAAGGGGTTTTGTCCGGTGGTCCTTAGGTTTCCCGGTGACCCTTCCCGCTCGTTGGGTGTGACCCGCTTGTGAACCATGCCTAGGAGTTTGCGGACACGTTCAACCTCGTTCTCGGTACTGGCAATTCACACCACGATTTCGACTCTGTGCTTGCTCGGCTCGAACAGTCCCGGTCGCCCGGCGAAGCCAGACGAACCACGTTTTGCTACGATTAACTCAGAGGATTGCGGACACGAGCCCTCGTGTCCGGTGCCCACCACCTGAACCGCTGGTGCGTTCGAGCCCAACCGAGGCACGCTGACAGGCGCCCGGCACTTTCTTTCCTTCCTGACCCAATACCCCACGGCGCTGGCGGCCGTGGCCGAACTTTGCCACGGCTGCACTGGGGAATCTCCTGCGGCTTCCGTGGAGAATTGTGTGGAGTCGACACCATGACTGACACAGACATGCCCGCCGCCAACCCCATACCCGAACCCGAATCGGGGTTTGCCGGGCTAGGACTCGATCCCAAACTTGTTGATGCGCTCACTGCCCTGGGGTACGAGGAGCCGACCCCAATCCAGCGGGAGGCGATCCCGCAACTCCTCAAGGGGCACGACCTTGTCGGGATGGCTGCGACCGGGACCGGGAAGACGGCCGCATTCCTCCTGCCCTTCATGAATCGCTGGCGCGCCGCCGCGACCAAGGGGAAGCCCGCCGCCATGATCCTGGTGCCCACCCGCGAACTCGCCATGCAGGTGGCCGACGCCGTTCACAAATACGGCCGCCCTTACGGCACCCGGGTACTACCGGTCTACGGCGGGGCAGCATTCGGGCAGCAG
>PLDW01000001.1 GCA_003136315.1 Gemmataceae bacterium | reverse complement strand
GTTGGGGGGTTAGGTTCACTCCGCTCATCCTTATACCGCATCCCCAGCGCTCGACCAAGTGTGGGAATGGTGGCTGGCTGCTCCAGACAATTAAACCTCGCTTATCTAGAAGAATGTTGTAGTTGTTTCAATCCATACGACCGCTTTAGTCGCTAAAGTTTTCCCAGACGGCGACCGATCCTGAAGGGTGAGTCCACAGAACAGACTGGTTTGCGACCGTTTCAAGGCCGCCGACGGTTGGTGAAGGGATTCAGGGAGACGGTGGTGTGGGGGGGGGGNNTCGGCCGACCCACACGTCGGTAGGCGGGCCAGACGCCCGCAACCCTGAGATCGGACCATCGATCGGTCGGCGGGCGGTCGGGCGAGGGGCGCATGACGATCACGCGAATCCTTCCCGGGTTGGTACTGGTGGTGGTCACGACCGCCGGGCCGGCGGCGGGGCAGTACGGGATGTCGCCGTACACCCCACCGGGGCGAGCGGGGGCGTTGATCCCGTCGGTCCTACCAGCCGGGGCTGCCGACACATTCTCCAGCCCGGTCCGCACTGCGGGAGGCTGGACAGACCCGCAAGCATCAGGCGGCACGGCCGCCCCCGTCACGGGGCCGGATCGACTGGCTGCCACCGTGACGCCTGGCACGGGTGCCAATCCCGATCCCGTTGGGACACTCACGGCGCCACCGGGTCCGGGTGGCCTCCCTGTTGGGTCGTATGGGGGCCCCTGGTTTTCTGATGGCCCGGGGTGCTGCGGACCCCTTGGGCGAAATGGGCAAATCGCCTACGAGTTGTATGGCGAGGCTGGCCCAGCGTTCCTCATTGGTGGGGGCCAGTTCCTGACCCGCTTGCAACCTGGAATCGATCTGGAGATTGGCGGGCGGAGTCTGTTTTTCAACCCAGCGGGAGACGCGGCCTGGGTCGTTGACCTCGGGCTGAGTTACACCTACAACCGGGGGTCGTCCGACCACCTGCTGGACCTGTTCATACGCCAGCCTCAGACGACGACGACCACCGCCTCCAATGCCACGGTCCTGTCGAACTCGCCTGATATCCTGGAGACCTCCCGAATCCGGGCTCTCACTCGAACTTCGTTCAACTATGCTCTCGGACGGGACTGGTTCATCTGGGGGCCGGGGAACCCTGGCCGGGAATCGGGCTGGAATGTGCGTGCGGGAGTCGACCTTGGTGGGCAGTGGGGCTCAGCTCACGTTGATGTCGTGCCGAACGACACCGCGGACTCGTACGCCCGGCGGCAGAACGTTTACCAGGGCATCTTCATGGGTGCTCATGTGAATGCCGAGGTTCCCCTGGGTGGCTGGATCTGGTTCGGCGGGCTGCGTCTCTCGACCGGCTACCAGTGGATGAATATCGTCCCGCCAGTGAATGGGGATGTCTCCTACATCAACCTTCTCGCGTCGACTGGGTTCCGATTCTGACCGGCGCGAGATGAAAAACAGAGCTGCCGGGAGGGGGACCCGGCGGCCAAGCCCGGCCGAGGTCACAAGACCCGGCCGGGCCTGTTTCATTGACACCCTCACTCTGTGCGAGTGCCGATTCCAGGCGTGTTCAAAACGGTGAGGTCGCGATTCGGAATCGCCTCTGCGGCAGTCTCTGTATTGAGAGACGGCCATAACGAACAACCGCCCCGGAGTTTCGGGGCGGTCGGTGAAGAGGAGCCAGTCGATTGGCCTTACCCGACGTACACACCACCGGTGTAACCGGGCAGGGCATCAAAGGAGTAAAGGGCAGTGGGGTCGCCAGCGGCGATTGAGCTGCCTGAGTAAGCAGTGACGGTCGACCCATCTCCCTCCCCGTCCCCAGTTATGAGGTCGGCATACTGGTTTCCTTCCAGATCCTTGGCCGCCACCCGGACCCCACCCCGGTTGGTGGAGTTGCCCGCGTAGAAGTTCGCGATCGGCTTGTTGAGAGCGGCAACCGCCCCCTCAGTCAGAAGAGTCTGCCCGCTGATGATCTCGACCTCCGGTCCACCGCCCGGACCGGCCCCGATAATGATGTCCCCGAACCCATCGCCGTTGACATCCCCGACCGCCACGTAAGTCCCGTTCCGGAGTTCATCTGGGAAGGCGAAGAAATCACCGACCGCGTTGTAGACCACACCACGAGCGAGGTTTTCTCCATCGTAGACGCTGATCACCGGCCCACCGCCGAACCCGGCCGACACCACCACATCCGCATACCCATCATGGGCGATGTCCCCGATTGCAATCCGAGCACCGCCACGGAATGCCGAGTTATTGAGCGCGAAGAAGTCCGCGATCTTGGTAAATGTCTTACCCTGGAGAATTTGGACCCGCGGCCCGCCACCCTGGTCCGGGGTGATGCCGATGTCGTCGTAGCCGAGATGCTGGATGTCACCGACTGCAACGAACACCCCACCCGTGAACGTTCCATACGGTTGGTAGTCGAGAATCTCCTGCCCTGTACTCCCGTCGAAGACCACAACCGAGGCGGTGATGCCCGGACCGCTCCCGACAACATAATCGGCAACCCCGTCGCCATTCACATCTCCAACCGCCACCCTTAGTCCACCAGTGAAACCCTGGCTGTTCGCAGAGACCTCGCCGAGGAACCCGGGTGGGAAGGGGATGACCGTGAACCTGACCGAACCATCGCCGTTGTAGACCGTGAGAGTCGGGGAACCGTTGACCCCGGTCCCAACCGCGTAGGTGCTGCTCAGCCCATTGTTGCTCGGGCCACCCGGCGAGTTGGACACCGTGACTGACACGCTGGCCGAGAGGCTGCCCGAATTGGCCGAGATCGTCTGGGTTCCGACTGTGTTGAACGTGACCACCCCTGTCCCCACTCCATTGACGAACACCAGATTGCCGGTAATCACGGCCGCCTGGTCGGTAGTGGAGAGCTCGAACGTGCCGTTCAGGGCGGACAGGTTCCCTTGTGCATCGAATGCCTTGACTGTCACGGTGTCGGCGATTCCCACCTGAATCGGGCTCGTCGCAGTGACAGTCAGGCTCGTTGCGGGACCAGGATTCACCAATACGGTTGCGGCGGTGGTCGTGGTCAGGGTTCCGTAACTGTTGCCTCCACTCGTTACCGGTGGGCTGGTGGCGGAAATGTAGACCGTCCCACTCACACCGAAGCTTCCGGAGAACGACCCCACCCCACTCACCAGGGTCACCGACCCCGGCAGGCTGGCGGCCGCCCCAGAGGTAGTGAGGGTCGCCGTCTGGTCGTAGTTCGGGTCGGTGTTCCCGTACGGGTCGGACGCTGTGACGGTAAAGCCAACCGTCGCCGGAGAGGAAACCACCGACGATGGCGGGGTGATAATCAACTGGGAGGCATTGGCCGGGGTCACAACCGTGGTGAACAATGCACTCTCTAGCGGCTGATTCCCTGTGCTTGGGGTGAAGCTCGCCGTAACAGTATTCGTACCAGCTGTGTCCAACGCGAGTTCAGCGAGTATCGAAGTGTTCCCCGAGACGATGGTCGTCGTTCCATCCACCAGGCTCAGCGTCAACGTCTGGGTTCCCAACTGCGTCGTCGCACTGAGAATCCCCGCTTCGCCCCCGGCGGGTGGATTAACAACCGAAGTCAAGGTGATCGTCCCGTTCTCCGTGGTGATCAGCTGATCGTTCGCGTCGTCGGCGACGATCGTGATGTCATTCAGGACGCCTGCCACGGTCGTGGTCGGGGACACGGTCACGGTCAGGTGAGAGTTGGTCGATTGGTTCAAGCTCACAAGGCCAATGTACTGATCGACGACCGGTTGCCCGTTGATGTCATTGCCATTCTGGTTCATCGGGTTGCCGGAGAAGTCCGTGATCGTGGGGACACCGGACCCGTTGGCGTTGTACCCGACAGTCAGTTTGTAGTTCCCTGGCACCGTCTGCGGAGTAAACGTGATCATGTAGGTATCAGACTGGTCCGCTCCCTGGCCATTAAGATCCGGAATCTCGGTTACCCCGGTGATCGTGACCGGGTTGTTGTTGGTGTCGAGCAACTGGACCGTCCCGATCGTGAACGTGCTCGGGTCAACAGGCCCACTGAACTTCACTTCCAGCTCGGTGGACGGGCCCGAGGCCGGGTTCGGATTGATAACCGAAACCACAGACGGGCCGGACTGGAACAGCGTGTTATTGGCTGGGAGTTGATTCCCCAGATTGATCGCGAATGACCCGCGGCCATAAGTTGTCGCCAGCAGAATGTCCGACCCTGTTGACTGGTCCGGCAACCCGGTCGCCGAGTTGATGTTCCCAAGCGACAGCGAAAGATTCGTCACCATCACGTTCGGGAGGTAGCCACCGGCCGGGACCGAGACCACGTTACCGGCCGAGTCGGTATAGGTCGTCCCCGCCGGGAAGTACGTCCATGTTGGACCGTCCGCGGCCAGCACATTCAACGACTGGTACACCCCGCCGTCCCCACCCACGTAGACGATTGGGAAGGTGGCGCTGGTGGTCGGGTTGCTGGGGTCGACCGGAATCTGGTAGCGCCAGTCGACGGCCAGGGAGGTCAGGAACTGGAGGGAGAGCTGGGGGTTGTTCGTGTTCCCGTAAAGGGCGTTTTGGAGGCTGAACAGGTTCCCGGTCACATTCACCCAGCCCGAGGTCGTATCGAATGCATCCGCCTTGTAGTAGACCCCTTGTTGGGTGACGGCGAACACGTCCGTGGTGCCTGGACGCGGGTCCGGGGAGATCGACATCACCGGCGAACCATCCAGGGCACCGGCCCCCCCCAGGGCGGCAGTGATGTTTGTCCACGGCGCTCCCCCTGTACCAGTCACAAACACGTCGCCGCCTGCCGTTCCAACGTAGATAAAATCGCTCAGTTGCCCGGCCTTCTGGTCGGACGGGGAGGGAGCCCCGAAGGCGAGGGCGTCGGCGTAGGTTCCATCCAGGTTCGCGCCAGACTCCCCTGGCGCCGGTTCGTTTGCGCCTCCGGTCCCAATCTCGAACCAGGTGTCGGTTGGATCGGTCGTCAGGAACACCCGGCCCTGGCCACTTCCACCAACCGCCGTCCCGGAGGCACTGACAAGCAGCGCACTCGGATCGAGTGGGTTGATCGCCAGGGTCGACCCATATTCCTCCGACCACTGCCCTTGGAGGTCTTGGGGGGCGTCACCTGCCTGGAGCAGACCGTTTGTCACGCTGGTCCCGGCCGGGTTGGCGGCGGTGTTGGTGATCTCACGCACGAAGTCGGTCGGGACATAAAACTGCGTGGTGCCGTCGTTGCCAGGGGTCTGAGGCGCGCGGAACTCGTAGGCGGTACCACCACCGGTCTGGTCCGTCACGACCCCATTCCCATAACCCGTTGCTACCGTGTATCCGCCCGCTGCCGTCCAGTCCGTGTTGCCCGTCTGGAGGATGTTCGGGGAGGATGCACTGAACCCGTTGTCGAGCGACATCCCGTAGAACATCGCGCCGGCGACATCGGCTGCGAGTTGGCTCGGTTGAGCCGTCCCGGAGTAGAACTGCGCGATCTGGAGATCGCCGTTACGAGCAAGCGAGGGGTTCTCGGCAAACCCGGGGTTGTAGGAGATGACGTTCGAGACATCCGTCCCAGCCCCAGTCCCCAGGATCGACGATGCCCCGGAATCGAGGACAGTGCTGATACCCTGATCGTCACCAATCAGAAGGCGGGTTTCTCCGGTGACAGGGTCGACGAAGCTCACGATCGAGTGGACGTTACTGGACAACTCAATCCCGGTGATGGGCTCCACGACTGCCCCATATCCCGTATTTTGCAACGACGCCACGTTGTCGATTTCAATCGTCGCATTGGCCTTGAACGGGTCGTTGGGATCCCGGAACAGGTTCAGGTAACCGATATCGACAGTCGGCTCCTCGATACTGTCGAATTCGGAGGGGACGATCCCGTAGGGCTCGCCAGAGCCGAGAAACGGCGCTGGTGGGTTCGGTTCGATCGTTGCGTTGCCGGTCGTATCGGATGAGCTGGCGGTTGGATCGAACAGGGGATCCTGAGGATTGATCGAGAACGGCAAGCTATTGTTGTATGCGACAAGCGCCTGGGTGTCTTGTAGCTTGGTCGTGTCGACCCGTACCAGACCAGTGGTTGTCGAGTCCACTCCAAGGGTGGTCAACGACCAGTTCGACCCACCGAGGTAGACGATATTGGGGTTCTGGGGGTCGATCGCGATCGACATATTGTCAACGCCGTTGGTGATCAGGGTGTTCTGATCCCCTGCTCCTCCGACTATCTGAATCTGCGGGTTGCTGTAGTCGTTCGTACCGTTCCCGAAAGGCACAATTGGCGGTTCGTTGCTTTGTGGCATCTGCACCAGTGTCCAGTTGCGCCCGAAGTCCTTCGACATGTAGAGCTGAGAGGACGAACCCGTCGAGGTAATGACATAGGCGTAGAGCCACCCCTCGTAATTCTCGTTCAGCAGGGGGCTATTGGTCAATGCCGGGGTCGCCAGTGCGATTCGACCCACCGCTGTCGAACCCGGGAAGACTCCGACGGTGTTGTTGATCAGGAGCGGAGCATTCAAAGCGGTGGAGATGTTGATAAATAGTGGGTTCTGCGTCCCTCCCGTGAGGCGGGACATACTTCCCACACCGCCGTTACTGGTTGCAGTGGGGGCCGTAGGAGTGTAGTACACCCCTTGACCTTGAGGACCGCTGATGAGCCCCGCGTACAGGATCTGCAGGTTCTTGCTCGTCCCCCCCGTCCCCGTCCCCGCGCTCCCAGCCGCCAGGACGATGTCGGTCGCATCCCCGGGTTCGATCAGTTGCCACGTCTTTCCGGTATCCGACGACCGCCACACACCACCAGAACTGGCCCCTGGTGCCGAGCTATTTAGCGAGGGACTGACCGCAGCGTAGAAGATGAGCTGGCCGCTGGCCGATGCGGTCGGGTCGATCAACACCTTGGAGATGCTTGTGCCGACGAAATCATGGTTCCGGCTAGGGTCGTTGATCGAAAGGATTTGTCCATTGGTCCCGTAGTTGGAGGTACTATCGAGAACCTGCCATGTTTGACCACCGTCGAGTGAAAGAAGGAAGCCAATCCCAGGCGTCTGGGAGCTACCCGAGTCGATCTGGGGATCTCCTTCGCCGGTCCCATCCGTCCCGTTCGAGCCGAACGTCCCGGAACCGAACTGCCCGGTGCCGACCAGAATCACCGTATCGAGCGGGTTGTTGTTCTCAGGGAAGACCGCGATGCTCCCCACATTCAGGCTCGTCGTCGGGCCAAAGTCGGTGAGGGGAATCCAGGTGGGACCAGCCGGATTGGTCGTGAGGAAGTCGGTCGTCTTCCACACGCCACCACTCGCCCCGGCAGCGTACACTGTGTTACCGCTCGGATCCGAGGGATCGATCGCAATGGAGGTCACCTGACCGGCGTTGTCCCCGGAGTTCTCAGACCCCGCCCCGACCGCCGTCCACTGGTTCTGACTGGTCGGGTTCGACGGATCCAGGTTGAAGACGCTGAACGTCGTACTGATCTGATCAGCCACAGTCTCCCCAAGACCGGTCCCAAGCGTCGTGTGCGGGAGGGTCAGGGTCGCATTGAGTACGACCCCACCGGGCAAGTCGCTGTTATTAAAGATCCGCAAGAACCACGTTCCCTGAGCGGCGGTCCCGTTGAAGGTGCTCAGTGGGAATTGGGGATTAAACGCACCCGCCCCGGGGTTGTATGGAGGGAGAGCCGAGGTGATCGGGGAGACCGTCGTTCCGTTGGCCGTGACCGACGAGTCCTCCAGCAGTGTATTGGTGAAGTTCTCCTGGTTCGTTTTGCCGGTCTGATCACTCCCCGTGAAGACACGCACACTCGTCCCATCCGGGGCCACCAGGTCGATGTCCAGATACGGATCGTAGGCGAAATCGATATTCATCAGCAGTTCGATCTGCTGCGATGGCGACGTACCCTCATCGACGACAAAGTTATCCGGAACGGTGATCGGCAGATCGACCTCGCCCGGAACAACAGCGGTCTTGCCCGACTGAGTTGTGGTCGACTCGGTCGGAATTTGCAAACCACTGGCGTAGGTTGGGTTACTGGTACTCGTATAGGTACTGGTGACAACAGGCGCTGTCGGATCGATCCCGCGAAGCTCGGCCACACCCGCATTTTGGTTGGTGTCCACCTCAAGCCCGAGCACCTGGAGACCAGACGCCGCTGTGAACTTGATCACATAGGGACCGGTGACAGTGAGGGCCGGGAAACCGACCTGATAGATGTTCGAGGCCGCTCCCATGACATGGGTGAGTGTAAACGGCCCGCTCACGACAATCGCGTTCGGACCGGTCACGCTGGCAATGTCGGAGCTGCTGAGTGTCCCAGTGACCGAAACGAATTCCACCTCGACGGAGGTCGAACCTGCCGCCAGAACGGCCGACAACTGAGGCAGGTCGGCCGACCGGATAGATGCGAGCTTTGTATCTGGCTGGTTCGGGTTCGGCCCGATCTGGAGAGAGTAGTTCCCGCTCACGGTCTGGGGAGCGTCGTAGTTTCCATTCGCATCCGCAGCCACGAACGAAACCTGGAATGTCCGAACTGGGCCGGTGGCGTTGGCCGGGACCGTGGTGACGGTGACAGTGGAATTCCCATTGGCATCCGTGAGCGGAATGGCACCTGCTGGCCCAATGATCGAGAGCACGTTTGCTGAGGTAAATGAGGCCGCGCTCATGTCCTGGTCGAACGTGACATCGATCGCGCTGACCGTTCCATTCAACGCCTCCCCATCAGCCGGCCGGATGGTCGGACTCAGAGTCAGGGAGTAGCTGTTTGTCACTGGCGGAAGTTGCGTGTCGAGGGTGAAGACGTAGGTGACCAGTGCGGTCGAGAAGTCGTTCTCTGGTAGCCCCTCCACCCGGAACACAGTGGTCGATATGGGGAGCACAGTGAACGGTCCAGAGATCGCATTCCCGAACGTGTCGGTGACGAGCCGGATATCGTCAACCGAGAATGACGTCGGCGGGGTAGCGAAGGTCAGATCGGCATATGTCGTCGCTGGCGCGACGGTCCCGGTGGTCGTCGGGAAGAACGTGACATTGTAGGTGCCAGAGGTTGTGACCGGGCTTGGGAATCCGATGATGTAACGGTGCCCGGTCGGGTCGCTGGTGTCCGGGGTGATTGTATACGGGCCAGCCACCGGACCATTGGGACCGGTGATACTGGCGATCTGGTTCGCGTTGATCGGGTAGGCCGGAACATTCGCGAATGTCACCGTCCCACTCGACGCCCCAGCCGTCACAGACATCGGAGCCGAGTCAAACGTGAAAGTGTACTGACCCGTCGCCGTCAAGGCGGGGAAGCCGATTGTGTATTGCGTCGCCGAGATCCGGCTGACCGTAAATGGCCCCGGGACGGGGGCTCCGGTGGGGCCGGTAACAGTCGTGATATCCGAGGCGGTTAACTGAGCGGGTGGGTTGGTGAATGTCACCGTGTACGAGGTTGCGCCAGCGTTGAGGCTCGTCGTGATCGCTGAGTTAAACGTGAATACGTACAACCCGGCCGCCGATTGAGCAGACGGGAAGTTGATCCTGTACTCGGTCCCGGAGACGGCGCTCACCGTGAATGGCCCAGCCACGGCCCCATTTGGCCCGCTCACACTCGCGATGTTAGCTGCCGTCAACGGGTTCGCTGGAGGCGTCGCGAACGTGATGGTCGCGCCGGTCGAGCCCGCAGGTAAGGTCTGCTCTGCCGAGTCGAAGGTAAAGATGTACTTACCGGCCACACTCACCGGTGGGAATGTGATCGTGTACTGAGTGGGCGAGTCCTGAATGACTTTGAACGGACCGATGAACGCGGCCCCGTTTGGGTTCGTGACAGTCGTGATGTCGTCCAGACCGAACCGAACGGGTGGTGTGTTGAAGGTCACTGTGTACGAACTTGTGCCCAAGCTGAGTATCGGAGAGGCACCGGAGACGATCGGATTGTCGAGGGTGATCAGGTAGTTAGGGGTTGCCGTCCCCTCTGTCATACCAGGATTCGACACGAACAGGTTCGACTTGAACGTGAAGATGTACTGCCCACCTGCCGCCAGCGGTGCAGGAAGCCCTTCGCTGGAAAAGGCGATATCGTACACCGTCGGATCGGTGGTCGGAGTCACAACCAACGTCCCCGGATCGATGTTCCCTGCCGGACCAGTGAGACTCACGATGTCGGCATTGGTGAACACACCAGGAGGAGTGGTAAACTTGACGTCCACCGATTCCTGTCCCGCAGCGAGGGATAGCGTCATCTCCGAGTAGAGTGGCGTCACATCGGTGACCGAGACAACTCCGTAGGGGGAGAACGCCTCCGTGACCGCGGAGGCCGTGAAGCTCGTTGGATCGACCGTCCGATTCAGGGTCACGATTACATTATTCGATCCCGCAACCGGGGTGAGGGTGCTGATGCTGACCGGTTGAGAGCTGGTCGTGGCAGTCTGGCCGCTCACCGGAGTGATCACGACCGAGGTGTTGGCGACCGTCGGGCCGGGGATTATCAGCGGCAGGGTGTTCGTCGCGTAGGGCTGGGAGAACGGAACTCCTGACGTCGAGTTGGGGTTCGTGAAGGTGTCCTCCTCCACGGGCTTCGGGACCGACGCGGTGGGGGCGTTATACTCGCCGGCCACTCCATCCCCGTTCTGATCCTGCATATTGCCCAGGCTCGGCTTCAGGATCGGATTGCCAGTGCTATCCGTCAGAACCAGTGCCCAAGCGGTGAGGAGGGCAGACTCGCCGCCGTTGTTGGTGATTGAGAGGGTCCAGGTTCCATTTGGCGAGAGGGTATCCAGTTTGTCGAGTGCGGTTCCCGTGCCGTTATAGGAGTCCGGCTGGAAGATCCCCGTGTAGGGCGGGATGGTATTGGTGATCAATCCGTTCGTTGCATTGTCGTCGAACGTCGTGAGGTAGAATCCCTGCTGGATGGGTGTGAAGAATGAGGCTTCGTTCTTAAACAACTGAACCGTAACGGGGTTGACACCGACTTTGGACGGGGTGAACGTCAAAGTGATTGTCAGGTTCTGATCCTGCAGGCTATTCCCTTCAAGATCCGCTGGGGCCTGGATGCTCAATTGGACCCCGACATCCCCGAGTGTTGTCGTCGACGCCACGCCCGAGATCGTGAGGTTTGACGAAACTGTGGTCGGGTTTGCGTTCGCGAGGTTAAAGGGTGGAATTGTGATCGGTACGTTTGTGGCTGCCCAGGTCGGGAGGGCGGTATTGATGCCATCGTTGAGGCCGGTCGAGTTGCCCGTTCCGGTCCCGGCGACCGGACCGACGGAGTAACTATATGTTCCGACGGCCGACTGAGGGGTCGTGAACGGGATAAAGAAGGCACTGGCTGTACCGGCCGGGAAGTTGAAGACATCTTCACTCCCATCCGTTGCCGTATAGGAGCCCGCGTTGTTGTTCACAGTCAGCAAGAAGTTGTAGGTGACTGCGGTCTGGCTGGCAGGAAATCCGCTGATCTGGAATTTGGTTGCCGAAAGTTGGGTGACACTGAACGGACCAAAATACGGATTTCCCTGATCGTCCGTCACGCTCACGATATCGGAGGCATTGAACGAGGTCGGAGCGTAGGGGAACGTGATATCGACGGAAGTCGCATTCACAGCGGCAGTACCCGAGATGGGAACCTCAAGCCCCGCGGTGACGATCGGGATCGGATTACCAACCGAGATCTGTGTGGAGACCTGGGTCGTCGGGTCGGTGTACTGGACATCGATCTGGCTGGATGTGAACGAGGTGTCAACGACCGGGCGATCGAAGTACACTTCAAAGCCCGTTAACTGACGGGTTCCATTCGCGGCGAACGTGTCGTTATAGGTGGTATACACCTTCCCGGTGGACGGGTTGATCGCAGTGGACGGGTTTCCGAAGGCATCGGTGATGGTCGACTGGGCGGTAACCGGTCCCGAGTCACCGCTGACCACCTGCGGTCCAGACGGCAGAGTGATCACATTGCTATAGAGATCGGACCCGGTATTATCGCTGGAGCTGACAACTCCATTGACTTCGGTGTAGGGATAGTTCCCCGTCCAGGTTGTGATAATGCGGCCATCGGACAAAACAACCGACTGATGAGTCCCCAACTGATAGTTGGTCCCATCAGGCGCTCCCGCACCGATGAGGGTACTCGGGATCGGTTCCAGAGTGATGGCCTGGGACGGATCGAGCGCGTTGATCGCCTGTTGAGGGCTGTTCAGGAACGAACTCGCACTGAACGTTTGGCCACCGTCGATACTCGTTGCGATGTAGACCGACGCTCGGGTGTCGGAGGCATCATTGCTGGTGTCGAGCCATGTGACAACCACCGTCCCGGTGACAGGGTCAACCGCCACACTTGGCTCGAACTGATCTCGCTGACCCTCGGTCACATTATCGCTGAGGCTATCTTGATTGACCTGGATCGGCACATAGGCACCGAGCGTGGGGTCATACGTCCCCTGCCAGGTCACGCCGCCATTATCGGAGTACGCCAGGAAGATATCCGTATTCTCGACTTTCTTCCCCTGGATCACCGGGAATGGATCTAGGAGATCCAGCCCCGTCCAGACCATGTAGATCCGCCCGGCATACGGGTCAGTAGCACCCTGGCCATTGTCGGCCGCAACGACAACTCCGGGATTGATCCCAAACACCGGAGAGACCGGAGGCGGGGAGAGCGGCGAAGCCGGAAGCGGAGAGGTTTGACTGAACCCAGCCGTGACTGTCGCGATCGCGATGCTGCCAACATCCGCCGTCGGAACCAAAGCAGCCCCGTTCTGTGACCCGTTGATCCGGACCCCGGTCGCCGAGTTCGTTGGTGAGTCGAACCCATTGAGCTTATCATTCTGAATATCGAATGTGAAATGCAGATCCCAGTTCGAGAGGTACTGGATCGGCGGGGGTGTAGTCCCGTGATTCTGGAAATCGGTGATTAGAAGTTGCCAGGCACCATCCGCGGTGGTCGCCGTCAGACCGGAGTACAGGGTCGAGAGGGGTTCGTCTTCAGATTGATAGTGGCCGATGAAAGGGGCCACGTCGGCCGTGTCGTTGATGACACTGGGGGCATTATCGTCGAACGTCAGGCCGGTCCCGTTAACCGTATCACCCGGGAGCATGCCATTCACCTGGCCCAGGTTCACAACACCCGGGAGGCCCGTGGTCAAACCTGGCCCGGGACTCCCGGCGGATTGACCCGCGTCATTGACGTTATTCTCAAGCAGGGTGATGATCTGGCCAGTCGGAGATTCAAGCTGAATACTGATATCTTGGACAAACGGATGGACGATCGCCACACTCGCCGTGAGATCGGTGACAATATCGCTCGGGTTGATGTTCGACGGTATCGACACATTAATCGGGAACGCAGATGTTACTGGAGTGGTCGGAGGAGGGTTGCCATTCAGGTACAAATCCTGATCGACCTGATTCAACACATTGGTATAAGGACTCGTGATGTACGCCGTCACCAGGAAGTAGTACGGCGCGGTACCAGAGAACGTTCCCAGAATGTTGATCGGCTCCAGAGAGGTTCCTGCTGGGATTGAGCCATGAACTTCGTACGTCGAGGTGAACTCTTCAATCGCGTCGACTTTTGGATTGTTGTACGGCGGACCGCCAGCAGGGTTCGTCGGTGCAACCTGGACGAGTGGCGACCAACCCGGTGGCGTCAGAGATGACGCAAGGACGTTGAATCCCGCGGGGAAGTCGATCGTGATCCCTGTCCCGTAGGCATCCGAGATCGTTCCGGTTGGTGGTGCCTGACCGGTCGCCAGCTTTTGATTGACAACGCTGAACTGAAAATCGTGATCCGGTCCCACAGCCGAATCTGTCACTTGCGGATAGAGATTCCCCTGGGCTGGTTCGTTGGCAGGCAGTTCAGGAAAAGCCTTGTACGGAGTCGGGGCCGTTGGCGGAGGGACACCCTGGGAGATCGCACCACCCGCTCCTTCAAAATCCGACGATTGAGCGGCTGCTTGAGACGGATCCCCACCGTCCGGTAGCGAGTTGGATTGGCTGATCGCCGTCTTGTTCGGGGTCGCCCAGAAAAACGATAACGACCCTGGAGTGGAATTGGCTGTCCCTGCCTCGGCTGGACCATTGGTGAGGGCATTCGTTGAGTTCGGTGTGAAAAGAATCTGGGGGGCTGAGGCACTTGTGCCAACATAGCCTCCCTCGGGCACGATCACCGGACTCGTAAATGTGGCTCCTTCATCGCCCGACGCAGCCGTCAGGATGGTGTACGGGTTCCAGTACGCCCCAGCGAGAACCCGAGGTTCTGGCTCGGTCGCGTCGGTATTCCAGGCTACGTAGACGGTCTTCGTGGATGTCGAGGGCGAGGTACCGAGCATCGAGTCGGTCGGGTCGGCCTTCCCTGTACCTGGGTTGGTAGCCTGGTTGTCATCAACACCAACCGCAACATTGTAGGCCGGGTTTTGATTCACCCACTGGTAGAGTTCGACATTGGAATCCAGTATGACATAACTTTGGGCAGCTATGTCAAACGAGAACGAGATGACAGCGACCGCTCCGCTGGTCGGCTCGGTCCCGGCGCTGCTGCTGTTCGTCTCGATAAACCCAACGAAAGCGTTCCCATCTGGGCCGACCGCAACCGAGACATCTGAGATGTAGGCATACGGATGTCCCGTAGTGGGGTCCGTGTCTGTACCGGTCGTAAATGCCGACCAACTCGCTCCCCCATCCAGGCTGAACTCGCCCTGGAGCACACCTGCATTGGCGGCGGGGTCGTGAGACGCCGCGAACGCAACGATGTGGAGGGGGTTGCTAGGGTCCACCGCGGACTGGAGGTCGTAGCCACCCTCAGGGACCACGGCTTTGTTCGTTACCGATATGATGCTTGGAGTCAGCAGCTCGGTTGGAGCACCTACCGTCAAAGCACTGAGGGTTGCCGGAGCGAGCCGATCCTCGACCGTCTCTAGCCCCAGCAGAGGCCGCCGGGTCCGGGGCGTTATCGATATCCCTGGACGGGTCCGATCGATCCACTTCTGGAACAGCTCGGCGAGGGCTTTCTTCGACATTGGTGCGCGTCCTGTACCTGACCCTGGTGGAGAACGGTGTCGGAAGCAGAGCGAGTCGGACGACTTTTCCGGCGGCTACAAACCACAAAGATAACCGGAAGATCACGTCCTACTCAAGACGGAGCCCAGCCCCGTAAAGTTTTTGCGGCAAAATTTTGATTTCGACCCAGCCCCGTCGCGGGTGCGGTCTTACGGGTCATCCTGACGTGTTCGACACGGTCGACACCAGCCTGGCAAAAGCCCGCTGGCAGCGTCAAAGGGAACTTACCCGCGCTGGAGGCGAGCGGCTCTACAAGAGATCGGAGAACACGCGGGTTTAAGGCCAATCCGTGGCGTGTCATGCGGCTTCTTCTGGTCGTGCGAGATCGACCCAGTTCCTCTAGAAAAGGCAGTGAAAACGGCCAAGTAATATTCGGCCGGAACTGTGTTTCGTGAGGGTTGATGGGTTTGAGGGGATTTTATGGCGCTCCAACCACGGGTTCGAGTGCGGGCGACAGAATTGGCTTCAACATTCCACACAGTCTTCACCATCATTGAAGGCCCGACGAGAACTGGTGGTGTTTTGAGTGGGCCGCCGCCTGACGATCAGCCAAGTGTCCAGGTGTTGCCCTTGGAGGCCCGACCGGCCTGAGCCGGAATGCCGAAATACTGTCTGGCATTCCCTTCGCATGGGATTATACTGAGACAAGAGTAGCCCTCCCCACCGCTGAAACCCTCCCGCCGCACCCGCCGCCTGCCTTCCCTCGTTTTCCCCCCGCCAGGAGCCCCTGCGAATGAGGACGCTCCGTCCCATCCTGACTCTGGCCGTCTGTGTCCTCGCCGCGACGACCGGACGCGCCCAGCCCCTCCCCCCGGCTGACAGGCCGGTGGAGACTGTTATCGATCAGACGGTCGAGGCCGCGATCGTTTCGGCAGGGGTGACTCCCGCTTCCCAAACCGACGACGACACTTTCATCCGCCGCGTGACGCTCGATTTGGTGGGCCGCATCCCCACCGCCGGTGAAGTGGATCGGTACGTCTCATCGACTGACCCAGGGAAGCGGGCGACCCTGATCGACCGTCTCCTCGCATCCCCGGCCTACGCTCGACACCAGGCCGAGCAGTTCGCAACCATGTTCAACCCGGATGGTGATCGGCGGGGGGGAACCCTCCGCGATTACTTCACTGCGGCCTTGAAGGAGAATCGACCGTGGGATCGGATTTTCCGGGAACTCATGCTCCCCGACGATGCTGATCCGAAGCTGAAGGGGGCTTCCGACTTCCTCCGGATCCGGCTGACCGACGCGGACCGTCTAACGAATGATGTGAGTGTCGCGTTCTTCGGGGTGAACGTGAGCTGCGCTCAGTGTCACGACCACCCACTGGTGAAGGATTGGACACAGGACCACTTCTTCGGGATGAAAGCTTTCCTGGCTCGCACCTACGACGGCGGCACAGGACCGGCCGAACGCGGCTTCGGGGTTGTGCGGTTCAAGCCGAATAAAGGGGCGGAAAAGGCGGCCCGGATGATGTTCTTGACCGGAGCGGTGGTCCAAGACAAAACAGCACGAGAGATGACCCGGGAGGAGCAGAAGAAAGAGAAGGAGGCGACCGAGGAGGCCAAAAAGGCGAAGAAGGCCCCACCGAAACCCGCATTTAGCGCACGAGCAAAACTCGTTGAGGTGGCACTGGAAAAGGGGAACGCCGATTTCTTCGCCCGCTCGATCGTGAATCGGATGTGGCACCGGTTCTTCGGGATGGGCCTGGTGAACCCGCTTGATCAGATGCACTCCGAGAACCCCCCGACCCACCCCGAACTACTCGCCTGGCTCGCCCGTGATACGGCCACTCACGGATACGACCTGAAACGACTGATCCGTGGCCTGGTGATGAGTCAGGCATACTCCCGGAATAGCCGCTACTCGACAGAGGCGATCCCCGACTCAAAACTATTCGCGGTCGCCCGGCTCCGGCCCCTCACACCAATGCAGTTGGCCACTTCGTTACGGATCGCTGTGACCGATCCGGCCGGATTCGACAACCTCTCTGGCGTCGAGTTCGAGAAGCGAATCGACCAAGCGGAGGGGTCAGCCCGCAGCCTCGCGTCCCTGATCGCTCAGCCGACCGAAAATTTCCAGATCGGAGTCGGGGAAGCCCTCCTGTTCAGCAACAGTGACCGGATCGTCCGAGAGTTCCTCGCTGACGGTAACGGCACAGTGCTCGCCAAGGCGAAAGCGGAGAAGGATCCGGCCGGGGCAATCGCACTGCTGGTGAGGGCCGCCTACGGCCGCGGCCCCACCGTAGAGGAAAGCCAAGCACTGGTTGCGTATGTTCAGAAGCGGCCCGACCGCACGGCGGAAGCCTACCGGCAGGTGCTCTGGGCGCTGGTGACCGGCCCGGAGTTCCGCTTCGTGTATTGAGCCCTGGGCGTTGCCCTGGGCTGAGAGATCTCAGCCTTTCAGGCTGAAAACCGAGGTGTTACCTCGCCCCGGTAGCCCGCCCAGGGCGTTGCCCACCACAACCCAGGGCGTTGCCCGAATGGCACTTCCTGGATGTG
>PLDW01000352.1:2137-26235 GCA_003136315.1 Gemmataceae bacterium | reverse complement strand
TTGAGGCCAAGGCTTCTAGATGCTGTAGCAGACTACCAGGCAGCAATTCAGGAATGGTCCGTGGCGGCGATCACTGTGCCAATCGTAGGGTTCAAATAGTTCTTCTACAACCATTGAGGTGGATCACCCTATTCGAGGCGAGGCCGACTGCACTGGACCGTCGGGAGAGCGTGATCAAGTAGGGACGTACGTCAGCCTAACCGCATCCTCGCCGACGGGATCGGCGGCGATAAGTCGGAGGGGCGGCCTGGCACCGGCGAAGTACGGCTTGCCGCGGCCAAGCACAAACGGGCGGAAGTAGAGACGATACTCGTCGATTAGACCGAGGTTGGTGAGGCACCCCGCGAGTTCGGGCCCGGCGACGTCGATTTCGCCCTCGACTTCCACCTTCAGCCGGCGCACGAACGCTTCGACGTCGCCAGCCACGAGCGTAGCGTTCGCGCCAACCGACTTGAGCGAGCGTGACACGACCCATTTCGGCAGCGCCCGCCACACCGCCGCGAAGTTGTGCTCGACCACGTCCCAATCCCGCTGATCCTCGTCCCAGTAACGCATCACTTCGTACATACGGCGACCGCACAAACTGCCAGCTAGGCCGCGGACGTGATCGTTGAAATGACGACCGAGCGAAACACCGGGCGGCGGCAATTCCAGCCCGCCCGCGACGCCAGCGGCGTAGCCGTCCGATCCAGGGCCGCCCGAGACGCCAGCGACGTAGCCGTCGAGCGATTGCATCATTCCGAATACGAGCTTTCCCATTCCCTCACACCTCCGCATAGGTTTCCCGCTGGGTAGCTCCGGATGTCGCCTTTAGTAACGGTCCTCGGGCAGGCCGAGTTCCCAGCCTTCACTATATAGTCGAACGGCAGGACCGGAATTCGACAAATCGTCCAAATCATTTTCCGGCCGCGTTTGCCTTGCCTAACCGGGCAACAGGACTTGAATTTGGATAGGCACAAATACTTATATCCGCTTGACCGATCTTAACTACGCCGGTCCGACACCCCGCGGGCGATGTGACCGCGGGGGTTTATCACTCGTCCCACGGGCGAGCCAGCACCCGATTTCCCATGCTACAGCCGCAGGCCGGCCTGTAGAATCAGGGACACCACTGACGGCCCGGCTCCCGTGGCGCCGGTCGGCCGCAACCCCGCCAAACTGAGCGGGCGGAAGTGCTTGCGGGTGTCGAAGGGGTCAACGGGTGACATACGCCTCGTGGGAGATAGCGATGATGCCATTCGCAGCCGTGGTCCTTGCCGTGGCGCTAGTGGGCACGCCGGCCCGCTGCGATCCGCCGCAGTTCGGCGGCGAGAAGACGAGCTGGCACGGATTCGACCGGTACGACTTCTTGATGCACGAGTCGGACTTCACGGTCAAGCCACACAAGGCCGGGGCGGACGAGGGGAACGCCGTCAAGACCCCGGTGAAGGGGCACCTCCGCTGCGTGGTGGTCGCCCCGAAGCAGACTGCCCCCGGCAACCCGTGGTCCTGGCGGGGCTACTACTTCGACCATGAGCCGCAGGCCGAGATCGAACTGCTCAAGCGGGGCTTCCACATCGGGTTCATCTGGTGCGACGCCGGCAAGCCCTGGGACGCCTGGTACAAGTTCCTCACCGAGACACACGGGATGTCGAAGAAGCCGGCGTTCGTCGGCATGAGCCGGGGCGGGCGCAACGCGTACACCTGGGCCACCGCCAACCCGGACAAGGTGTCCTGCATATACGCCGACAACCCCGCGATCAGCCGCGAGGCCCTTGCGGCCCTCGGCGGGCTGGCTAAGGCCGACGTTCCCTTGCTGCATGTCTGCGGCAGCCTCGACCCGATCCTGGGGAACCACACCCTCGTCGCCGAAAGCGTCTACCAACAACTCGGCGGTCGGATCTCGGTGATGATGAAGGACGGGGCGGCCCACCACCCGCACAGCCTGCGCGACCCCAAACCGATCGCCGACTTCATCGAGGCCAGCCTGAAGCCAGCCGTCGCCGACCCGCCGCCATTCGTCGGCAAGGCAATCATCAGGTCCTCGTTCTACGGCAGCGAGAGCGACTACCGCGAGGTTCCGGGCGAGAAGACGTTCGCCGTCTGCCGCGGACCGTGGTTCGCGCCATCCTACCACCGGTACGAGTTCCGCCCCGATGGCATTCGGGGTACCGTCTCGGTGATCGTGCCGAAGGCCCCGGCGCCGGGTAAGCCGTGGGTGTTCCGCGGGGACTTCGTGACCCGCGATGCGGCGGTCGATCTGGCCCTCTTGGGACGCGGCTTTCACGTCGTAACCGGCCCGGTGCCTACCGACACCGACGGGCCGGTTCTCCAACAGTGGAACGCGGTCTACAAGCTCCTGACCGACGCCGGGTTGTCTAAGACGCCGGTGCTGGCGGGGGCCGGAGGGGCGGCCGGCGAGGTCTACGCCTGGGCGGTCGAGAACCCGGACCGGGTATCCTGCGTCTACGCCGAGAACCCCATCCTGCGCAGCCGCATGTCAAAGGCCCAGCCGCTCGACCGCCTTGCCCCGCTGGCGAAGGCCGGGGTGCCGGTCCTGCACGTCTGCGGTGGCCGGGACCCGTGGCTCGATAGCCAGACGCGGGTGTTGGAGAAGCGGTACAAGGAACTGGGCGGCACGGTCACGGTCCTTGTCGAGGAGGGCAAGGGGCACTTCCCGACGGCCCCGCGGGATGTGAAGCCGGTCGTGGACTTCATTGTGGGTCGTCAGCCCTCCCGTTAGCCGGTCCCGAAGCGCGCGCCGCCGACCGCACTGGCCCGACTATCCCTGGTTCTGGTCCAACGTTAACGGCGACAGGGTGAACGCCATCCACCTGACCAACGCCGTGAAGGTGGCGTCGAGGAAGGCCAGACAATGAATACGAACCGGCCTAAGACTGCTCTCGAGCCAAGGTATTACGAGGGGATCGACTTCGCCAACGGGGTCGATAGGATTGGTCGTTGCTTTCTTCTCGACGGCGAGGATTCGTTGACCGTTGCCGTGGACAAGCCCTCCCAAGGAGTTTGTGTAAAGGCCGCAATTGATTGTCCTTTGGGGACGACTATCGGCTTCGCAAAACTGCTTGGTGGAGAACTACCACCTGAACACACTGGAGGCTTCAAGAGCCGAACGACCGAGCAATGGCTCCGGGATCAAGTTGCTGCTTACCAGACGACTATTCTCTGGAAGAACAAGAACAATAGGAAAAAGAAGACTGAACGCGAACCCAGGTACAAAGGGGTTGCGTATTTCAACCCTACGGGTCATGTTCAGCCAACGGTAGAAATGTGTATTGTTCCAGAGTGTCTGTGGTGGCTCGGCAGGCGACTGGCTCCAGAAGGCGAACCAAAAGATCGGCTGAATGCCTTTATTGCTGCAAGAAAGGGAGATGGGCCGGTTGTTGAGGCTCATCCAAGAATGTTTCTGTATTCCCTGGTGGAGCGGGTCTATCGAACTTGTCCTACTGAAGTTAATCTCGAAATGTTGTTTGCAGTGGTGCAATATAAGAACGAACCTGGACTCCGTAAGTCGCTCTACGGATTAATTCGTGAGCAAAGTACATGGATGGGCAAACACAGACGTAACATCCAACCCGTGGAGATGCCAGATTGCCTCGCGAACAGTGACCATATGTTCGATGCGTTTTTGTGCGCCTTGACTGCCTGGGCGCGCCAGGATGGGGAGTGCATAGATTGGCAGGCAGCGAGGATTCCTTCAGCTTCCGTGGAAGTCGAAGGTCACATTCTTGTGTTGCGACAGCTGCCATAAGTGCATGGCCCTCAGCTTAACACACACTGGCGCTGTCTTCGACGCCCTGGTGGCCTCGCTCCAGCTGGCCCGCGACTAACGGTTAGACAAGACCTTCTCGCGGTAGCTGCGCGTGGCCCCCGGATTCACTTCGGGAAAACCTTCGCGGCCGTCTTGAGGAACACGTCGCGGGCCGCCCACTGGTCTCCGCTGGTGCATTGTACCATGAAAACGGCCACCATACCCGTCTTGGGATCGACCGACAGGTCGGTGCCGTAGGCCCCGTCGTGGCCGAACATGCCGTTGCGGAGGTGATAGCCCAGGCTGTAGTTGACCTTGGTCTTCCCGGTCTGCTCCTTCCGCAACTCGTCCATCGCCGTGTGCGACAGGTACCGCTTGCCGTCCAGCTCGCCGTCGTTGGCCAGCATCAGGCCGTACCGGAGGACATCGTGAGTGGTGGAGAACAGGCCGCCCCCGGCCTCGGGAAAGCGGTGAACCCGGTCGCTCAGCGGCCTGGTCAGGAAGCCGATGCCGCCCCGGGCGAAGCCGGTCTTCCCCTTGTTCGGGCCGTACGCCCCGGCTAGCCGGGCGACCTGCGCCTCGCTCGGCCAGAAGGTGGTTTCCTTCATTCCCAGCGGGTCGAAGAAACGCTTCTGCAGGAACTCCTCGTACGGCATCCCGCTGACGACCTCGACGACACGGGCGACGACGTTCATGCCCTGGTTCCCGTAGGCGTACTTCTCGCCGGGTTGCGATTGGAGTGGGCCGGTTACCGAACTCAGCGCGCGGGCCTTCAGCGGGGTGCTGTCCGACCCCGTGACCTGCTGGAGTTCGGACGTGCCGGCCAGGCCGCTGGTGTGGCTGAGCAGGTGCCGGATGGTGACGGGACGGGTCGGGGACTTCAGCAGGATGTGGGACTCGTCTCTTTCCTCGACGACCATCCACTTGCTGAGCTGAGGGATGTACTTGGTGACGGGGTCGTCCAGGCTGAGCTTACCCTCGTCCACCAGCATCATGACCGAGGCGCCCGCGAACATCTTCGTCATCGACGCGATCCAGAAGACGTTGTCCTCGGTGATCGGTTTCTTCGCCTCGACATCTGCGTAGCCGAGCAGGTTCCTGTAGTGGACCTTCCCGTTTCGGTCGGCGATAACGCCGATGGCCCCCGCGAGCTTGTAACGATCCAGGTACGGCTGTAGGGCCGCTGTGACCTCAGGGCTGGCTGGCGGTTCGCCGTCGGCGGCAAAGGTGGACCTGGGCGCGACGACCATCATCAGGCCCAGTACGCCACTCGTGAGCTTGCTCCACATGCCTTGGTTTCCCCTTATGAGATCGGTTACCGGGAACTTTCTCCATCACACCCGACTTCCAGGTTTTATCGGTCCCGAGAGCGGGTCATCCGGCCCCACCGCGCCGGGAGGTATGCCTTGATCGAGATCCTCGGCCACTCGGTCGGGGGCATAACCTACAGGCACTACGCCCACCACCGGCGTTCCGGGCGATCATGACCCTTCCGCAGCCGTCGGCCTTTCAATCGCTCGTCAAGGGGTTCGACGGGGAGTGCCCGTGCTGCAGGCGATGATTCATCGATGCGGCTTAACGGAGGGCGATGCGACCGACGCAGGTATCACTATCAGGTATACTCTTCCGGAGCGAGCGACCCATCACCGGTGGCGGCGGTGGTGGTGTCCGCAGGGTCGAAGGGAAGGGGGGTCGACCGCGCCCCATTATGAATGCTGGTCCTGACCCTGACGGGTAAGGCGCGGATCTCCAGGTCGGAGTCGGCCCCTCCTGCCCATTCCATAAGCCTTCGCCAGAGGCCATACCATAGAATCGAGGTCGTCATACCCGCCCACCGGATCGCCCAACCCCCCGCGAACGACTGCCCCCTGTGGGTGCAGCGCGTGGAGGACCATCAGGACTCTGGCAGTTAGAGGCAAAATCGCTTGAAGGGGGCCGGGAAGAGGCGGAAACGAGACCGCTGCTGCCGACGAGGAAATCGGCGGCGGCCCAACGGTAACGATCGGACTTGATACGCGGGAGTGAGGACGATGGCAGACGAGGCGTTCGACGCCGGATATGTGTTCTTCCGCCCCGGCGACGCCGGCGAGCGGGCCTATCTGCTGACCGACGGGAGGGTCGAGATCCTGGCCGGGTCGGAAGGCGCGTTCACCCGCGTCGGGCTCTTCGAGGCCGGCGACGTGTTTGGCGAGATGGCCCTGGTCGAGGAGCGGCCGCGACTCCGGACCGCCCGCGCCGTGACCGCCGGCCGGGTCACCCTGATGACCCGCGACGAGTTTGAGCACCTGCTCACCCACGACCCGGCCCGCACTCGACACTACCTGCGGTCGCTATTCGAGCGTCTCCGGTCACTGACTGCCCAGCAGGCGGGCGAGGTCGAGCTCGCGCCACCGGCGGTCCCGCTTGCCCCGACCGGGGAGTTGATCCTCTCGACTCCGGTCGAACTCCCGCCTGGAACTGGCAGAGCGGCGGGGTGGGTCGTCGTCGTCCATCCCCTCACCCGCAAGGCCGCGGAGACCCTCCCGGACGAGGGGTTGCTCGTCACCCGCTTTCCGCTTCGGGTAGGGCGGGCGGCCGGGGTCCACGAGCCGGAGGCGCTCGACCTGAACGACATATGGCTGCTGGACGACAAGCCGTACAGTGTATCCCGCAACCACTGCGAGATCGACGTGACCTTCGAGGGACCGGTCGTCCGCGACCGCGGCAGCCACCTCGGGTGCGTCGTGAACGACAAAGTGATCGGGGGCCGAGCCGCGATGGGGTATGCCCGTCTCGTGCCGGGCGACAACGTTCTTGTCATCGGCCCGCGACTGTCGCCGTACCAGTTCCGAGTCAACGTCTCCCCGGCCTGACCCCCGCCGATGGAGGCGGCACTCGCCAACTTCCCCGGCGTCGTGATTGTCAGATATGCGTCGATCACCGGGAACAGCATCGCGCTGGTCTCGGAGGGCCGGAGATTACAGGCTCAACTCCTGTCGGGCATACTAGCAAAATAAGGGTGTCTGAAAGTTGCACGAGACGAATGCACCAAACTCGACGCAGCCCCTGGCGATTCCGGGGGCCATTTCTATTGGGCGCACATCGAAGCACCTCCTGGCGGGCATGCCGGAACTGGTCTCGCTCACTCGGGTTTAACCGTGCGCGGCTGCCAGTGCGGCCACATGGCACCCAAACCGGGTTTCAGGTCGGTGATTGGCTTCTCGGTCCGGTCGGACAGATTCATGACGAACAAGTTGCGAACGCCGTCTCGCATCGAGCCGTAGACGAGCCATCTCCCATCCAGTGATGGCTGTGGGTGGTAGTGCAGGCTGCCAGCAGCCGATGTCGTCAGTTGTGTGGTCCGGCCGTCGAGTGTCGTCTGGAACAGTTCCACGGTCTTTTCGACCCTGGCAGTGAAGAAGACCAACTGCCCGTCGGCAGACCAGACAGGCAAATCGCTGCTGCCACCGTGGAAGTCGGGCACGTCGAGGAACTCGACCACGCCCTTGTACCCGCCTCGGTCGGCGATCTTCTTCTGCCCGGCTCCGTCTGGCCGGACTATGTGCGGGTGGCAGTCGTAATGTTCACCGCTGACGAACAGCAGCCACTTACCGTCCGGCGACCACGTCGGGGCGAAGTTGAAGGGGTTTCCGGTCTTGATGTGCCTCTTATTCGAGCCGTCCACACCGGAGACCTGGAGTTGGTAATTCTCGTGGTAGCAGATCAACTTGCCGTCGGGCGACGCGCTGTAACCGTATGCGAACCCGGAGTCCTTGCCCGACACGTCCCGCTTGTGCCGCCCATCCAGATCCATAACGTGCGGCTTGGAGACGCCCTTAATGAGTGGAGTGAAGCCCAGCCCGCGGCCGCCGGGGAGAAAGAACAGGCCGCCGTTGAAGTGGCTGACGCGATCCACTGCGGTCACGTTCATCATTCTCCCCGAGGCGAGGTCGAGCAGGCACGTGTCGAGCCTCCACTTGCCCTCGTCCATGCGGAACCGTTTGTTCTCCTCTTCCCACTTTGCATTTTCGGGTGACTGCCACCCCACGCCGATCATCGCCGCCGCCCCATCCGGCGACCATCCGGCGAACTGCGTCCACGTGTCCGGTTCCTTCGACATCTCTTGGGCGACCAGTCGTCGGCCGGTCCCATCGGCCTTCGCGACCGCGGCCCGCATCGTGCGAACATTGGCGTGCCGCCCGCCGGGCAGGTTCGTTTGCAGTTCGGTGTAACCGACGAGCGGAACCGCATCGACCGCGGCGAGCGATTCCGGACAGGCGGCGACCGCCCGCATGCAACTCGAAAGCGCGACCAGAACACCGAACCAACGACCCCACATTCGGAATGGCGCTTGTGGTATCACGGCGGGCTCTCCTTCAGCACTACGGGGTATATATCGACCGGCCCAGGGTCACGACGGCCGAGGGGATAGGTCGATCTCTTGCGGTTTTGGCAGGCAAGAAGCAAGGTCGTGGCGTGCAATCGACCCCACATCCGGTTCCACGGCCCGCCGCGAGGGGCGATCCGCAAGTGACACCGCGCTGTCATTGATGGAGAACACGGTCCCTCCTTTGGACCAGCAATCACGCCAGGATCGGCTTCACCACGGCCCCGCTCACGTCGGTGAGCCGGAAGTCCCGCCCGGCGTGGCGGTACGTCAACTTCTCGTGGTCGAGTCCCAGCAGGTGCAGGATGGTCGCGTGCAAGTCGTGGACGTGAACCCGGTCCTGCACGGCGTCCCAGCCGAACTCGTCGGTCTCGCCGTGGGCCACGCCGCCCTTCACCCCGCCGCCCGCGAGCCACATGGTGAACCCGTAGGGGTGGTGGTCACGGCCGTTCGTCCCTTCGGCGGCGGGAGTACGGCCGAACTCGCCGCCCCAGATCACCAGCGTGTCGTCGAGCAAGCCGCGGGCCTGGAGGTCTTCCAGCAGACCGGCGATGGGCCGGTCGGTGGCGAGGGCGTTCTTCGCGTGCCCGCCCTTGAGGTCGCTGTGCTGGTCCCACGGCTGGAACCCGCCGGTGGTGTGGTAGAGTTGCACGAACCGCACCCCGCGCTCGACGAGCCGCCGCGCCAGCAGGCACTGCCGGCCGAACGTCTCGGTCTCCTTCCGGTCGATCCCGTAGCGGTGCTGCACCCGGTCCGTTTCGCGTGTCAAGTCGAACGCATCGGGGGCCTGCACCTGCATCCGGTAGGCCAACTCGAAGGACTCGATTCGGGCCGACAGCCGGCTGTCCTCGGCTCGCCCCGCGCTATGGAGGTCGTTCAACTGGCGGAGCGCGTCGAGTTCCTGCCGCTGGCGAATCGGTTCCACCGATTCGTTCTTCAAGTTGCGGATCGGGTTCTTCAGATCGGAAACGAAGGTTCCCTGGTGCGCCGCGGGGAGGAAGGCAGCACCGTACTGGCGTCCGCCTTCGATCAGCGGTCCGGGGCCGACTGCGACGAAGCCGGGCAGGTTCTGGTTCTCCGTGCCGAGACCGTACGTCACCCACGCGCCGAGGCTCGGCCGGGTGGCGACGCGCTCGCCGGTGTTCATCTGGAGGCACCCGCCGGGGTGGTTCACGTCGTCGGCGACCATCCCGCGGAGGATGCAAAGTTGGTCAATCTGTGACGCGACGTGAGGGAAAAGTTCGCTCACGTCGAGGCCGGACTTGCCGTGCTTGCGGAACTTCCACGGCGAGGCGAGGAGGTTCCGCTTCTGGCCGAGGTAGAGTTTGGGCGACGGCTTGCCGTGCTGTTTGGTGAGTTCGGGCTTGGGGTCGAACGTGTCCACCTGCGACGGGCCGCCGGGCATGAAGAGGAAGATCACCCGCTTGGCCCGCGCCGGGAAATGCGGCTTGCGGGGCGCGAGCGGGTTCGCGGTCGGCGGCGCAGCGCGCGTTTCATCTGCCAGCAGAGCTGCCAGTGCGAGCGAGCCGAAGCCGGCCCCGGTCCGCTGCAAAAGCTGGCGACGGTTGGGCTGCGAGACATGGGACTCGTCGAGCATCATATTGGTTCTTTCATCGGAATCGTTCGAATCCGAAATCAGGCAGTGACCTAGTCGTAACTGGCATCCCCCTCAATAACCCATTCGCAACCTGGATCGCGCTCCCCAGTCAGGAAGTAGCGTTTCGTAGCCTTTAGTAATACCTGTTCCGAAACAAACGTGAATCGTGGGTAGTTGTTCATGTTGCCACCATCGAACGCGGTGACCGGATCGTCGCCGAGAGACCTTTCGATGAGGCTGTAGTACTCTTTCTCCCCTTCCTCACAACCAGTCACAAGCCACCCCAAATCCGCGATGAACAAAACGATGAGGCAGGTATCTTCGTTTACCCAAAGCGATGTGAAATCACCATCTCGCATGCCTAGCAATCGCGCCTTCACAGCTTCCCAGACTGGGGCGATATCTTGTGTATTCCCACACTCCACTGTGGTCACTCGCGACACTGGCTTGCCTCCCACCCACCTCGAAAGTCAGTCGATGTAGAGGAATTCGTTCGTGCAGAGAATCAGGAGGCAGTATCGCACCAGCGGGTCCGGGCCGCCAGCGACCGGGGCGAGTTGCTTTTCCCCGAGGTCGATCTCGGCCTTGGTCGGCTGGCGACCCAGCGCGAGCAGGTACAGGCGGCGGATGCGGGCCTCGGCATTCGCCGGTGCCTCGTATGATACTCGCGCGGCCAGGTCTTTTGCGATGCCGCTCACGAAGGGGTCGTTGAGGAAGAAGAGTGCCTGCGGGGCGACGACGGACTGACCCCGCTGGGCGACGATCAAGCTGGGGTCGGCGCGGTCGAACAATCGGCCGAACTCGGACGTGTTCGCGCCGGTCCGGGCGGACATCAGGTACAGCGTGCGACGCGGCACGGCCAGGTCCGTGAAGGGCGGCCCCCCACTCGCGACGTCCAGCCGACCGGACACGGACAGGAGACTGTCGCGGATCGACTCCGCGTCCAGACGTCGCCGGTTCATCCGACCGAACAGGCGGTTGTCCGGGTCGGTGCTCAGGGTGGCGGGGCTGGCGCTGCTGCTCTGTTGGTAGACCGCCGAGAGCATGATGAGCCGGTGCATTGCCTTCACCGACCACCCCGATTCGACGAACCGCGCAGCCAACTCGTCGAGCAACTCGGGGTGTGTCGGCCGCTCGCCCCGCTCGCCGAAGTCGTTCGGGGTGCGGACCAACCCCTCACCGAAGTGGTGCTGCCAGATCCGGTTCACCATCACCCGCGCCGTCAGGGGGTTCTCGGGCCGGATTAACCAGTCGGCAAGTTGGAGCCGGCCGCTGCCCTCGGTGATCTTCTCCTCACGCCCGCCTGTCAACACCTTCGGGAAGCCGCGCGGCACGGTCTTCCCCGGTCGTTTGTGGTCGCCGCGGATGAACACCTGGGCGTCCTTGAACCCCTCGTGCCGCGTGCCCTTTGGGCCGCCGTCCTGGGCGACGACCGCTTGCGGAACGGGCACGGGGCGTTTGTTCCGCAAGGCGTCCAGTTCGACACGCTGCGTCTCAAGTTGCCTCTGCACCTCGGGGGCGAGCCGCTTGGTGCGCTCCGCAAGTGCGGGCCAGAACGGGCCACGCGGCGAGACGAGGTTGAGGTAATAGTCGACCAGCGGATCGCGCGGCGGCTTGTTCGGGTCGTCGGGCTGAAACCAGCTGGCTTGCAATTCGGCTTCCACCTGCTTGCGCTGGGCCTCATCCAGTGGCCGGTTGTAGACGCGAAGTTCCGCGAGGTCGCCGTGGAACCTGGGACTACTGCCCGATCCCGGACCGCCGATCTTCAGTGCGGTGATCCTCGGATCGGACGATAAGCCGTCGATCTTCTTCGGGGCGGTGGTCTCGACGCCGTTGCGACGCATCGTCGTCCCACTCGGCCCCCAGGTCACACACACCGTCTCGAATCCGCCCGGCTTGGTCGAGTCCACGATGTCGCCCGACTCGCCGTTGTTCCGGAGGACCGCGTGAAGCCGACCACTCGGGTCGGTCATCACGCCCAGTCCGTGCTTGCCGGTGTTGGAATCCTCCCACCCGATCAGGCGTCCTCCGGGGCGGGCCGTGGGCGATGTTCGGAAGACAACGAACAGACTCCCGACCGGGGGCACCGGACGCGGGACATCCAACACCGACTGGCCGTCGAATCGGATTACGGGTTTGGTGTGGTCACCGATCTTCGTGGTCGTCTTGATCGGAGCGTTTTGCGGGGCGGGCTGCGTGGCATCGCCGGTGAAGCCCGAACGGTTCGGCCAGACCGCGACCCGGCCAGCTGCGTCGGTCGTGATCCGCGGGTCGGACGCATTGAAGTGGAGCAACGCAGCGCGGGCCGGCGTCTCCGGTTCGTCGCGTTTCGTCTGGTCCGCGAGGGATGCCTGAAATGTCGCGGCAGCCTTCTCCAACGCAGTGCCGGACAGCTTGTGCGCTGCGGCTTCGCGAAGTACGGGCGGATCGCCGTCTCGGGGCTGCTTCTCGATCCGGTCGAGGAATGCGACCCACTCGCTGAGCACCCCCCCTTGAAGCCCGTCCCGCTTCGCGACCTCGCTCGGTGAGGACGAGCTTCCCGTGCGGCATTCGCAGGCGGCCACGAGGTACTGGGCCGACTGCCCAGTGAGGAGGCTCGTGAGGTACGCACGGTACGCGCGGTCGGCCGCGTCGGGCACGACCTGTTCAAGTTCGGCATGCCGACGGGCGTCGGCCGCCGTCTGCTCCTTCAATTGAGCGATCTCCGTCGGCGAGAGCAGCGGGACGCGGACCAGCGGCGTGTTGCCAGCCACGGGTCCGGGAACGATGCGCGTGCTGAAGAAGATGCCGGCCAGGGCGTAATAATCCTCGGTCGAGATGGGGTCGAACTTGTGGTCGTGACACCGGGCACACGCGACTGACAGCCCCAGAAACGCCCGGCCGACGACATCGACCTGGTCGTTGACGTAGTCGGCGATCATCTGGTGTTTATCGACATCGCCGGGCACGAAATCCGCAATGGCCAGCAACCCCGTTGCGACCAGCCCGTCCTTGTTGAGGGTGCCGGGGCGCGGAGGGGGCAGCAAATCGCCGGCCACCTGGGCGCGAACGAAGTCCGCATACGGACGGTCGTGGTTGAACGATTCGACCACCCAGTCCCGATACCGCCAGGCCTCGCGGAAGTCGCTCTCTGGCGGCAACTGGATCAGGTCGCGGGCGTCGGCGTAGCGGACGACGTCGAGCCAGTGCCGCCCCCACCGCTCTCCGTAGAGCGGCGACGCTAGCAGGCGGTCCACGACTTTCGCGAACGCCTGGGGGGAATCGTCGGCGAGGAAGGCATCGATCTCCGCGGGCGTCGGGGGCAGGCCGATCAGGTCGAAGGTCGCCCGGCGGAGGATCGTTCGCTTGTCGGCCGGCGCGGCCGGGGCGAGGTGTTTTGCTTCCAGCCCCGCGAGAACGAAGTGGTCGATCCTCGACCGGGGCCAGGAGGTGTCGCGGATGGCGGGCGGCGGCACGGGCTTGACTGGCTGGAACGACCAGAACTGTCGGTGCGTCTCGGTGACGACGAAGCGGCCGTCTGTCGGGGCTGGAGCGGCCTTTCCCCCCGGCCAGGGGGCACCAAGTTTCACCCACCGCTCCAACACCTCGATTTGACGGTCGGCGAGTTTCCCCTTGGGTGGCATGCGGGGTTCGTCGTGGTACCGCACGGCCTTGACGAGTAGGCTCTCGTCGGGCTTGCCGGTCATGATCGCGGGTCCATTGTCGCCGCCCTTGAGAATCTCCGCCCGCGAGGTCAGTTTCAGCCCGCCCTTCGGCTTCGTGTCACCGTGGCACGCGACGCACTTCTCGACGAGAAGGGGCCGGACATCCTTCTCGAAGAACTCGGCCTCGGCGGGCGGCGGGGCCGCCCGACCCGCAGGCGTCGCGGACAGGAACAAACAGAGTGCCAAACCGAAACCGAGTGTCATTCCGGATCTCAAGGCACGCCTCTTGTGTCGAACGATATCCCTCGAACAGCCGTGAGTGCGAGCCAACAGAGGCCGAGACCACTCTCGATTGCATAGATATTATCGCGTGCGCGGACTCTCCACGCAATGAGTTCCCAGGGCGATTCCCATCGCAGTCGGGCCGCCCGCCTGGTGCCACTCGCCGGTGAACGGCTAGTAGAACGTGCGGAACTGCCGCCACGCCGCTTTAGCGGGAGGAATGCGCGTCGTAGGCCATAGCCACCTCGTCCTTGTCGCAGGATCGCGACGATCCACCAGGCGCGGCCAACCCACATCCGTCGAACACAGAACACAGGGCCGTGCGGAAATCTTGCGTGCAGTCGCGACGGAACTTGGGTAGGATTGGGGCAATTGCAAGAGAAATCACCATGCCTGCCCGCCTTCCCCGTCCGATTGTACCCGCACGTCCGAGCCGGCGCGACCTGATCCGACTCGGCGGGCTGGGCGCAATCGGTCTCGGTTTGCCGCGGTTGCTCCAGGCCGAGACCACGGGTTCCGCTCAAGCGCGATCGTGCATTTTCATTGTGCTGTACGGGGGCATGAGCCACATCGATAGCCTCGACCCCAAGCCCGAGGCACCGGAAGGGATACGTGGACCCTACCGACCTATCCGCACCCAGACAACTGGCCTGATGCTTGGCGAACTCTTGCCGCGGCTGGCCGCGCAGTCGTCCCGATTCACCGTTATCCGGTCCATGACCCACGGCAACCCCGGCCACGACGGCGGAATGCACGTCTGCATGACAGGACACTCACAACCGGCCGAGAACACACCCTATTTCGGAGCCGTGACTGCAAAGGTGCGGCCATCACCCACCGGCGTGCCGTCGTATGTATGGCTCCAGAACCTCGCAGGTGATGTTCAACCTCGTTACCTCACCGGGGGCTTTCTCGGGCCAGCCTATGCCCCACTGCGGGTGGGTAACGATCTGGACAACCCCTCGGCCGCGAACTTCCGGATGACGGCATTCGACACACCCAAGGACCTGCCCGGGGCGCGTGTCCTTGACCGTCTGGCCCTCCTCCAATCCCTCCAATCCGCAGTCCCAGACGACCGCTTCGAGACGTACCGCGCCCGGGCCGCCGAGTTGATCACCGGTTCGCATGTAAAACGTGCCTTCGATCTGGACCATGAACCTGTGAACGTGCGCGACCGCTACGGTCGGCATCCTCTCGGGCAGAACTTGCTCATGGCCCGTCGACTGATCGAGGCGGGAACCCGGCTCGTGAGCGTGACTGGCTGGGCTGGGACGCCACCGGGCGAGACGTTCCGCAATGTCCAGACCTGGGACATGCATGGTGTGGGTTCCGGGCTGAGTGCGATTTTCAGCCGGGGGGCCTTCGGCCTGGGCTGGGCCCTGCCGAACCTCGACCAGGCGGTCTCGGCCCTACTCGAAGACCTCCACGACCGCGGCCTTCTCGACGACACGCTCGTTGTGATGGTGGGAGAATTTGGCCGCACGCCGAAGATCAGCACCGAGGGTCGCGACCACTGGCCCGCGTGCTACTCGGCCCTCCTGGCCGGGGCCGGTATCCGCGGTGGGGCCATCTACGGGTCGAGCGACCGTACCGGCGGGTACGTTCATTCCGACCCGGTCCGACCAGAAGACTTCGGGGCCACGCTCTTCCAGGCTTTCGGAATCCCCCCCGAAACGCGACTCAGCCGCGACGGCTTCACCCTGCCTGCCAGTGAGGGCAAACCCATAGAGTTGCTATTTGGGTAAGAGCATTCGCCCGCAGATCGTCCCTCCTTCCCTCTCCCCACGTTTGAAGGCAAAACTCATGGACTCGACCACCTCGACGCGTCGCGATTTCTTCTCAGCCGCGGCCGGAGGAAGCCTCCTGCTGACCGCGGCGTCCGCCGCCCGTGTGCTCGGAGCAACCGATCGTATCAACATGGCCGTGATCGGCTGCGGCGGTATGGGGACTGGCCATCTCAACGCCCTGGTCAAGCGGGGTGAGACGGACAAAGTCCGGGTCGTCGCGGTGTGCGACGTCTACCAGCGCCGGTTGGTGCGGGCGAAGTCGATCAGCGGGGCCGAGGCTTATCTCGACTACCGGAAAGTACTCGATCGCAAG
Organism: Gemmataceae bacterium; assembly: GCA_003136315.1. Taxonomy (GTDB): domain Bacteria; phylum Planctomycetota; class Planctomycetia; order Gemmatales; family Gemmataceae; genus Urbifossiella. Next base: position 10,498 of record PLDW01000352.1, on the reverse strand, counting down.
GACCTCGACGCCGTTCTGATCGCTACACCCGACCACTGGCACGGGAAACTCTCGATCGAGGCCGTGGAGGCCGACAAGCACGTCTACTGCGAGAAGCCCCTGACCCACACAGTCGAGCAGGCACTGGCCGTCCGTGAGGCTGTCCGGAGGACGAAGAAAGTACTGCAAGTCGGACCCAATGCCACCGCCAGCGATGGCTATTGGCAGGCCGCGGAAGCCGTGCGTGCTGGCCGGATTGGGCAAGTGACATGGGCGCAAGGTAGCTACAATCGTAACGCCCGCAACTGCCTCTTCAACACCCACCAGAAGATCGATCCAACCGCCGGGCCAGACAAGGCGGGCGATGACTTTATCGACTGGGACATGTGGCTGGGCCACAAATACGGCCTCGCTCCAAAAATCGACTGGAACCCCGAGCACTTCTTCCGATTCCGGAAATACTGGCCGTACAACGGCGGGGTCGCGACCGACCTGCTCTACCACAAACTCGCCCCGCTACTGATCACTCTGGCGGGGCCGAATGGGGCCTATCCGCTCCGCGTCAACGCAGCTGGCGGCCAATACGTGGAGAAGGACGGCCGCGACATCCCGGATACATTCCTGCTCACCATCGACTACCCGCAGGAGTTCTCGGTGCTTCTGGTGAGCACACTCACGAACGACAGTCAACTACCGGACCGGGTCTACGGGAAGCACGGCACCCTGGATCTGGACGGCGAGCCGCGGTTGCGGTTCAATGGCGATTTCAAGGACGAGTTCAAGGCGAAGAACGGCGGCCAGGAAGAGGCCCGCCTGGCAATCAAGCCGCGGCGAGACATGGTGGGAAACTTCCTGGATGTGATCCGCGGAAACGGCACCCTGCACTGCAACGTCGAACTTGGGGCTGCGACAATGGTGGCGATCAAACTCGGCGTCGAATCCTTCCGGCAGCGAAAGACCATGAATTGGGACGCCAAGTCAGAAAGGGTGGTGAGCTAACATGAAGCGACTCTCTATACTCCTGGCTGTCGTGATCCTGGCCGCTCCAGTGGTCGCTGCGGACAACGAACTGACCACCCAGGAAAAAGCCGACGGCTGGATACTGCTGTTTGATGGCAAGACGCTCGATGGGTGGATGACCAGCGGTGGTCTGCCAAGTAAGGTTCTGGTCGACAACGGCACGATTAACCCGCATAAGGCCGGGCACTACATGATGGTTCACAAGGAGCAGTGGGAAAACTACGTCCTCTCGCTGGACTTCAGAATCAGCCCAAAATGCAATAGCGGAGTGTTCATCCGCACCTACTCGCTGACCCCCCGACCGGGCAAGGATGTCGGTTTCAACGGGATCGAGGTCGCTATCGACGACACGACCGGGGCGGGCTTCCACGACACAGGCGCGCTGTACGACCTGGTGAAGCCCACCAAAGCCACCCGGAAGCCAACCGGCGAGTGGAACCATCTGGTGGTGACGAGCAACAAAAATGTGATCGAGATCGAGCTCAACGGTGAGACGGTGACCAGAATGGACACAGACCAGTGGGCCAAGCCGAACCTCCGACCAGACGGGAGCCCACACAAATTCGACATCGCCTACAAGGACCACCCGGTCAAGGGCTACATCGGCCTCCAGGATCACGGCTCGCCGTGCTGGTACAAGAATATCAAAATCAAGCCACTGAAGTGACAGAAGGGAATGATACTTTGCCATGCGCGAGCAGTGCGGGCGAGCTGCCAGCCAATACGTCGATGCGGTTTTCACGTCGCGCTCGACTGGGCGCGATGCTCATGGCGGCCGCGTGGCTGGTCTTCAGAGGTGTGGTGGTAGTGGGGGTGCCCGTGCAATCTCTCAAGACCAAGATGGATTTCCACTGGAAAGTCACCCGCGGAATCGGCCCGGAGGCCTGTTGAACCTGGCCTGATTTCTCGTTCGCACAAGGCGCTGGAACTATATTTCTCTCGATATCTGCTTGACTTCCGCTTTGCCGCCAGGGACCATTCAACTATCAATAGTCTGGCTTGTGAGCCCGAAGTGGTCGGAACTGTCCGCTACACCCGACCAACAACGCCAGATTCGACATCCCGCCGCACTCCGTCCGACCCGGTCCCGTCGGACGGCCGCTCGCCTTCTCCCCACCCGCCGACAAGGGCCGTCCGATGACTTCTTGGTCTTGTTTTGTTGTGGCTGTGGTCGCAACCCTCAGCCCTCCAAGTTCTGCTCGCGCAGGTGAGTCCCTCCACGCCCGTATCGATGGGTTGATCGCGGCTGGATACCCAGACTACCCGAAACAGGCTGCGCCGGTTGCCGACGACGACGAATTCCTCCGTCGGATTTACCTGGACTTGAACGGCACGATCCCCACCGCCGACGAGGCCCGTGCGTTCTTCGCCGATCCGTCGCCAACGAAACGTATGGCGGTTGTCGACCAGTTACTCGATAGCCCTGGCTACGCCCGCCGGATGGCGCAGTTCCTCGATGTGACGCTTATGGAGCGACGCAACGACAGCAAGGTTCCACGCGCTGCCTGGGAAGAGTACCTCCGCGGGAGCGTGGGCCGGAATGTTGCGTACGATGCGTTCGTTCGAGAACTCCTCTCGGCGGACGGTGCCGACCCCAAGACACGCCCCGCAGCGAAGTTCTTCCTCGACCGGGATCTGGAGCCGAACCTCGCCACCCGCGACCTTTCACGTGTCTTCCTCGGCCGCAATCTTCAGTGCGCCCAGTGCCACGACCACCCGAGTGTGGCGGACTACAAGCAAGCCGACTATTACGGTATTCTGGCGTTCCTGAATCGCTCGTTCTTGTTCCCGAACGCAGCCGCCCCCAATGCCGTGATCGCCGAGAAGGCCGATGGGGATGTCAACTTTGTGAGCGTGTTCGACAAGGCCAAGAAACAGGCCGCGACCGGGCCCCGTATCCCCGGAGGGAACCCCCTCGACGAGCCGACCCTCGCCAAGGGGAAAGAGTACAAGACCGCGCCCGCCAAGGATGTGAAGCCAGTCCCCGCTTACAGCCGCCGGAAGCGACTGGCTGCCGCGATCACGTCGGCCGACAACCCGGCATTCGCTCGCACTGCCGTCAACCGTCTCTGGGCGATGATGCTCGGCCGTGGGCTGGTCCATCCGGTCGACTGGGACCACCCCGGCAACCCACCGTCTCACCCAGCTCTGCTGGATTTGCTCGCGGCCGAGTTTGTCGGACATGGGTACGATGTCAAATGGCTCCTCCGTGCGATCGCTCTGAGCCAGACTTACCAACGCAGAAGCGAAGCCCCCGCCGGGCTCACCGAAATCCCTCCGGACCGCTACCTCGTGGCGATCCTCAAGCCGCTCCCGGCGGAGTCACTGGCCTTTGCCATCTGCCAGGCGACCGGACAGACAGCCCTGGAGCGAACCGCCCTCGGTGCGAAGGCAACCGAGCCCGCTGTCGACGCCCGCCTCGCCGCGACAGTCGCCCAGTTCCGCGCCAAGTTCGGTGGCCGACCGGGCGAACCGGACGACGGCACGGTCACCACACTCGATCAAACGCTCTTCCTCAAGAACGGCAATCTGGTCCGCGGGCTCACTCTCCCACGGATCGGCAACCTCGCTGACCGACTCGCCAAGCTCCCCGACAGCCAGGCCGCGGACGAGTTGTTTCTCTCCGTCCTCACCCGCCGCCCGACCGATGACGAACGGAAGGACGTGGTCGCGGCCGTGACCGGCGGTGCCAACCGACCCGCTGCCTTCGGCGAACTCGTGTGGGCGCTGGTTGCGTCCGCCGAGTTCCGTTTCAACCATTGATCCCCGCCAACCACCCTCCCGGGCCCTGGAGCCTCCCATGCCTTTGTGTGATTACTCGTGCGGGTCCGCCGACCACCGGCTCTCGCGACGAGCGTTTCTGGGCGCAGCCGGGGCCAGCGCGGTCCTCGGTCGCGATGTGTTCGCTGGTCCGGCGACGGGCGAACTCTCTCGGGCCCAGAAACGGGTGCTCGTGATTTTCCTGGCTGGCGGGGTCAGCCAGCTCGAAACCTGGGATCCCAAGCCCGGGACCGAGACGGGAGGACCGTTCGCGGCGATCCCCACCAGCGTTCCCGGCACGCACATCTGTGAACTGCTGCCACTGACCGCGAAACGGATGCACCGGCTCGCCCTGGTCCGGAGCCTGAACAGCACGTCGGACGATCACGGCATCGGGGAGAAGATCATGCTCACCGGCCGGAAGCCGGAAGCCGGGATCGAGTACCCGCACATCGGTGCGGTTGCGGCCAAGCTCCTCGGAACCGCCGATCAGGTGATGCCCGGTCACATCGCCATCTTCCCACGCGGCAGTGGGAGTGGGAAGCAAGACGCGACTTTCCTCGGGGCAAAATACGCCTCGGTCCCGGTCGCAGACGGCCGGCCACCGGCCGACCTCCTTCGCCCGGCCGGGTTGTCCGAAGAAACCGACCGACAGCGGGAGGAACTCCGCCGCAAACTCACCGATAAGTTCGCGAAGTCCCGCCGAAGCGCTGCCACCGAGGCTTACGCCGAGTCGTTCACGCAGGCCGAACGGGTCTTCCGTCGGGCCGACGTGTTCGACATCGCGAAGGAGAGCCTCAAAACCGCCGAACGCTACGGCCGGCACGACTTCGGCCGCCACCTGCTGCTTGCCCGCCGGTTGCTGGAATCCGGGGTCAGTTACGTGAAGGTGTCGCACTCGAACTATGACACGCACCACGAGAACTTCGACTTCCACATCGAACAACTCGGCGAGTTCGACCGCCCCTTCGCCGCCTTGCTCGACGATCTCTCCGATCGTGGGATGCTCGATTCCACACTCGTGGTCGTGATGAGCGAGATGGGACGAACACCGAAGATCAACGACCGCTACGGCCGGGATCACTGGTCGAAAGCGTGGTCGGTGGCCCTCGGGGGGTGCGGTATCCACGGTGGTGCTGTGGTCGGGAAGACGAATGCGACCGGGACAGCAGTGGTGGACCGGGAAGTATCGGCCGGCCACCTGTTCCATACTTACTTACAGGCGGTTGGCCTTAATTCGACAAAAAACTTCTATCCGAACGACCGCCCGGTCCCGATCGCCGACCCCAAGGCCGAGCCGATTGCCGAGATACTGGTGTGATGAGTTGGAGATGATAAGAGAAATCAGTTTTTACCGCAGAGGGCACAGAGAACGCAGAGAAGAATAAAAGAATAGGTCTCTGCATCCTCTGCAGTTAATATTCTTCGATTTTGATTCGGATAGCTCGAAACGCGTGTATTCCCGGACGGACGACATGCCACCCTCCTCCCCTCCGATCGACCCCACCGCCACACGGGTCAGGGCCGAGTTCAAGCACAATAGCCCGCTTATCGGGTGTCGGTTCGACCCCTCCGGCCGGTTTCTTTTTGCCACCGCTCAGGACAACACGATCCAGCGATTCGACTTGCTAACCGGAGCGAAGGTGTCGCTCCTCGGCCACCAAAGCTGGGTCCGTGGGCTGGCATTTCTTCCCCTCCGGGCCAGTGCAGTCGCCGAAGTCGCTGCGGCAGAGATGTTTCGCGTGGCCAGTCCCGCAGTTGTCGGGACGGGACCGGCGGTTGGCTCGGCCCCCCGGCCGCACCCGATCAAGATGATTTCCGCGGACTATTCCGGTCGGCTGATGTGGTGGTCGGCCGCAGCAACCATCCCGACACCGATACGGACCGTTCAGTCCCATGCCGGCTGGGCCCGGGCGGTGGCCGTCAGCCCGGACGGGAAGCTGGTCGCCAGTTGTGGGAACGACCAGGACGTCAAGCTCTGGCGGGCGATGGACGGATCGCAGGTCCGGGTGTTGGAGGGGCACACTTCGCACGTGTACAACGTCGCGTTTCACCCGGACGGGACACATCTGGCCTCGGCCGACCTGAAAGGCGTGGTGAAGGACTGGGACCTGACGACTGGGGCTTGTGTGCGAGAACTGGATGCGAAGATCCTCCACAAGTACGACCCCAGTTTCATGGCCGACATCGGTGGGGCCCGGGGGATAGCATTCGCACCGGACGGCCGCCTTGCTTGTTGCGGCATCACGAACGTCTCAAACGCCTTTGCGGGAGTCGGGAACCCGGCGGTGGTCGTGTTCGACTGGAAGAGCGGGAAGGCAACTTCGCTCAAACCGAAGGATGCCTTCCAGGGGACCGCATGGGGCGTCGACTTCCACCCGGCCGGGTACGTGATCGCGGCTGGTGGCGGGAGCGGAGGGCGTATCTGGTTCTGGAAGGGCGAAGAGCCCACCAGTATCCACACGGTCACTGTCCCGGCCAACGCTCGCGACCTCGCCCTTCACCCCGCCGGGGACCAACTCGCGGTGGCCGGAGGGAACGGCTCGGCGATTGTCTATGCACTCCAACCGACGGGAGTGAAGTAGAATCCTTTCGCAGCCGTCCCAGGGCTTCCGCCCGAGGCCAGGACCGGCTTTGATTTCGTCGGATAGTGGGCCGCCCTGGAGTTCGCTTCATTTCGGGCGACTGGAGTCACTGCCTCAGCCGTGGGGGAGCCGGCTCATCTGCGGTGGGTTGCTTCGCCGGCCCCTTGCCCGCCGGGGCCTTGATGTACCGATCGGCCCACGTCAGGAAAGTCGGCCAGTTTGGGCCGACCGTATGCCCGCCCTCGTGCTGGCGGAACGCGACATCGCCGTCGATCAAGGCCGTCGTCTCCTTCGGGAATTCGGCGGTGCCGAGATCCTTCTTGCCGAGCAGCTTGTACACAGGCCCCGCCCCGGCCGCGGCCAGAAAGTTGCCCTTGGAGTCGATCCATTTGCCCTCCACATTCTCGGACCCGACCGAGACGAATACCGGCCGCGGCGCGCAGAGGGCTACGAGTTCATGTGCGTCCACCGGCAAGTAATCCGGCGTCAGCGGCCCTGCGTACTTGAGGTAATTGCCGGCCATCCAGTGGTACTCGCCGCTGGCGGCCACGTTCTCCACCTTCTCGCCGTAGTCGCGGCGCATGATCTTCGCCCCGCCCTGACCGCTCGACCCGATCAGCCCGATGGCAAACCGTTCGTCGTAGGCCATCGTCACGATGGCCGCCTTGCCGAACCGCGACAGCCCCTCGATACCCACCTGCTTGGCGTCCACCGCCTTGTCGGTTTCGAGGTAGTCGAGCGCACGGCTGGCCCCCCACGCCCACGCCCGCAGCGCCCCCCAGTCGTCTGGCTTGCGCGGTTGCCCTTTGTTGCAAAGCCCGATGATGCCGGTGGTCAACCCCTGATACGTCCCGCCCTCCCGGCCGAACCCACCCTTGCCCCCGCCGGTGTCGGCCTGCACGCTGTAAGGCGAATAGATCGCGTAGCCCCAGCCCTTCTCGATCAGGAGTTGCGTCCACGGCTTCTGGGCGTTCTTCGGAGGGGGCGGGGGGTTGACCCCAGGCCGCCGCGGGAACACGAACCCGTGCTCCATCATCACCGGGACCGGGCCGGGGGCGTCTGTCGGAGTGGTGAGGGTGAGCTGAATTTCCACCTTGATGTGCGGGTAGGACGAATTGTCCACCGTGCCGACCAGCTTCTTCGTCGTCACGTCGATCTCGCCCACCTTCTCCCTGGTCGTCTCCCTCACCTCCCACGTCACCTTCGGCACGTTCTTCGGCACCCGCCCGTACACCTCTCGGTCGAACTCCTCGATCAATTCCGCCCGCCGCTGTTTCCACTGCTCGGCGGTGGCGACCGGCGTGCCGTTCTTGAAGACCAGCGGGTCGGGCAGCTTCGGGTACGGGGTGGCTTTCGACTCGTCCTTGTTGGCGGCGTTAGGCGCTTTCGGGTTGTTGCCGTCCGCACCGCGACGGAGTTCCTTGATCTTCAGTTGCTCCATCATCTTCTTGTGATCTTCCAGCGACGACAACTGCAAGGGCTTGGGGAGATCCGAGGGATTCGGCGGGTCCGCCGCCCGGAGCGACGCGAGGGCTGCGACCGACAGGACGGCNNGGGGTCATTTGAGAGACTGAAGGTACGCGATCAAGTCGGCCAGTTGCTCGGGGGTGAGATTGGCCGCGAGTCCTTCGGGCATGGCGGAGAGCTTCTGCATGATGCGGGACTCGATGTCGGCCTTCTTCAGTTCCAGCTGCACCCCGTTCGACTCGCGTATCACCGTCGCGTCGGCCCGCTCCCCGACGACGAAACCCTGCACGATGCGGCCGTCGGTCATCACGAACCGATACGTCTCGTACCCCTGGGCGAGTTTGGCGCTCGGTTTCAGCACCGACTCGACCATTTCGTCGGCCTTGGACCGCTTGCCGATGTCCACCAGGTGAGGGCCTTTCGGGGTCTGCCGATCGGCGGTGGTGTGGCACGCCGCGCACGACTGCGCCTTGAAGACGGACTCGCCCTTCTTCGCGTCCCCGGTCGCAGCGAGCGCCCGCTTGGCCGCGGCCTCGAAGGTCATATTCCC
>PLDW01000352.1:939-2129 GCA_003136315.1 Gemmataceae bacterium | reverse complement strand
TACGGGCCGGTGCTGTCCGGGCGGATGCCCCACCATGACCCCGTGTAATCCGCTTCGCGGTAGTAGAGCCGGATGAGCGTGGCGAGGATGCCCCGCCGCAACTGCGGGGCGCGGACGGTCCCGAGCTTCCGGATCAGACCTTCCACCGCCTTCGGGTCGTGCATGTACCGCATCGCCCACAGCGCCCCATCGCAGTGCGGGCCGTCCAGGGCTTCGAGGCAGGCGTCGATGGCATTGATGGCGACGAGCGCCCGCACGGCCAGGTGCGGGACCACGCGGTCCGGGTCTGGCTGGTTCTGCACCGGCCGCTGGGTGGGCATCTTTGACCCCTTCGGCCGGGCGGTGAGCGGGAGAATCTGCTTCGCTGCGGACACATCCCCGAGCCGGCCGAGACTAACGAGAGCCTGCGCACGCACACGGGGCGACTCATCCGCCAGTGCATCAAGAAACGGCTTGGGGGTGAGGCCAGCCATCTCACCGAGGCGGTCGGTCAGAGCGCGAAGGGCGAACTCGCGGATCGGCGGCAGCTCGATGAGTTTGAGAAGAGCGGGTCGCGAATCCTTGCCGTCGAGTTGCTTCAGTGTGAAGATCGCCGCGACGCGGCCTTCGAGAGCGGCCCCATCGTCCGATGCGAGCCTGAGCAGGGCGAATGAGGTGCCGACATTCTTCACACGGCCGAGGATTTCTCCCTGGGCGTGGAGGCGGACAACGCCGTTGGCCGAGGCCAGTAGTTCGAGCAACTTCGCATCGTCGGCTTTCTTCAGGTCGGGGAACGGCTCATCAGCCATTCCCTTCGGGGCGACGCGAGCGATGAACCCGACATTCGGTCCCTCGAACCCGACCGCCGAGCCATTGCGCCAGCTCGCGACATACATCCGCCCACTACCGTCGATGTCCATGCCGGTCGCGCGCGGCATCTTCATGAACACTTCCTGCTTCAGGTCGAATGTCGGCCCGTTCGCTTTCAACTCGTGCCGGTACACTTCGCTCCGTCCCCAGTCGCTGGTGAAGAGAGTGTTGCGGTACTGCGCCGGCCAGCGCGGGTCTTGCACGAACAGCCCGCCGGTGCCGCCGCCGTTGCCGAACACGCCGAGCGTCGGCATGATCTCGTCGGTGAAGTTGGCGAACAGTTGCGTGTAGCCGTAGAGCGCCGACTGCCTCAGCAAGCTGACGCGAGTGTCCCAGCCCGC
>PLDW01000352.1:0-921 GCA_003136315.1 Gemmataceae bacterium | reverse complement strand
CTTGATGCCGTAGTCGCCGACTCCAATGTAGAGCCAGCCGTCGATGCCCATGCGGACGCAATTGGTCGTATGGTCGCCGCCGCGGTCGGTGATCTGATTCGTGGTCAGCCCGGTCACCAACACCTCCTGCTTGTCGGAGACACCGTCGCCCTTGGTGTCCTCAAAGACGGAGAGCGTCGGCGGGTGCATGACCCACACCTTGCCGCCACGGTAGACCACGCCACGCGGGTGATCGACCTTCGCGAACACAGTCACGTCGTCCGCCTTGCCGTCGCCGTCCCTATCGACGCAGCGGAGGATTCTCCCGCCGCCGGGCGTACGGCCGAGCGACCCCTGCTCGTCCACTGCGACGTACACCGCTCCGGTGGGTTCGCAGGCGACCGCCACGGGGTAGTTCACTTTGGGCGGCACACCGAAAAGGGTCGCCTCGAACTCCGGTGGCACCTTCACCTCGGCCGCGAACGCCTTCTCATCGATTGCCGTTGGCCGTCCGCCCTTGCCCATGACTCCGCCACCGCCGCCGGGTGGCTGGCCGAACTGGAACGGTTGCGGGGTGTACCCATTGGACTTGCCGGCCAGTTGTGCGGCCACCGACGCCGTCCGCGTTTCCGCGAACATCTTCAGAGTTGGTGCTTGCGGCCCGCCCCCGCCGCCGAACCCCGCCGGCGGGTCCATCCGTGCCGCGACGGCCTTCGCCTCCTTCTGGCGGGCGGTCTTCGTGGCCACGTCGATCGCCTCGGCGTCCTTGAGGAGTTGATCCTTCGTGAACGCTTTCTGCGTCAACTCCTTGAGCAAAGTGAGGTACTGCTCGTTCACCTCCTTGATGGCGAGCAGGCGGTCGGGCAATTTGTTCTCGCCAGGGTAGGGCTTACGCACACTCAGGTCCATGACCTGCTCGGCGTTCCCCATGAGGAGGAAGCC
>PLDW01000210.1 GCA_003136315.1 Gemmataceae bacterium | reverse complement strand
AAACGGGGTCGACGTGGCTGGCGGCGAACCTGCGTCACCACCCTCAGATCTTTATTCCCGAGGTGAAGGAGGTCAGATATTTCAGTTCGCTCTACAAGTGGTTGGATTACCGCTGGTACTGCGACTACTTCTCAGAAGCCGGACTGCGCCTGGCAGGTGAGGCATCACCGTCCTACGCAGCGCTCCCGCTCGACCGCATTTGGCTCATCCGCCAGCTCCTTCCCGATCTGAAACTCGTCTTCCTGATGCGCGATCCGGTCTCACGGGCGTGGTCCCATGCCCGTCACAGCCATCAGTTTTGCGAAGCCAACTTCGCGACCGCTGGCACTCCGTGCCTGGTGCCAACCGAGGAACAATGGCAGGCAAACTTCGCCCACGATTGGCCGCTGGTCAGCGGGGACTATCTGGGTCAACTCCGACGGTGGTCGAGCGTCTTCCCCCCCGAACAACTCCTCGTCGGGTTCTATGAATCGATCGGAACCCGCCCGGCCGCCCTGCTTCGCGAGGTGTTCAAATTCCTTGGTGTTGACCCAGACTTGGATCTGTCGGGATTCCCGGTCCAGGAGCGAATCCTTGTCGGCCCAGCCGGGGATCTTACACCCACGTTGGCCGCGACCCTCCGGGGGCTCCTGCGGGATCGGACCGTGGAATTGAGTGCGTTTCTCCGCGAGCACCTCGGGCTGTGCCCGCCCCCCGAGTGGAACCAAACCCTCAACTCCTCCGACACAGTGCTACCTGCGCCAGTTCCTGGGGCCTTCTTGCGGGAAATGGATGATCGATTCCTGGCAGAGGTGGCCGCTCTCGAAGACATGTTCCCCACAGCACACCGGCCGATCAGGGGAGAATTCCGAGGCTACGACATGGTCTGTTATCGTGGGATTCTCTACGCTTTCTCGCGTACACTCGGCCCCATCTCGTTGGCAGATCTCGATCCGTCGACCTTGAGTCGCCTCCAGGTCGAGGGAACCTGTGTGACGGCCCAGACCATTCCCGAACTCAAAGAAAAAATCTCCACACACCTTCTTGTTCAGGCAAGCACACGGGTTCGCGCAGTCGAGAACGAGCTCCGCGAATCGCGTGAGGAAACGGCCCGTCTGGCGGCGGAGTTGGCGGGTGTGATCGCTGCGGTTCGCCGGCCCTCTCGGGCGAAACGCATTGTCCGGGCACTTCTGGGGTCTGCCCAACGTGAGGGGCGGAAGCCCCGTTGAGTGACCGTGATGTGATCAAAAACGAGACAACCCCGGCAACATGCCGGGGTTGTGTGATCTGTCTACTTGCAGCTCAACGCCGGAAATAGCGGTAGTACGGCCGTCCGTAGTACGGGTAAAACCCCGGTTGGTAGTACGGAACGACACCGACCCCGACGCTAACCGCTGGTGCTGACTGGACAACGACCGGACCTGGAACAACCGCAGAACCCGGAACGACAGGAGTTGAGAGTGTCCCGTAGGCCGGAACTACCGGTGCTGTCGAGTACGTCCCGCCGAGGAAGAGTCCCCCGCGAGTCCTGATGCCCCCACCGATCACGACTCCTGGATAAGTCGTGTACGCAGGAACCACTACTGGAGCGGCTGGGGCGACAATCACCTGCTGGGCCAAGGCTGTCTCGCCGCAAAGGGCAAGTGCCGCCGTAGCCAGACCAAACAGACCGAGTTTCATGACTCTGACTCCGTGGTGTCGAATGTCCTGGCGGATGGTGTGTGCGTGTCGCCCGCCTTTCATTCGTCGAACGTTCCGGGGAACCCTCCTTGCGCACCGGCTTGCCCGGCCCACTGCTGGTAGTTTATCGAGTTGGGCGATCAAATGGAGGTCAAAGTCCGGTGGAATCCGACGAGAGGTCCAATCAGGCTGTCGTTTGAGCTTCCTCTCCTTCCACAACGCTCCATTGGCGGGCGACCCGTGACCCCATCGGCTGAATTGAGATGTCTTTGCGAGACCGTCTCAGGACAACCGGTACAGCCGTCGGGCGTTTTCCTCGAAGACGCACTCATGATAGTTCGACGGGACAGCCTCGCGGATAAAATCGCGGTACGCTGGCATCGGAGCGAGCGGCCAATCGGTCCCATACAGGAACCGATTCGCCCGCTCCGAGTATTTGATCGCCCGGCGGATCTGTTGCCCCAGATCAGAAGCTGCATCACGTCCTTCCTCCGACGCAAAGACGTCATCTTCCCCAACGATCAACCCGGATAGGTCGGCCCAGACGTTCATGTTTTTGTAAATCACCTCGGCGCTATCGAACATCCACGGGTTTCCCAGGTGGCACAGCACGAACCGGGTGTCCGGGTAATCGACCGCCACCTCGTCCACTCCGAGTGGGTGTGCGTACTTCAGCTTCGCCATTGGGGAGTAAGTATCACCGGTGTGGAACATCACCGGGACGCGATACCGGGCCGCGAGTTCATAGTAGCGCCGGTAGTTCGGGTGGGCTGGCTCGAAGTGGAGGTAACCGAGGTAACCCTTGAGTGCGACGACCTTCCCTGCTGCCAGGACTTCCTCGCAACGGTGGAAGTGGGCATCGTCGGTTTTCGTTGGGTCGGCCACACCGATCGACTTGAGCCCGGGGACCAGTTCACTGATCGCAAGTGTCCGGTTCACCCCGAGCGGGTCAGAGAGGCTTGTGTTCCACTCTCCCATCGCGAAGGCATGCGTCACACCGGCAGTTTGCATCTGCCTGCGGAGTTCCGTTGCGACTGTCTCGGGAGCCATCCTCAGGAGTGGGGAAAGCGACCCCACCCCTGGGAGGTTTGGCGGGACGACATGGATGTGCGCATCGATCATCGGCAAGCCCGGAAACAGCGAGTGGGCAGGGCGATCCGATGAAAGTATGGTACGCAGCGGTGCCCGCGACGGTTCGGCCGCGGGCCTTCGACGATGGGTTCTGGTCCGATGCTCACGGGATAGGATTCGGATTCGGATTCGGCGGAGGGGCAGCGGCTGGGACGACGCCGCCCGCCCCGACTTGCTCTCGAAATTTGGTCATGTCGTGGCGTCGGATGACGATCCCGTTCCCCGTAGAGGGACCCATCGTGTAGACCCCAAGTTTGCCGGTTGATGTCTCGGCCAAGTAGAGGGCTGACTGCCCCTGAGTGATATACCCGGTGGTCATGAGGAAATGGACATCTTGTTGGGCGACGAGCCCGAACTCGGTTCGCAGATCGACCTCGGACCAGCCGATGATTTTACCCTGATTCCGGTCGATCACAGTCCCGAGGAGTTTGCCAGCCTTGTAGTCCAGAAGCCACACTCCATCAGTTTGCACCCGAGCATGGATCGACACCGCGCCGGTCGCCATGATGGTGTCCTGATATCGATCATTTGAGGCAGCCCCAACTGGTTGCGGTTGGCCGAGATAGAACATCGTGCCGACCGCCCCGATCGCAACGCCGATAACGAGTAATGCGACCCGTCCGACCGCCTTCATGGCTTGCCCCCCGGCACACCGCGGGCCGAACGCCCGCAATCTCACGCTCCGCTTGATGCGGGACGCGACCAGCCTCATAACACACAGTCAGGCGTTGTCCAGAGGACTTGCTGTTGGGCGGTTGGGTGTCAACCTTCCAACCAATCCACAAAGCCACTCGCGATCTTATTCTCGGAACAATCGTCGATATAACGTGAGTGCGAGACTCTTCCCGCGCGTGAGTGGTGCGCCTCGGCAGGAGCCTTGCACTCCCATGTGTACGTCCAAACAGCTTTCCGGAGATACGAGACCCCCGGACGGCTTCGTGTAGGAACCTGCTCGATGATCACAGTTGCGGCGCTTTCGGCTTGATCGGGGCCTGGTCGTGATTCGCCCCCTTCACTTTCACTTTCCGCTTGAACACCTTGTCACCACAGGTGGCATAAAGCACGTCGAAATCCGGCCCTCCGAATGTCAAGTTCGAGATCTTGCCGTTTGGTGTGGGGATGATTGCATTCACCCGTCCGGCCTGATCACACACCTGCAACCCACTCCGGGTCGCGACCCACAGGCGGCCATCACGGTCCGTCCGCAGCCCGTCCGCCCCGCTGTCCTCGGCCGTATCCGGAACATGCAGGTGGTAGTACTTCTGTTTATTGGCAAGTGACCCGTCAGCCTTGATCTGATAGCTATACACCCAGTGCGTGTTGCTATCGGCAACGTAAAGGAGAGTTTGGTCCGGCGAGAGGGTGATTCCGTTCGCGAATTTCAGCCCCACATCCACCGTCTTCTTCTCCCCCTTGGGGGAGACGTACCAGACCGAACTCTTGCCCGGTGTGGTGAACGGATCGGTGAGATAGACTCCACCCTCGTGCTGGACGACCAGATCGTTGCCGCGGACTCCGTCGGCGATGACGGTCGACTTTCCGTCCGCATCCCAGGCGAGAACCTGACTGGTCGCGCTGGCGTTCGCGTATAGCCGTCCATCCGGCCCGAACCGCTGGCCATCCCCTCGTTTCGAGTCGTCGAGGAAGATCACTGGCTTGCCCTCCGGCCCGACCTTGTATGTCTTGCTCGCTCCGACATCGTTAAAAAACACCTCACCCTTCGCGTTCGCTGCGGCCCCTTCGGTAAACTTGTACCCCTCACCAACGAGTTGCCACCCCTCGCCGGGGATCAGAATCTCCTGGAGTTGCGCCGACCCGGCCCCGGGCTTCACGGGCTCTGGCCACCCCTTCCAGAGCCACCTCATCGCCTCCGGGAAGACCTCGGTGCCATGCTGGCCGCTGTGCCCGCCCTTGCCCCAGGCATGATCGACCTGATACCCGGCAAATTTCAGTGACCGCTCCAGCTCCTGGTTGGCCATCCACCAGTCGCCACCGTAGATGTTCAGGTCGGCCTCGCCGTCCTGGAGGAACACGCGCAGCGGCCGCGGCTCGTACTTCCGGACCAGGGTCGGGTAGTTGTTCGCACCGCGAAGCCCCACATAGGTGCCGATCGCACTAAACACGCGGGTGAAGGCGTCTGGCCGCTCCCAGGCCGCGGTGAACGCGCAGACAGCGCCGCTACTCGATCCCCCAATGGCCCGGTCATTGCCGCTCTTTGAGAGGAGGAGTGGACGGCCGTCAGCGGTCGTCTTCTTCTCGACCTCCGGCAGAATTTCATCCAGCAGGAACCGGGCGTAGGCATCGCCAAGGCCATCGTACTCATAGCTGCGGTTGTAGCGCGGGAGGGCCTCCTTGTTCGCTGCGGGGACCACGCCCGGAGAGATGAACACACCAATTGTGACCGGCATGGCCTTCTCATGGATGAGTTGATCGAAGACCTGCGGGGCCTTGAACTGGACCCCATCCTGGTTCACGTACACGCACGCCGGAGTCTTCCCGTCATATTGCTTGGGGACGTAGATCGAGTAACCGCGGGTGGTCCCGGGGAAAATCTTGCTCTGGGCGAACGAGTAGCCCTTCACCTCGCCCCTGGGGATGTCGTCCTTCTTGGCATCATCGGAGCGGAGAGAAGTGGGGAGTGCGAGTGCTGCGAGCAAGAAACCGATCGCCAGCACGACCGACCGGACTGAAAGGCAGAACATGGAAGGAGTCCCGACGGGGAAACAGGGTGGGAAAGCCGTCTGGGTGGTTGTAGTGCGGGGAGGGGTGGGGGCGAGTGGGGAATGGGGATGGTGGTTTTCTCCGAAAAGGGAAAGATGTCGCAGTTGCCGGATGTGCTGGCAGTGGTGAACGGGAATCCGCCGGCTGCTGGCCAGGGTCGATCACCCGAAATTCGTAGAAAATGTACTTGACGGCAGTGGACTTGTCCCTTGAAATGACTTTTCCTGACGGATTCGCTAGAGTTGACTTCCTCCTTGCATCGGCCCGGAAGTACACGAACACTGACCGCGAGTGGCGATGGGGAGGAGTATCCCCATCCGCTGGGCGTCAGTCGAGAGAAGAGTCGTGGGATGTTCGCCATCATCACCCGGACAAGAACCCCGTGGGTCAGTCGATTCGAGTCGGGGTGCGCATCACGCTGACCGATTGAGTAACGATCAACGCGCGGATCGAACCGAAGGTTGCAATCTGCGATTTTTGCGCAGACTCACACCAAGCCGATGGGTTCCCGTGTTCGCCTGCGCAGAATCCCGGAAGAACACGGCCAAAACTGCCCGGGCTAAATCCAGGTTCGGCGAAAGGGAAAGGAGAGGCGTCGATGGCAGACAAAGTAATCCGAACCGAAGTCTTTGCTGACGAGGTTGCTGGCGAAGCATACTAGGGCGTGCTTGAAGTCCTTCAATTCCCCGGTTGCATAACCTACTGCGTCCACTACGGCGCAGGTGTGCGAGATGGCAAAGATGGCGCCTGGGGTTCACTGCCCGACGACGATCACAGTTTCCGGCAGTTGCCGCTGTTTCTCTTCGGGCAAATGATACGAGACACACCCATGCTTTGATGGGGTTGAGTAAGCATCGAAAAATCGGCCAAAGCACGGACAAGGAAGTCGATCAAGCTCGACTGGCTTTTGTATTGCTCTCTGGACTGTTGCAAAGCTTGAGTGGAAACCGCGGACGGATCACAAATGTCTATAGTAAGGTTAATAAAAGGCGATTGAGCGAATGATAAAGGTCACCTGACGCTTGCCACATTGGTAGCCTAGTTCAGGTAAACAAGGTGTTATACAAGGCATTGAGCGATCGTTATCCTAGAACGCAAATCTGTGGGAGGAGCAGAGATGCTTGATGAGAACTGCGTCGATCAACTCCGATCGCTTCGCATCGACGCCCTCACCGCGAAGCACCTGCATCATGGTCGCCTTAGCCGTAAGCGGAAGGCTTCTCTGGTTGTGGACTTCTTAGCGATCGGAGTGCCCGTTCTTTACTTCGCACTAAGATTCACAGCAAAAGGGACTCAGCACCAAGAGGTTGCGGAGATAGCGTGGGAGTTCCTAGCAGCAATCTTGTTAGCTCTTGCAATCATCAAAATGTCATTCCGGTGGGAAGATTACATCGGGAAACATTCTGAACTGATGGCCGAGAACAACTGGTTTGCTAGCAAAGCGAATAAGATGGCGGATGCAGCCCCCTCGACGCCACGGAAGGAGTTCGATCAGTTAAGAGAGCAAGCTGTTGAGTTGGAGGACAAGGATCTTCGATCTTTGGGGACTGTTCCCGACCAAGAAAAGCGCCGGGCTTACCGGGAGGCTCTGAAGGAGTCCAGTCCGAATGGAGTTTGCCCTATCTGTCAGAGTTCTGCATATTCTTATACACCTGGGAGTTGCCAAGTTTGTGGCAACACACCTAGCTCAGGAGAAAAACATGCAAAAGGTGGATTACCCAATGAGTGATGCGGCGCGATCTGTCGTGGCGGCCATCAATCAACTCGATCCAAGTGTGCGTGCAGAGGTGGTGAGATTTCTGCGTTCTGGCGATCAGGTCAAATTTGAAGGCTATAAAGTGGGTCCTGCACCTGCGACTACGGCCCAAGCCGGAGGGCGGGTATGCCAGGGGTGTGGCCGTCCGATGTAAGAACAACTGGACACTCACAGCGGCAGAGGACAGATACTCAGGTGGCTTAGAGATAAAATTTACTTAACGAGATGTTGCATCTGACCCTCGCCGCATTCGCGGCTTCGGGCAGCTGAACAAGGTGTTAGGCCACTGAGGGCTTCTTGAATACTCCGCGAAGTTGCCAAAATCTGGTTGCCCCAGTTCCAGCGTACAGCTTGGTGTCGAGAGCGCAACCGAGGTGGTTACTTACTTCATGTTAAGGATATCACGCAGGAGGCCGCTTGAGTCTTGGCCCGGCCGGTACGCTTGGTCGTTGGGCACAAGAGGCGAGCGGGCTTCACATTGTGGGGCCCGTCTCAGCACTGAGAGGTTTCAGTTCCCGCTCCCCCTGGAGTAACCAGCGATGCCGCGTTTCGAGTACAAGTACAAAGACAACTACCGAATTACGTTCGAGGCCGAATCAAACGGTAGTGAGACGCTAGAGTTAAACGGGCAGGAGATTAGCAGCGGCTTGTCTCCACTCTGGCCGGGTGATCACAGCGCCACAGTCCTGCTCGACGGAGCGTGGGTGACGATCAAGCTCGTCGGTCGGACTATTAAGAAGAACCCGCGTACGTATCAGTGGACTCTCACCCTCAACGGTGAGGAAAAGACAAAGTGGACATGGTAGTGAACAACCCCTTGCAGGTGATCGACAGCAGGCGAATGTTCTCGTAGACGAGAGACCAAAAGCACCTAACCTGTAATTGCACCTGACCCACGCCACTGTCGTGGCTTCGGGCAGGTCGGGATCGTTTGTTGTGAGTTGTTCCTGACGTCGGCGGTCCTCCCGTTGTCGTCGATGAGTGTGACAAAGAGGCTTCTGGCGTGCCGATTGACTCCGCGGTGATGTGAGTGCTCGGTCTTGCCCACCCACATGGTACGGCCTCCTTGGTGACGGGCCGGCCTGATCCCAGCTCGTGGTTGACAGGCTTCGGCTCTGGCTGAATGATCCACCTCTGGGACAGGGAAGACCGATATTCCTTTGATCATTGGCCACAGGTTCGGCCCGTCCCCACTACGGCTATGAGATGTCTCCAGTTGCGGCCCAAGACACCATCTCGCGATTCGTTCCTGGGAAGTCATTGCATCTGTGACTAGACAGGAGACGGTCTACGCACTAGCATCTGGCAGAGTCTTATGCTGATTTCTCGCCTCTCACGGCTCGCGAACCGGCTCTGTGCAGGTGATTCCTGGTAGGCTCGTTCAATTGTTGGTTCTTTTTCTTCGGCGAGGGTCCATTCCCATGCTCACTCTCTCAACCTCGACGAGAAGCCGCGCGTTCACCCTGATCGAGCTTCTGGTGGTGATCGCGATCATCGCCATCCTCATCGGCCTTCTCCTCCCTGCAATCCAGAGGGTCCGAGAAGCTGCGGCACGGACCCAGTCGGCGAACAACATGAAGCAGATCGTTCTGGCAGCGCACGCCTGCCACGATGTGAACGGCAAGCTACCTCCTGACATTGGTTACTTTCCCAACACCACCGGGGTTACGACTGCCACCCCAGCGCAACACGGCAGTTTCTACTTTTTTTTACTGCCATATCTTGAGCAGACCAATATCTACAATGCCACGGTAGGTCAATCTTATACCAGTGCTGCTGTCATCAAGACCTTTATCGCCCCGCTTGACCAATCGCTGACCGGGAATTGGGCAGCCCCGAACAGTAAGGGCGTGCAGGCAGGGCTGTGCAGTTACGAGGCCAACGGCTACATCCTGACGGGGGACGCGCTCTATGCGTTGCCGTACTTCCTCACCGGCTCGTCGGCGAACGGCGATACCGCTGACGGAGTTGTCAAGTACGCGCGCATCCCTCAAGACATCCCTGACGGCACCTCGAACACCATCTTCCTGGCGGAGCATTACTCCTACAACTGCCTGTACAACACCGGGGTGTACGGTAACCGCACATGGGGCGAGGACAATGCTGGCCCGTCAGAATGGGCCTCAATCCTGATCCATGCCAGTCTATTCGAAGTCACCCCGAAGGTCGGTTCGCAGTCGTGCTACGTACCGCAGGCGCTAACGGCTGGCGGCTGCGGAGTGGCGCTTGCAGATGGCAGCGTTCGCATCGCGAACCCAGGTATCAGCGCCACGACATGGTGGCGACTGCTTCTGCCGAACGATGGCCTGGTGGTTGGATCCTGGTGATGTCCAGATATTTCCTGATATGGACGATCGAACCGGACCCAAACCAGAGAGATCGAACATGGCATGTCCTCGTTCGTGACAGCCCGGCCTGATCCCCGTTCGTCATCGTTGCACTCTCGCATCGGCGGAAAAAATCCACGCTGAATTACCTGAAGCCTCAATCCACTGCTTTTCCGCCCAGGCGGGGCGGCGGATCATTGCCCAGAGCGTTCCCCCTGACGAGCGAGGCGAGCAGATCCAGGATCAGCAGAACAGGTGCGACCCAGAAGAAGCCCGGCAGCGAAAACTCCCCGACCAGCGACACGACAGTCACGCCGAGATACGCGGTTGCGAACAACGCCTGGACGGCCCCCCGGCGGTCTGCCG
Organism: Gemmataceae bacterium; assembly: GCA_003136315.1. Taxonomy (GTDB): domain Bacteria; phylum Planctomycetota; class Planctomycetia; order Gemmatales; family Gemmataceae; genus Urbifossiella. The sequence goes on along the minus strand of PLDW01000210.1, from coordinate 16,082 downwards.
CCACCCGAGCCGCTGCGCCAATCACCGGCACAAGCAGGATCGTGAGGTCGAACACCCATCCGCCATACGGGGTAGTCAGAACCGACACCCACACCACCCCCGGGAGTTCGGCTGTCCAGTCCCAGCGCGGACCCCAGGCGAGTCGGTACGCAGCGTATCCGAGGCACGCCAACGCACACGGCAGGAATTGCACCCAGAATCCCGCCCCCACTGTCACCCGCAGCCAGTAACTCGCCACAGGTAAAACCCACTCGTCAAGCGTTACCGCACCCGGCCCCGGGTTCCGGATCGCCTGCCCATACTGAACGAGAACCGCTGGGTTGGTCACCAATGCGAGTCCCAACCCGGCGAGCAGAACACTGGCCCCCGTGGCCAGAGCGATCCGACCGCGTCGAGTGGCCGCATCCAACACGAGCAACACCCCAAACACCGCCAGGAGATGCGGTTTCAACGCGGTGAGGGCAGCGAACGCCCCGGCCAAAGCCGGCCGGTTCAACTGCCGGAAATAGGCGAACCCGGCGAGCCCGAGAAGGAGGAGCCCAGTGTTCTGACCATACAACACGGTCCACACCACCGGTGCAAACGATAGCCCCACGACCGGGCCGACCCATCGTCGGGCAACCGGACCGCCGTACATCCGCCAGAGCCAGTTGCACGCCACCATGACCGCGACGATCTGAAGCCCGATCCAGACGAGCGTGGCCCACCGCGGCGAGAGAAGCCCGAATGGCATGTACGCTGCGAGCGACCACGGCGGGTTCCACATCATCACCGCCCCGTCCCGGTTCGGGTCGGCGAGTTGCTGCCAGCGCAGGAGTTCGCCAGGGTCGTAAGGGTTTCCGCCACGAGCATTTGCTGCCCCAGCGGCCCAGTATTCGAGGAAATCCCGGGGATTGATAAAGCCCGGGCTGTTGACCAACTGGTCGGATGTGAGCGCGACTGCGCCGAAGCCGACGATAACGATCACAAGGGTACGCAGGGAGCGAGGCATGAGGGGATCAGTGGAGCGGGAGGGATCGCACCAGGCGGACAGCCACCGGGTCGGCGGTCAGGTCGAAGACGTAAATGCACCCAGCTAGCACGGCGGTCGGCGACCGTTCCCGCAGCCTGGCGAACGTGTTCGGATCATTCAGATAGATTCCGAGGAGATTGTTCGCGCTGACGGCCAACACGTGTCGTGAGGCACTGGGAGGGATCGTATCTCCTCCTGTCAGCCCGACCCGACCGTACCCCGGGAGTGGCTGGAACCGGATGCCGTGGGACTCTGGCCGGTCGGTTCCGAAGTACGAGAGATAGACGGCCTCGATCCCTTCCCGGGCCATGTATTCCCGCAGCGCGGGGAGCCCTTGCCCCCAGTCGAGGTTCGAGTCGGCGATAAACCGAAGCGCATTGACCGGCCCGTCGGCCAGTTCGTTGACGTAGGCGATTTGGTGCGGGGCCGCACTACGCCCAGACACCCCCACCCACGCCAAACACCCGCCGAGGAAGGCCACGCGCAGGAGTCTCCCACACCCCGGTCCCGCAAGCTGGCCAGCCAGAACGTACAGAAACGGGATGGCCGGGAGCGCCACGCGCACCCCAAGATCGACCCGCGAATAGGACACTGCCGCCAGAAACACCAGCGGGGGAAGAATCAACCACGCCCCGGAGGATGTGAGAAAACACCCGGCTCGGCTGCACCGTTCCCTCGGGGAGGGGTCCGGTCGCGGGCTGGTCGTCCTACCCAATCGCCATAGCGCCGATCCGAGTACCGCAGCGATCAATCCCAGCGGTAGCTTGAGCGCGAGGGCGACCAGGAAGTAGTGATACCACCCGGTCCGGGAGATGTCGCCGCAGAGGTAAAAGGCACCGTCGCCGTGATCCGTGCGGGTCAGTTGGAACTTCACCCCGCGGCCCCACTGATCGAAGTGGACGAACCCATACGTCGCGGCCAGGGTCACGAATGCGATGATCCCGAGCCGGAAGGCGAGATCACCCCCTGTTCGGAGCCGGTTCCTGATCGTCCTGCTGTCCGCCCGTTCCGGTGTGCCGGGGAGGGCCAGTGCCCCCCCCTGGAGGATGATCACCATCCCCGCAACGGCCAGGCCGGCCACCATCCCCAGAGCGGAGAGCTTGGACCCGAGCATCAACCCCAGACTCGCCCCGGTCGTGACCAGTAACCACCGAGACGGGGCGGCCGCGTATTCCCAGAGAAGGTACGCCGAGAGGATCGCAAAGAGCGTGAACCCGACATCGGTACTCAGCACGCACGACAGGGCGAGCAAGTTCGGGTCAACTGCCGCGAAGGCCGCAGCGGCCAGCCCCGCAAGCCGGCTCTCCCACGCGCGGAACGACCACCAGCCGACTACGAGCACGACCCCGCACCCGAGCACGAGATTCATCCGCCGGGCCGGGGTGAGCAACTCGGTGGGAGGTACGGCTGATCCGTACAGAAACGCAATCCCAACCTGCCAGTGATCGTGATTGGTCCTTGTCGCGAGATCGCGGGGGTAGGGAGGTCCGTCACCGAGGACGAGTGGGAGAGCCCACCACAGCTTGAGAACGGGCGGGTCTTCCATGTTCATCCGGAAGTGACCTGTCGCCCAGTATCCGTATCCCGCCACGAGGTGTGGGGCCTCGTCGAATGTCGGTCCGTTCGCTGCAATGAACTCCTCACCTTGCCACCAGAACCCAGCGACAAGTACGACCGCCACCATGACTGCCGCCAGGGTCGCAGTGGTCGAGCGGGTCGCGTCGTGTGGGTCGGCCGCGGTCGGTATCAACGGACAGCTCCGGTAGCGGACGGTTCCGCCCCAAGCGTAGAACAGAAATAAGCCGTGGGACGAATTCCGGTCGGACTGCCAGAGTGTGGTCGGAATCGATCCCAACTGAGATGGGTGGCGATTCGAGCACCGAATGGGACTCTGGAAAATAGCACAGCGCGGCAGAGCCGGAACCAGAACTGCTGGCGAGACGGCATGGCCTTTTGTCTTCTCTCTATGCCTCTTTGGTTAGTGTTCGCTTGTAAATCATAATTTAATCACAGAGACACAGAGGACACAGAGAAAAACCGAAAACCGAGAGAGACAGATCTCCTCTCTCGGATTTTGTCTTCTCTCTGTGTCCTCTGTGTCTCTGTGATTAATCTAATATTCAAAATATTAACGACATCTCTTCGTTCGCATGGAAGGGTCAGGGGAGATGTTGCCGCGCCGAGGGAGAAGTCTCGAAAGTTGCGCGGCGTGCAAACAATTCGAGGGGTTGTTATTCAGGGTGGAGTCGGTCTTCCGGCGAAATCCTGGGATGCGGCTACATGAGTGGGATGTCAACTGCATACGCGGCTGCACCGGCAGAAGTGTTACCACCGAGCCCGGCGAGGTCTGCCTCTGTGTTGGCGTAGCGGATATCGCGGACGGTCTCGGCTAGCAGCCGACCGTGAGCTTCCAGCCGCTCCGTCTCGTCCAGTCCGATCAGAATCGCGGTGACCGCGAATCCCTGTCGGCGAAGTGTCCCCAGCGCGATCGCGGATTCTAACGGAACTCTTGGGAGGATCGCGATCACGGTTGCGTCCCGCGGCATCCGTGGTGCCATCTCCAGAGCCAGCCCGGCGAGCGAAAGTGCATCCGAAAGTTCAAGCCGGGCCAGAGCTTCGCGGATCTTCTGGAACTGATCGAACCCCCGCCGGGTGTCCACGGTGACGGGACGAATCCGGTCGCTCTCGTCTCGCATCTCGTACCGCGCCCGGGCTCCTTCCCGCGTTTCGTAGCCTGCCCCGGTGGCTCCCCCCGCGGGATCTTTCTCCAACGCCTCCGCCCGAATGCGGTCCGCAGCATCGCGGCCGTTACTAACCAGACCGAGCGACTGGTTGAGGACCGACACCGCGTAGGCGATGCTGGTGGCCGTCGTCACTACCAGGTCAGATCGGTGGGGCTCGCTGCGGGCGGGATACCCGGCACTGTGAAAATCGACGAGGATCGTCGCCCCGGCCAGGCTGGTCGGCTCGAAGATTCGCGAGTGGAGTTGCCCGGTTCGGGCCGTCGCCCGCCAGTGAATCCGCGAGAGCGGATCGCCGGCCATGTAGGGCCGGACCCCGGCGGTTCGGGTGGGATCCTCGAACAACCGGTTCTGCAAACGGACTTCCCCAATGGGTCGTCGGGAGGAGAAATCGTATTTCGGTAGCGGCAAGATCTTCGGATAAACCATGATGTAGACCGGATTGCCGATCACCCGATGCCGACGATGAAGTCCGAACACGTCCCCGGTTTCCAGAACTGTCGGCCCAAGTGGGTAATACCCGCGCATCTCGAAAATCACACGGTACTTGATTGTCTTCGTCTGGCGAGGGCGCATATTCGCCACCTGGAGTCGCTTCCCCTTGACGGTCAGCCGGGTGGGGCGGCGAAGGGCCTGTTCCGGGAGCAGGTCTTCGACCAGCACCCAAAGAATCGGGATCACACCCTGATTCCGGAGGGTCACCACCACCTCGGCAGACTCCCCAATCTCCCGGGGCGCGGAATCACACACCCGGTCCGCCGACAGGTTGGCAGCCCATTGCCGGGCGAGATAGCGGCTGAGCAGGTACACGCCGAGCAGCACATATCCGGCAAATGCCACCAGCCCAGCCTGAAGGGCGAGGGCCAGGCCGAGCAGGAAGACGATGGCGAGGAACCAGATCATGAAAACCTTTCAGGGGAGGAGGTGATGCGTGGGGTTTGCTCCCGGCCCTCCGTGAGCCACTCATGGACCGGATCGGACGATGTACAGCCTCGGGTGACGAGTTGCCATCCAGACGCGACCAGAAACGTCACGCCTATCACGCAGGATCGCACCCGCCGTTTCATCACCTCCCACCTTTTACCGCATTTCAGCTTACCCCGTATCGCTCCATCGCATCCTGGTTCAGCTCGATCCCCAACCCCGCTCGGTCCAGGATTGGCAACAGCCCATCGGCATCCGGCCTGAAGGGCTCGGTGCATTGTGCTCGTACGTCATCCACGCGTCCGCCACGCTTCGGTCAATTTCCCACACTTGGTCGCGTCGAGCAGGGTTTGTCCAGCGAGTATCTCCTCAACTCAGGACTTCGACCGTCAGGTCAGGGAAGGAACCAAGGCGGGCGTCGGCGGTCAGGAAGACGTTCGCGCCATGTTCGACCGCTGCTGCGAACTGGATGGCGTCCATCGGTTTGAAATTGTGTGTGGCTCGAATACGGGCAGCTCGGTCGCAGACGGCTGCGGTGATGGCTGCGACTCGCACGTCAGATCGACCGAAGAAAGCGTGAAAGCTGGCCTCCACCATCACATTGTGGGTTTTCAGAGGTCCGACGAGACACTCCATCCGGGTCAGGTCACTGATCATGAACGAGTCCCCTGCCGTCTGGGCGGTGGCAAGTCGCAGCACCGTCTTGGGGGCGAAGGCTGGGTTGCCCTCCACCACATAGATCACGATGTTGGAGTCGAGGAAGAGGATCATGGCCTGTTCAACTGGCCCTGCTGGTGACGGTGTCGCTCACACTCTTCGTGAATCCGTTCAAGCTCTTGCATCCGCTCCTCATCTTCCTGGCGGGCCGCCTGCAGTTCGGTGTCGATCTCCTCCCGTGAACGCGGAACGTGCCCCCTCTCCCGCTGCTCGGCCCAGAGCCGCTCGAAGAACTGCCAGATCTCCGTCTGCTTATAGTCTTGAATCAGCTCGACTATCACCTTCACTCGTCCCGGCGGCAGGTTGGGCTTGTTGTCCAGTAGCAGTGTACCGTCCTCCCGCAAGGTTCCCTGGATTTCAACGGCGTCGGTGGCCATCGCTTTTCTCCTCTTCGGTGACTCGCTCTATCATACCGCCGTTTCGCCATCGCCGGTAGCACTAACAACTCAAGCGTTTCAGTGCCTCCCGGTTCAATTCGATCCCCAACCCCGGTCGGTCCAGGATCGGCGACAGCCCATCGGCATCCGGCCGGAAGGGCTCGGTGATCAACTCGTCCATTTACGGCGACGGAGTGAGAAACTCGACGTACCTCGCCACTGGCATGGCTCCGGCCAGTTGCGGATCGCCAGCCAGACCGATCCTTGCGGTGAGTTGCCCTCCCAGTTTCTCACATGGGCCGATTCCTGCGAGGTGAATTCCCCGAGATCCCGAAATGCCAACCGCCGGCACCGGTATAATCGGGTGTTCTCACTCGAATCTCGTGTGGTCTCGTGGTGGCTCTTTCCACGAGGGTGGGAGGGAATCCGATGCATGCGCCAAGGGTCTGTGGTGCGGTCGTGGTCATTGGCACAACGCTCCTGGGGCACGGACCGCAGGCACAAGCGGCGGATGTGAGCGTTGGCGATGGGATCGTTGTCGTCGACCTCACTGCGGCCGACTGTCACATGGTCCTTGAAGCGGTCGACTCGGCCGCAGCGTTCGCTGCAATAGTATCTCCCGCCTTACCAGCCCAGTACCACGCGGCGGTGAGGTTGGCTGCGGGTGGATGGGCGGCTTTACGCCTGGTGATCCCGGACGGTGTCTCACTGCGGGCGGTCCTGACTCTCCTGCCGCCAGCACTGTTGGTCTTTCCACAAGCCGGTACACCCGCTTCTGAAGTCATTCGAGTGTACCGCCGCATTCAGGACCAGACGGTCGGTCGCGCCAGGGCGGCTGTGAAGGAGATCGCTGGGACCACCGGGGAGACACTTGAGTCTGCACGGCAGGAACTGGCCGCGCGGATGTCTTGCGCCATGCTCAGCGCAGCGATCTGGGAGCGGGGAGCAGCCGACCATCACCATCGAAGGGCGAGTTCGTTTGCGAGTCTCACGGGAGCGGAACCTCTGACCGTCACTCGTGGACGGCTGGACGCGAACCGTGAAGTCCGCGGCGAGTGGGAGCGGTTCGTCGTGATGGCTCACCCGGATGGGACACTCTCCCTTCGTGCAAGAACGGGCTTCTTGTGTGCCGAAGCTGGGGGCGGCGGGACTGCCATCTGCAATCGGGCGGAACCGCGCGCCTGGGAACGATGGACGGTGGTGAAGAACCCAGATGGGACCGTGGGATTGAGAGCGAATCAGGGCCAGTTCCTCTGCGTGAGCGAAACAGGGTCGGTAACCGTGGATCGGACGGGGTGTGACGGGACAAGCACGAAATTTCTCCTGGAGTGTACCGACGGGGCGGTTTATCTCAAAACCGCTGCCGGGAAGTACATTTCCGCCCAGCCGTAAGGAAGGTTGGTCGGGGGAAGCCCATGAAAAGAATCGGCTGTAACCGGTCGGGCTCGGAGTTTCAGGGAATCGATTCTGGCCCGGAATCGCCTGGGTTCCCAGGGCTTCCGCCCTGGGCTGAGAACGGCCGCCGCTCCGCGGCTCAAAACCCGGATCGAACCGGGGAGGCAATCGCTTCCCCGGTTCGCATTCTCACCCAGTCAGTCGTCAGGATCTTTCTGCTTCCACACCCAGAGTAAGTTGGCGAAGTCATCGCGCCAAACCGGCCCCACCTCTACGCCGCGGACCGGGTGCCAGTGCGGCCCTTTCGCCATCGGTCCGAGGTCCGCTTCTGTCCGGGCCAATACCATCCACTGCGACGCCGTTTGCCCGTCCTCCTTGTTCGAGTCGGTGGGGAAGTCGTGCGTGTACCGGGCGATCAGTGGTGGTGTGTGGTCCGCTGCCAGTCGGGCCACAAGCGGAGGAAGGTCGAGGTGGTTGTTCGACACGTGCATTGCCAGCACCCCGCCCGGTGCCAGCTTCTGAACGTACAACGCGATCGCCTCCCGGGTCAGCAGGTGGACCGGAATCGAGTCCGAGCTGAACGCATCCAGAATGATCACGTCGAACTCGCTGTCCGGTGTGCGGACGAGCTGTCGGCGGGCGTCCCCGAGAACTACCTCGCACCGCGTTGCGCGGCAACTGGAGAGGAATGTGAAGTACGCCGGATCACGAGCGATCCGGGCAACCGCGGGGTCGATCTCGTAGAAGATCCATTCTTGCCCGGGGTGGGCGTAGGCCGCGACTGCACCGGTCCCCAGACCAACCACTGCGACTTTCCGGATTCGATCCGGTGGCAGCGACCGGAACAAATTCCCGACTGGCCCCTTCTCGTGGTAATACGTCATCGGCCGGGGTGGGCCGGTCTCGTCAGCCCGCTGCTGCCCGTGCAAGGTTGTTCCGTGTACCAAACGGATGAACTTCCCGTCGGGCGATTTCGTCACCCGCACCACGCCGAAGAAGTTCCGCTCCATGTGCAGGGTCTCACCCAGTTGGCCCGAGTCAAGTGTTCCGGCAGCGAGGAGCGCAGCCAGGGCCAAAGCGTATCTCGCCGGTCTCCGAACCAGGGCGAAGGCGACAGCGCTGGGGACTCCGAACATTAACCCGCCGCGGATCAGTCGGGCGGAGAGGGCATCTGGCGAGTCGGGCGCGGTCGGAAGAGCGACGAACTGGGGCACCACCAGGACCAAACCGATTGCCATCCCCAGCAAGACAAGGGCCGCGACCACATCGCCGACTCGAAGCACGGGGGTGTCGGCAGTGTCGTCGGATCGCGGCCTTGCCAATGCTGCCAGGGCAAGCACTAGCGGATACTCGACCATGCCGAGCCGGTGGAACAGGAGCGGAGCGACCAGCGCGTTGAACAGACTGCCGATGACGCCCCCCAACGACATCCAGAAGTAGAAGGCAGTCAACTGTTCCGGCGGCGGGCGATCACGGGCGAGTTCCCCGTGACAGACCAGGCAGACGCCGAAGAATGCTGCCAGGTGGAGCCCAGCGATCAACCCCAACGGCTCGGCTGCGGAGGTGAGTAAGGACAGCACCACGAACAGCAGGAGCATCGGAGTGAACCGGCCGACCGCATGGTGAACGCAATCGGGCCAGCGGGCGAACACGAGGATGAAGCTAAGAAGGTACAATGCCAGCGGGACCACCCACAAAAGCGGCACCGGAGCAAGGTCGGTCGAGACGTGGGTCGTCACCCCCAGAAGCAGGCTCGATGGAAGAGCTGCCAGACCAACCCACCGAGCAACGCGCAACGGGGAGGGGGAAACGTGGAGTGGGGAACGCGGAACGCGGAACGCGGAACGCGGAACGCGGAGTGAAGTACCGGCAGACTCACGTTCTTCACTCAACTCGGGGGGTGGGAAAAATTCACCGATGGGTGGAACGGTCTCAGAGTGGATCGCCGCGACGCTCGCGCTGGCCACGGCCAGGCCGTTTTTCTGTTCGGTCCGAGTTCCGAGTTCCGAGTTCCGAGTTCCGAGTTCCGAGTTCCGAGTTCCGAGTTCCGCGTTCCCCGCTCCACGTTCCGCGTTCCCCGCGCCGCGTTCCCCGCGCCGCGTTCCTCGAACGATCGTCAGGCCACACACCAGCACCAGCACGAGATAGCCGCAGACCCCGACCGCCCAGCCCCACTGTTGAGTCGCGAGTGTGAATCGGGGCTCGATCAGAAGAGGGTAGGCGAGCAGCCCGAGAAGGCTCCCGGCGTTGCTCGCAGCGTAGAGGAAGTACGGGTCGCGGGCGGCCGGATGACCGGTCGCTGCGAACCAACGTTGGAGAAGCGGGGAGGTGGTGGACAGGATGAAGAACGGTACGCCGACAGCGACCGCGAGCAGGGCCACAACCCCGACAATCGGATAATCCTGGTCCGCCGGCACGAGGGACACGAGGACCGGGACAGGCGATCCGGTGCCGATGATGGCAAGCTTGAATGCAATGAGACCGATGACCAACAAGGCCAGGTGAACACCGACCTGCCGTCGCACCCCGAGCTGGGTGATCGACCGATGGGCGTAGAGGTAACCACCGAGTAGGGCGGTCTGGAAGAACACCATGCAGGCGTTCCACACCCCGGCCGTTCCGCCGACGAGGGGAAGCAGAAGCTTCCCCACGAGCGGCTCGACCAAAAACAGAAGCGTGGCCCCGATGAAAAGGGTGGCAGCGTACAAGGCGGGGAGCAACGCGACCTCCGCGGGGGGGAGCCCTGGAGCGGAAGCAGTCAGACACTTTGTCCGTTCTGACAGAATCGGAATCTGGCGAAGCCTGGCAAGGGGAGAGCCACCCGCAGCGACAAAAAGGGCTCCCGATTGTAACGAGGGATAAGGACCACCGGACAAAACCCCTGGTCTGAGAGGCAGAGGGGAGTCAAACCGCCCTCCGGCTCCCCCTTCCTTCTCAGGGAAGGGGGTTGGGGATTAGGTTCCGACTCCGGCTCCCCCTTCCTTCTTAGAACCCGTCCAAGATCAAGATCGTGTTTTTCACGGAGAAGGCGAACAGGAGCAAACCGGCCGCTCGGAATGTGGCATGGCCATCTTGGCCATGCTCAGCCCACACGGGCAAGATGCCCGTGCCACTGTTTTCACGGCGTTGTTTCTGGACAGGTGCTAAGGGAAGGGGGTTGGGGGGTTAGGTTCTGTCCCCTGGTCCCAATGTTGTGCCGATCGACGAAGCTGGTCGAGGCGTCGTATCGACGATAATACGATTATACGTACATACGAGAGGGCGAGGCACCTACCGAGAGTGAGGGTCGTGCGTTTCGGAAGGAGCGTAGACCTCTTGTAATATTGATTATTTTTATTAGACTGAAACAGACCGACGTATTTATTTATGAGTCGAGCCCGAATGACTTTCGCAGCAGCCCAGGCTCGACTCGCCCGAACCTGTGGCATGTCCCGGTCTTGAGGTTGCGGAACTCGATCTCGGCCGGGGAAAAGAGGAGCGGGTCGATCTTGTAAAAGTCGCCGTAGCGGCGAAAGATCGTTGCAAACGGCTCTCCGTGGTCTTTGGATGCACTGGAAGGCACCTTCGGCCCCACCGATGCCAGCAACTCGTCGTCCGCCCGGACCCAGAGGGTGACCTTCCCCCCGTAGAGGATGGCGTCGTTGGTCCGGCCGATTGCAGCCAGTTCGTCCGGGCTCACTGGTGGAAGCGGGGCGACGCCATACCCGGACACCACCTGATTGACATCGAATTTCAGCTCGTGGAGTTTGTGCAACGCGGTCTCGATCGATCGAGCCACCACCTGGACAGTCCCTGCCAGACTGGAGGCCGGGGCAACAAGCAGAGTCAGAGCCTCCGCCGATGGGGGCAGCTTCGACACCAGATAGGCGATCACCTCCTCGGTTGGGTGCTTCCGAGTTTCCAGTACCCCCACTGCAACAGGTGACTCTTCCTTCCCTGGGATATGCTGAAACACCTCCTCACGAGCCGACAGGGCTCGCATGGGCCCAGACCCCATCGCAAAGAACTTTTCCACCTGGACCTGCCACCCGGCGTACTGGGAGGCCAGGCAGGCACGCACCGGGTCGTCAGTTGTCACCTGTACGGCAGGACCGCCGACATCGGCGATAGGACAGGGAACGTAAGCCACGTCGGCGAGGTCGGCCAAACATGCCCGAGCCATCGCCAACCCCGCCGCCAGGCTCCCGGTCACGGCCCCACCGCAGTCAATCACTCGCGCGCCGCCAACTCGCGCGACCGCCAGCCGATAACGATCGGCTCCTCGCTCCAGTTCGTCCGCAACCCGATTCGCTCGTTCGTTGAGGGTCATCGGTGCATCTCCTGTCGATGAGGTCAGAGCGCCTACTGAAAAAGTCGATCAAGCTCCGCAGCCTGTTGAATCAGTTTCGCACGACAGTCGGTCGTTGTCGAACCCGTCGTAAAGAAGGTCAGGACCGGCGCGCCCGTCTCGATTACCGTACACGGGTCCGGGATGTCGGCGAACGTCGGAATCCTCCACGGGTCGAACTCGACAGTGAACTCCTCGTCCCACGGACCGGAGGCTGGAAACACGATGCGACAAGGGGCGAAGTATACTGCTTTTCCTAAAGTCGGATGGCCCAGATGAATACCCGAATCTCGTCGGGCTGTCTTATCCCAGACGCGATCGTCGCTCGTACGGGAGGGCGAGGCTCCTGCCGAGCGTGAGAGTGGTGCGGCTCGGCTGGAGCCTCGCCCTCTCATGTGTGCGTCCCACCATCTCTCCGTTGATGCAATATCCTGAACGGGTTCGTGTGTGAGTGTGCTCCGACGATCCTGCGTCTCTGTGGGAAAGCAGATCGAGTGCTTCAATAGTAGCCCACACCCTGCACTGAGTTCAAACAGTTCGATCGCAGCGGTATAGCGCGGATTCACCTCGATCGGAATCGCTGTGTTGTCGCAAAGGATGAAATCCACTCCCCAAATCCCCAGTGGACGAAACGATTGAGCCAGAAGACCCCCAAGTCGTCTGAGCGAGGCACTGAGTTGGTCCGGGATGACGAGGGGGCCTATATTCCCGGAGTATCCGAACGGGCTGGCGTGGAGCCAGCGTTCGCCGACGAGTTGCTCGGTTACCCCCAGCAACGTGGTCTTCCAGTCATCACTGATGAACTGCGCCGACAGCACTGGTCCTTCCATGTACTCCTGCGCGTAGTGAGTCCGGGGCACACACCCCCCCGGTTCCGCAAAACAGATGGAAAGTCCGCCTGACCCCTTGAGTGGTTTTCGGAGCCATCGGTGGTGGGCGGGAACCGGGGCATCGACAGGAACCAGCGATGCCGCAGGACCGATAGCTGCGAGGACGGAGTGAAGGCGATACGGATCGCGAATCTGTTGGAGAACGTCAGCTCCGTTCCCCCAGAGTGGCCGACGGTGGGCTAGCGCGGCGACCACCTCCGGAGCGTTCTCCAGCCCCCCGGTGTACATCACTGGACCCGGTGGGAAGCTGTCACACAAGCTGGGGAGGGCGGCCGGATAGACCCCGAGCGAGCAGCGTTCGACCTGAGCGATTCGTCGCAGGTCGCGGTCGGCGAAGAGGTCGACGGCCCAAGGCCTCAAACCGGCCCGGACCAGCGACATCGCTGCGGCCCTTGTGCTTGCGCCGACCACCCCGACCGGTGTGCCTTGCGTCAATCCCCCAGACCAGGAGTCGTCAGTCCGAACTGCCGCCGTACCCACTGGATTTCCTTGATCATGATCACCTGGAGCACATCGGAATAGTCATCGGTCCACAGCCGGACCGCTTCATGATCGTCGAGCGTGTGGAACATCGGTCCGTAGACCTGAATCGCCAACTCGCCGAGGGTGAGGGGCTCTTTTGCCGCTTCGTACCGTCGGGTTCGTTCGAGAAGAACGGCGGCCTGCGAACTGTGGAGCCGGGTGAAATCATCGATCGAGAGGTCCGTACCCGCCCATTCCCTGGCGATTGCATCCTTGGCGGGGGTGTCCAGGCTGTATTTCCGCATCAGTTCAAGGATCGCCTGGTTCTTGGTCCCGAAGGCCATGATCTGAGTCGTGGCTGGGGCAGCCATCACACCAAGTGTCTTCTCGTCGCGAGCGAGAATCACCCAACTCGAAGCGGTTTTCCCGGGTCGGCTCTCACTATCATCCTTCCACACCCGCGCGGCCAGATTGAGTTCCTTCGCGATCCGGGCGACAACGGGCTCCAGTCGGACAAACTTGTTGGAGATGTGCAGTGCCAACAACCCATCCTCAGTAATCCGATTGAGGTAAAGCTCGACTGCCTCCTTGGTGAGAAGGTGAATTGGGATGGAGTCGGAGCTGAACGCATCGACCAGGAGCAGTGCGTACTTCCTGTCGTTTCTCTCAGCATCCTCCTTGAGTTTGAGCCGGGCATCACCCATCCGGAAGATGAGTTCGGCACCCCGCTTCCTTGCGTCGTTCACATAGGTGAATGGACCCAATTTTGCTGGCTCGCCCTTGTTCACCTCCTCCTGATTCATCACCATCCAGGGGTCTTCGACGATCTTCCGGACTGCGGGGTCGATCTCATAAAAGGTGAGCTTCTGGCCGGGCAGGGCATAGCACGAGACCGACCCGGTCCCGAGGCCAACCATCGCGACATCGGCTTTCGCGTCTGCCCCGCCCTTGCGTGTCCGGAGTTCGTGGAACATGGCCCCAACCGGTCCTGTTCGGTGGTAGTACGTCAGCGGCTCCTGCTTCGGATCCCACGCTTTCAAGGCTCCTTCCAGGGCGAGCACATCCCACGGACTGAAAGAGCCGAACGGGACAGGGGAATCGGCCCGGACGAGGTAATATTCGTTGATCTGGGTTCCGTGTAGGGTGGTCCCGTGGACAAGTCGTGTGAACGGCCCTCTCTTCTCCACTTTGAGGACACCGAAGAAGCTCCGCTCGGTGTAGATGTTGTCGGGGTCCTGGTCGTTGTACAGGTGGACGAGCAGAAGGGCGGCAACGCTCAATGCAAACCGCAATGGGCGATCCACAAAAAAGAAACAGACCATCACGGGAACAGCGTACAGGAGTAGGGCTGAGATTGACGCTGTGGCACTGTGAACGACGTTGGCAATGCTGGTGATGAATTTCATGAACCGATCGGACTCGGTGAGGAACATCGTCACCACCGCAAATACGACACCGACGGTGATCGGGAGTGCGAAGTCCAGTATCAGTGCGATCCCCCCCTCTCGATCGAGCTGGCGGGAGAACAGACGTTCGAGGTAGCCGATTGGGTTGATCCCGGCACCCAACGCGGGATCGAGAACCTTGGTCTCCTGGGTCGTACTCCCTGGCACTCTCGCCTGTTCCTTGTTCCCGATCAACCGGGGAACCATCAAGCAAGCGATAACCATCACCAGACAGTACTCATACTTTGGGATTGGGAAGACCATCGGCGCGGCAAGGGCATTGAACACGCCGCCGAGCACCCCGCCGACCGACATCCACAGAAAGTACGCGGTCAGGTGGGAGATGTCGCGTGGCCGATCGAGTGCCAGTTCGTAGTGGCACATGAGAGCGACAGCGAAGAACGTGGCAATATTAATCAAGAGTTTGACCGAGATCGAGAACCCCCCAATGGTGTTCTCCGCACACATCGTAAACACGAGCAGCAAGATCATCACAGGGGCCAAGTTCCCGATCAGGAGCCGGAACCACTTGGGGACGATCGTGCTGAACGCGATGACGAAAGTGATCAAATACAGTGCGAGAGGGACAACCCACAAGAGTGGGATCGAGGCGATATCGGTGGTCATGTACACGGTGACGCCGAGCATCCAACTCGATGGGACGAACGCCTGGGTCACCCACTTGATGATCCGTCCCGCGGTGGGCGGTGGCTCAGGTTCCACGACAGCGGCGGTCGGCCTCACCTTACCGCCAGGCAGTAGGGTTCCACCGGGTGGGATTCCGATCGGGTTGGCCGCTGCCCGACCGCACAATAGCGCCAATCCGATCAACACGCAGAACCCGAATGCCCATAACCACGCCTGCTGAACGAGTGTCAGATTTGGCTCGACAATCAGAGGATACCCGAGGAGCGAGATCAGACTCCCGACATTACTCGCAGCGTAAAGGAAGTAGGGATCGCGGGCCGCAGGGTGGCCTGTGTAGGCAAACCACTTCTGGAGTAGAGGAGCGCTGGTCGAGCAGACGAAGAACGGGATACCGATCGCAACTGCCAGGAGGGCCATCACGCTCAGGAATGGGCTCACTTCGTCCCCTGGGGCGAGCCCGGCAGCGACACCGATTGGGGAATGCTTGGTCGCGATCAGAGTCGACAACACCATCGCTCCGACTGGGAGGACCAGCGCAAGGGTGTGAATCCCCCACTGCGTCTTCGGAGCGAACCGGGTTGAAACGAAGTGCGCGTACAGATACCCCAGGAGCAGGAGGGTCTGGAAGAACACCATGCAGGAATTCCACACCGCCGGGCTTCCCCCGAGGAGTGGAAGGATCATCTTCCCGACCATCGGCTGGACCATAAACAGCAACGACGCGCTGACGAACAGCGTGGCGGCGAACAACAGCGGCACGGGGCTACTCCCGGGTGCATAACGGGGTGTGAGTGCTTGGGGATGGCCTCACGTCGGGTTTTATTAACCTTCCGGCCTAACGGATAGTTCCGAAATCATGGGCAATGTAAAGCAGTACGCCAGCTTGCTGCGAGGGAGGGCTGGGAGAGTCGTTTTCGACCCACTCGCACGGGTGCTGATGAGATCGACTCCCGAACCATTGTCACTGATATCGAACCCGGCTGAGGCAGTCTCAATCCCGGAGCAAGCATCGGTCTAACGGGAGGGCGAGGCTCCTGCCGAGCGTGAGTGGTGCGGCTCGGCAGGAGCCTCGCCCTCCCGTTAGACCGATGATTGTTCCTGAAATGAGACAGCCGACAGTGTGCGTGCATGAGGTGGTGGCATG
>PLDW01000377.1 GCA_003136315.1 Gemmataceae bacterium | reverse complement strand
AATTGACAACTCAGAGGTACCCCTATTTTGGGGAGGACGCAAGGAGTGCTCGGTTCCGTGTGTCAGCTTCCCTGGTAAATGTCACCTTTCTTTCCCCGCTATTTGTCACCCTTGGTCGCGAGGACGCAGCGAAGACCTTGATTTGGTGATAGTCCGTCACATGCGGTGATAAATACCAGGGCAGAAAGAGTGACTAAGAGCAAGCCACTTAACAGCATGGCGGCTGAAGAGGCCACGCATAAGCCTGCAAAATGAAACGACAAGTGGGGGTCTTCTTTCAAACGAGAGCTTTTCACGCATTTTTTCGAAACAGGAGCCCTTTCTGGCAATGTGTCAGTATAGGTGTTGCGCAGCCTGGTTCGAAACTACCGGTTTTGACCAATGCACAACGATCTCGTCTCGAAGGGGGCTGGTTACTGCGCGCCATATGCACTTTGTCCAGCGATTTCGCCTTGTCCGGAGCCCAACTGAGTAACACCTAGAAAGTGTTCTGGCGGTTAAGGACTGACCCGGCAAATGTTCTGTCACCAAAGCGAGGACTCAGATGCTCGAAACAGAGGTGATCGACAACGCCGAAGAGCTCCGGGTACTGGTCGAGAGCTTCTGCCCGCGAGGGTGGATCGACCAGGCTGGGGTGATCGACGAGGTCGTTAATCGACTCCGTCAGGATCTCGGTTCTCACAATTACCGGCTCACACCGGATCTAGTTCATTCTCGGCTCACCACCGTTCTCCAGGATCGCACCCGGGACCATATCCGGGACACTTGTAAACCCGTCAGCTTACTGGACTCCTCTCTGGTCGATGAGACAGCCAAGCAGGTAGCGGAGGAGTTGACGGATCGGCAGACCGTGTGTAACAACCCGAACCTGATTACCGACCACTGGAACCTCGCGATCGGTCATTTTATTCTTGAACTGAAAAAATACACTGGTGATCTGTGTCAAAAGTTCGCCCCACAACTTCATCGCGATGTGGATGCGATTGTATCGGATACTCTGACTGTCATCATGGGGAAATCGCGAGAGAAGGGGTACGACCCCCGACGTGGAAGCCAATTACTTGCTTGGGCCGGCGGGATTGCAAAGAAGATGATCAAGAAGCGGCGTGGCGCCAAGAATGTGCCGCTTGGGGAGCAGCCCGAAGACAAGCAAGATTCCCAGACGTCGTCACACCGTTTCGAAGTTCCCTTCGATCCTACGTATCATGACGCCGGCTACATGGAATCGCTAGTCGAGGCTATCGAGGAGGAGGCGATTGAGGCGGTCCCCGAGCCTCTGGAGCGAGCGGTATTACTTGGGCTTCGCAGGCAAGAATCCCCGAGGCAAATCGCCAGCCGCCTCAAGTTGACCCCGAGCGAGGTGTACTACCTTCGAAAGCAAGTAAGAAAGTTGGTCGGGGAGAAACTTGGGATATCGCTCCGACGCAGAAAGCTCGCGCAGCGGAAGACGAACCTGATGGCGGTCACAGCGGTTAAACCGGATTAATCTGTCACAATTCTCGTTCTCCACGGCGCGGATCATCCGCGCCGTGTTCTTTTTTTAAGTACACTCAAGTCATCCCCCTCGAAATGCACATATTTTTTCGAAATCCCTTACCCGTGCGGGAAAGTACTATCCCGCCTCGACGGCAGATATGTACGTCTGGGGCGACGGCAGCCTGACCAGAATCTGTACCAGACGTGGAGGTAGTCATGCTCGGAACTGTCGCGAAATCGGTTGCCCTCGCGGGCGAAGTGGTGCCCCGCGCTTACGGCACTCCGTACCCAGGCCCGATTCCCACCATCCCCGACGACCTGCCCTCCTGGCCAATCTCCGCCCCCCAGTCGCGGGCAGTGCATGAAGATCAGCGAGATTGCCTCGTCGTGGTCCAAAGCGGACCGAGCCGGACCGATGCATTTGAATCGCTGGTGCAAACAGTACGGGCCATCGACCAGAACCTGCTTGTGCCGGACGCCAGGATCGTCACTGTGGGTCACTTCAGCGTTACAACTCTCGTCCTGCGTCACTCGGTTGATCCGGGGTGCCTGCCGGCTATTGCCCAGCGGCTCAGGACAATCACCGATCACGTCTCTCCAGGGGCCGGTCGCCCTGCCACGACTCAGGCGGCCAGTCTGCTACTAAAACTACGGTGTGAGCCGGACACCATGACCGACGTGCTACGCGTTCTGGCTGACCCGCGATACCGGTTGATGGTTACTTCGCTGACAGCAAACACGACGACCTACTTCCGCGGGGCCGACCTCCTCGTCGATCCAGACGGAGGATACGAGGAGCACATAACCCGGATGCGATTCTGGCTGGCCATCCCGGCGGACGGGGTGAAGTATGCCGAAGAGATCGAGCGTCGGCTCGCCTCGTCGTCGCGTCTGGTAAGTCGGCCGGAACACGTCCGGCTCACGTTCAAGTCATGAGAAGTTGTGAAGCAATTCGTGACGCACCGCGTCACGAATTGGGCAATGGGCATTGCACAGATCATTCCTTCGCGGTTTCCAGAGCCTCAGCCGCAGAGCCGTCAGCCGTTCCAAAACGACCACATGGCCAGGATAAGTGTCTGTCCCATAAGTGGTGA
>PLDW01000030.1 GCA_003136315.1 Gemmataceae bacterium | reverse complement strand
AGTTATTTCCCGACGGCTCCTTAATGGTTTTCGCGTAGTCATTGGGGGAGATCACCTCGACCACCAGATCGGGAGCAATCCGGAGGTGACCCTCCGTCGATGCTTGCTGGGCGGTCAACCGATCCAGTGCGATGAACGAAGTATCTGCCCGGCGAACCTTGCTGGGATCGTCTGGGAAGCACTGGAAACCCGCTCCTCCAGTCACCACCCAGCCGAGAAACCTTGGCTGCACGTAGTCGTGGATCGCGCTATAGACATTTCCGGCGACGTAACGGGAGTAAAAATGATCAGTCCGTTCGATCAGCTTTCCGTCGATGAGTTCAAACCGCTTCCCATCCGAGCCCATCCGGAGGAGATCCTCCGGGGTAACACGCGGCGGGGTAGCGGTTGCACTCATATCTCACACCTTCCGTAACGCGATGGTGAGCGGCTGGCCGTCAACCTTGACGGCGGCTGTATGGGCGTCGCCATTGAGCGGGGCGTCGGCCCACTGCACGGCCTGCGTCTCGCTGGCGATGGTCGGGCGATGCGCGGTGATCGCCGCCTTCAGCGTATCCGACTCGGTGCCGAGGAAGAGTGCGATCTTGTCAGCGACGTCGAGCCCGGCGGTCTTACGTGCGTCTTGAACGGACCGTACCACATCGCGGGCTATCCCTTCGGCCTTCAATTCGGGGGTGAGCCGGGCATCGATCATTACCTGGGTACGGTTGTCCACAACCCCGGCCCAGCCGTCTGGAGCGAGATACCCGATCGTCACGTCAGCCACATCGAGCGCGACCCCGACCAGGATGAACGTCCCGCCTCGGAGTTCCTCCGCGACTTTCGTCCCGTCCATCCGATCCAGGGCCGCTTCCGCCTCCTTTAACTTCGCTCCGAGCTTGGCGGCGGCGGTCTTCTTATTCAACTTCGCGATTGACCTGAGCATCGGATCAGACGCCGTGTGGAGTGTCACTCGCTTGACATTTAATTCCTCGGTGATGAGATCGGGGAACCGTTCGACTGCCCGGTGATCAGCGTCCGAACCGGGTTGGACCCGTAATTCCGCGAGCGGTTGGCGGACCTTATGCTTGGCTGCGTTCCGGGCAGCTCCGCCAAGTGATACGATCCGCAACACGGCCTCCATGTCCTGTGACAGTTCGCTGTCGATCAGCGATTCATCAGACGTGGGATAGTCGGTGAGGTGAACGGATTCTGCCCCTGCGCCGCCCCGGAGGTTCTTCCACATCACCTCGGTGAGAAACGGAACGATTGGCGCACACAACCGGCACAGGTCGAGCAACACCGTGTGAAGCGTCTGGTACGCGGCCAACTTGTCGCGAGACCCGGTCGCGTCGAGTTCCGTGTTCTTGCTCCAGAATCGGTCGCGGTTGCGGCGGATGTACCAGTTGCTCAATTTCGCATCGACGAACTCCTCGGTCGCCAGGCAGAAGCCCATCACGTTGAACACCTCGAACTCCTCCCTCGCTTTTTTGATGAGCAACTGGAGGTCTGAGAGCAACCAGCGGTCGATGGCCGCGCGGTCTTCCACCGGCACCTGTGGCGCAGCCGGGTCGAATCCATCGAGACTGGCGTAGTTGGCGAAGAATCCGTAGCAGTTCCACAGCTTGATGACGAACTTCGCCCGCACCTCGTTGATTGGCCCAGGTCCGAAATTCAGGTTCGTAGCCGGATTGGCCCGGCA
Organism: Gemmataceae bacterium; assembly: GCA_003136315.1. GTDB lineage: Bacteria > Planctomycetota > Planctomycetia > Gemmatales > Gemmataceae > Urbifossiella. The sequence continues at coordinate 5,442 of PLDW01000030.1, read as the reverse complement.
GTAGAGCCATCGCATCGCGTCCGCGCCCAACTCCTCGGCCGCCCGGTTGAACTCGATTGAGTTCCCGGCGCTCTTGTGCATCTCCTTCCCGTGTTCGTCCCGCACTAAACCATGCCCCAGGAGCGTCTTGAATGGCGGCTCGCCGTCGCTCATCATCGTGCTCAGCGCCAATAGCGCGTAGAACCAGTTGCGGAACTGGCCCGGGAAACTCTCGGTGATGAAGTCCGCTGGATACCACTTGCGCCAGTAGGCCCGATCCGTGTTGTACCCGAGCGTGCTGAATGCCACGATCCCCGCATCCAGCCACGGGTTGCCCACGTCCGGGATGCGCGACATCAGCCGGCCGGTCCGCGGGTTGAGGATCTTGATCTGGTCGACCCACGGACGGTGTGGGGTGTGGCCTTCGAACTCCGTCCAGCCCTCAACAGCGCGGGCTTTCAGTTCCTCCTTGCTGCCGATCACCTCGAAATCGGTCGGATCTTCGGGGTCCACCCAGATCGGCAGGGCCAGACCCCAGTACCGCTTCTTCGAGATCATCCAGTCGCCCATGTTCCGCAGCCAGTCTCGCTCTCGCGCCCGACCGTTGAGGCTCTCCGGCAGGAATGTGACCTGATCCACCACCTTCATGATGTCGCCGCGGAAGCCTTCTTCGGATTGCTTCGGCCCCATGTTGATGAACCACTCGTCCACCAGCCGGTAGAGCAGTTCCGTCTTGCACCGCCAGCAGTGCGGGTAACGGTGAACGTAGCGTTCCGTGACGAACAGCCGGTCCTTCGCCTTGAGTCCCTCGAACACGGCATCTACAAGGGTTGGATCGGAGGCGTTCTTACCGCTGAACTCACCGAAACCTTCTATGAATGTTCCATCGTCGCGAATGGGCGCGACCGACGGCAGGCTCTGTTCCTTACCAAGCTGGAAGTCCTCCTTGCCGCAGCCTGGGGCGATGTGAACGATGCCCGTGCCCTCGGTCTCACCGACATCCTTCCAGGCCACCACTCGGTGCATGTCGCAGGCCGGTTTGAGCGTGGGGTCTAGTGTCGGGTTCTTCACTTCACCGCTGGCTGGATCATAGAAGTATTCCTCCTGCAGGAGTGCATGCAATTGCTCCCTCTTCTTCGCTACCCCCTCTGGATAGCCGCCTGGGTACTTTTGGGCAGGGAGATCATCGAACGGACCGACATACTCCCAGCCGAGCATGTCCGCGCCTTTCACTTCCCCGACGATCTCGTACCCGTCCTTCCCGGCCTTCGACTTGAAGTGCTGCTCGATGCTGGAGAGATGCGGAACCCCATCGATCCACTCGCGAGTCTTCTTCTTGCCCGTCGTGAGCGCTGGCCCGTCTTCGTCTTCTGCGCTGCTCGCTTCCATCCGGTTGAGCTTGAAGGCACCCTTGGCGACGTAATACACCTCGCTCTTCAGTTTCACTTTGAGATAGGTCAACTCCGGGTTCACCGCGGCCCCGACGTTACTCGTGAGCGTCCAGGGAGTCGTGGTCCAGATGAGCAGGTTTTCGCCGGGCCGGTCCTTGAGCGGAAACTTCACGAAGACGGATTTGTGCTCGACGTACCGGTAGCCCTCCTTCATCTCCATTTCGGAGATCCCGACCCCGCATCGCCCGCACCACGGCATGACGTCGTATCCGCGGTAGAGGATCTTCTTTTCCGCATGGCATTTCTTGAGGAAGCTCCAGATCGTGTAGTTATTCTCCTCCGACATCGTGAAATACGATTTCCGCTCGTCCGGGGTCTTCGCCCAGTCGGCGTCGGTCCTGTCCCAGTTCATCCAGTAGCCGAGCCGGATGCTCTGGTCGGTCTGCACCCGGGCGTATTTGTTCACGCGGTCCTTGCAAGCTTGCACAAACCGGCCGATACTCGCCTGGGTGTCGCCGGGGACAAGGTTCTCGATGTCCCGCTTATTCTTCAGCCCGAGTTCCTTCTCGACCTCGACCTCGACCCATAACCCCTGGCAATCGAACCCCTGCTGGTAGCGGAGATCGTGACCCGTCATGGCGAAGTAGCGATTGTATGCATCCTTGTACGTGCGACCCCAGGCGTGGTGAACGCCCATCGGGTTATTCGCGGTGATCGGGCCGTCGAGGAAACTCCACTTGGGTTTCCCGCGGTTGAGCCCTTGCCGCTTCTCGAAGATGCCGTTCTCGTCCCAGAATTTGAGGATCGCCCGCTCCAGGGCGGGGAAGTCGACATTCTGGGTCTCGACCCGGGCGAACGGGCCTTCGGTCGGGCTCGGAGAGGCGGCATCGGCCACGGCGGGAACTCCTCGGCAACACCCACGGGGTAGAACAGGAACCATTTTACGAAGGGACACCCAACCCCGGCAGTTGGCTCGCGGGACGGCGATAATCCGGGAGCCTGGCCGAACCGCAATCTTCGGCCGAGTCGCCGCGGACGATGGCGGCACAAGAAGGGTCAACGGACCTGTAACGCGCTGGCGTTAGAAAGTGAGACGAAGAGGGAACGTCCTTGCCCACCCAACCCAGTGCCCGGTAATCCACGCGCTGGCTCACACCAACTGAGCCGGGCAGACGTGCGAATCTGACTCCTGAGGGGATCTAACATGTTGCTGCACCGCTCTTTGCTGCGATTGTTCCTGGTTGGGGCGTCGCTGATCGGCTCGTGCCTGGTGGCTACGGCCCAACAAAAGCCGCTCTTTGAAGAGAAATTCGCCGGCAAGCTCTCGCCCGGCTGGGCGTGGATCGATGAACTGCCCGGAACCTGGCAACTGGCCGATAATTCCCTCGATCTCAAAGTGGTGCCCGTTGGAGAAGGACTTTGGGCCAGCGGCCGCAAGCATCCGAACCTGCTGCTGCGCGACCCGGGGACGAAGGGGGATTTAGCCGTCGAAGTCTTTCTCAAGAGCAAGCCCACTTCCGAGTTTGAACACGCCGGAGTGATCCTGTACGTCGATGGCGACAATTACATCGTGATCAACAAGGAGATGTTCCAGAAGCCTGAAATTGTTCTGGTTGCGGAACAGGCGGCCAAACCCGCAACCCGGCAGAAGCCCTACGAACACGAAGAAGTCTATTTACGTCTGCTCGTTGTCGGCAAGAAGGTAACTGGTCAATACCGGCACTATGATTCCGACCCGTGGCAGACGGTGGGCGATCTGGATCTGCCTGTGGCAGGGCCGTACAAGGTTGGCGTGTTCGCCGGTCGGCCACCTCAGGACGCCGACCATCGCGTGCGCTTTAGCCAGTTCCGGATTTTGCCGGTTTCAGACGTGGCTGCAAGAGCGACCCCGAGCCAGTCGACGGTGAAGGACGTCAAGCCTCCTGTGCCCGCACCGGCAAAACGAGCCATCCGGGCAGACGTTCCGCTGGATGTGCAAGCCCGGGAGGCGGCCGAACGCGCGATTCCTTTCGTCGAAAAGAAGGGCACGGCCTGGATCAAGGATCGGAAATGTCTGGCCTGCCATTATTCCGGTTACATGCTCTGGTCATTGCGCGATGCGAGCCAGCGAGGATTTGCCATCGACAAGGACAAGCTCGCCGAATCGACCAACTGGTCGATCAGCCAAGTTAGGGATTATGGACATGAAGGTGCAGCGCAGATGTTAATCGCGCGCGATCGATCGGACCGGAGCGAAAACACCATCAAGCAGATCGCGAGGCTGCGGAATGAGATCATCAAAGGACAGGAAAAGGATGGGTTCTGGAAACCGGGTGGGCAGCTTCCCGCTCAGAAGCGGCCGGTGAGCGAAACGACGCAGGTGAGCACGATGCTGTGCCTGCTGGGTTTGGACGCCCTCGACGAACCGAACGAGAAAGCGATCGAATCCCGCGACAGGGCTCTGAAGTGGCTCAAGGCAACTCCCCCCAACGGCAAGAACCCGGCCGTCAGCAGCGAGTGGTACGCGGTACGGATGCTCATCGAGAAGAAGTTTGGCGATCCCAAGGAGGTCGAATCACTGCGCGACAAGATTCTGGCGGCCCAGCAATCCGACGGCGGATGGGGATGGCTCTGGGCCGACAAGAGCGACGCCTTCGGTACCGGTGTGTCGATTTACGCACTCAGTCAGGTGGGGGTACCCTCTTCACATCCGGCCATCCAGAAGGCGTGGAAATTCCTGATCGAGACGCAGACCGACGATGGTTCCTGGATCGTCAACGGGACGAAGGACGGCACCAAGAATGCGCCCCATCCGTTCAGTAGCTACTGGGGTTCGACCTGGGCCTTGCTCGGCCTGAGCCATTCGCTGCCCGCGAAGGATGTACATTAAGAGATTAAGCTGAATAACTACAAGAGTTCCAATGTAGATTCGGCGTGAATCGTCTTGTTCTACTTTGACCCACAACTGGTACACTGCGGTGGCGGGACGCCGATCTTCGTCCCGACCCGTTGCGGCCACAATTATTCTTGGCTCTGGGCGATGAGGCTCGCGATCGTTTTCGTGACTTGTGGGGTCGAGAACAGGTCTTTGAGACAAGCCATTAATTCTGAAGGGTCGGCGGCGTTGCGGACGACAAAACCTGTGCCGATCGTGGAGACGGTGACGGGATATAGATCAATCGTGTGAGTGATAACCAATAATGGTGTTAAATAATTGAGTCCTGCTGACCGCAGATACAATTCATGCCGGAACTCGCCCGTGTTCGTTGCTGACGAATCTACCCCACCTAGCACGATATTCGAAGTGACTTCGCCAAGGGCCAGGGCTTGTTCCCGTAGAATCGACACCGGGGTTCTCACCCCAGGCGGAGGGAATACCTTGGGCCAGAGATTTTCCGACATCACCCACCTCGTCAAACTGACAGCCGAAATAGTATAGGCAGATGGTCCGAGATGTCTCGGCTATTCGGCCTTCCGTCCAGCCTCAGCAGAGACTCTCCGCCCGCCTGGTCCCGCCACAGAATCGAAACATCTTCATCACGGAAATGCGGGAGCAGGTCGGGACGCACGAGAACTTGATCGTAGATATTCCAGAAGTCCGCTCGGGCTTTCGGGCTTGCGTAATAGTATGTTCCGGCGTGGCCTTCTTTCTGCTCCCCAAAATGCGACCACATCGGGTTGTAGAAGAATACGTTGCTCTCAAACTTGACCGTCCTCGTCTCCCTCTGTGCAAGGCGGCGAGTCATCACCGCGTGCAACCCAGTATCGGAAACCACCGCATCGTCATATGGATTCATGTTTAAGTCGCCGACCAAGACCGTTCGCCTGTGAGTTACCGCTGCTTCTGCCCTGGCCAGGACACCCGAAAAGCCTATTAACCCGGCAAGAAAGAAACTCAGGCTGGAGCTGGCTCAGGAGTCGCGGCATATTCAATGAACTTATGTCTGAAGTAGCTGGCGACACGTTGAGGCAGCTTGGCCAATTTCTGCATGAACCGATGTAGCTTGCCCTTGCGCTCTTCGGGATCTTTGGGAAGACCATCAGTGTTAGCATTACCCTTGATGTCGCAGTTGAGATATTCGTCGGGATTTCT
>PLDW01000124.1 GCA_003136315.1 Gemmataceae bacterium | reverse complement strand
CGGGTTCCTGTATCAGAAAACTTCCACATCTTGCGCCCGCTTTTGGGTCCGCCGAGTGAAGACTCCACAGCGGCCGGTGGTGCAGCCCCTGTCTGAACCTGACGGGGTCTGATTATTCCCTTTCGGACAACTTCTCCTCGTGGAGCGGTTGTGCGACCACCCCTGGACCGGACGCGCCCATTGACCCCCCGATCCCAGGAGTCTCTTCTGATGTTCCTGTTCAACTGGTTGAAACGTCGCCGACACAATCCCGTCCCCAAAACCCTGGGCGGACCGCTCCCAGTGCGACGGCTCGGGTCTGCGTTCCGACCCGGACTCGAAGCCCTGGACGACCGACTCGCCCCAAGTACGACCTCAATCTCGGCACCGGCGACAACCAACACGGCCACGCACTTCCTCGTCATCACTCCGGAGGATGTGACCGCGGGAACTCCTTCTCCTGTCGAAGTCGTCGCTCTCACCGCATCCAACCAGTTGGCAACGAGTTACACCGGAACCGTCCAACTGACGAACTCGGATACCGGAGCCAAAGAACCGGCGGCTTACACCTTCACTGCGGCCGACCACGGCATCCATGTGTTCATCGAAACTCCGGCTGCCGTGGGCACCGATACTGTCACGGCCACCGACACCAGCAGCTCAACGATCACNNCAGACGGTCACCGCAACCGGCACGAGTTCCGCCGGTGCGTCAATCACGGGGTCCGTGTCTGTCACGGTGGATGCAGCGCCGGTCGCAACGCACTTTGCGGTGATTGCTGAGCCCTCGACCTATGCCGGTGCCTCGACTCAGGTTGCGGTGGTGGCCCTGGACGCCTCCAACCACGTGGTCTCGAATTATACCGGAACGGTCCAACTCACGAGTTCGGACACCGGAGCCACCCTCCCGGCCGCTTACACCTTCACCGCAGCCGATCACGGCATCCACGTATTCGATGTGACATTCGCAACGACCGGGAGCCAGACGGTCACCGCAACCGGCACAAGTTCCGCCGGTGCGTCTGTGTCCGGATCGGTGTCGATCACGGTCAACCCGGCCCAGGTTGTGACGCGCTTCGCGATTCTGGTCCAACCGCATGCCGCCGCAGGCAGTCAGACGCAGGTGGTGGTCGTGGCCCTGGACGCCTCGAACCACGTCGTTTCGAGTTACACAGGGACAGTCCAGCTCACGAGTTCGGACACCGGAGCCACTCTCCCTGCCGCCTATACCTTCACCGCTGCAGATGACGGCGTCCACGTGTTTGACGTGACGCTGGCGACAACCGGCACCCAGACGATCACCGCGACAGACACCGCCAACTCGACGCTGACCGCCTCCGCTTCGGTGACGGTCGGTTCGGCATCGAATGGACTCGGTTCGGCATCGAATGGACGCGGTCACCATGCGTTCTATGGCTAAATCCGGCGGTGACATCGAGACGTCTGAGAGGGTAGGACGAACCAACCGCGGGACGGGCGACCCGCGGGAGGCCATCGAGGGTGGTGCGAGGGGATCGCCCCTCCACCTCCTCGATGGGTGGTGAAGAGTGTTGACCGGATGAGTAGGATGTATCAGCGGCCGTTCCATTCACGAGCCGTTCCCCGGGAGCACGATATCAATAGGGATCGGAGTCGGCAAAGAGCCCTGATCATCCTCCCGCCGGGCGTTCCGAACTGCCCGGCGAACCTGCGTTTATACTCCGCTCCGCAAACCCGGTCTGGAGAGCACTGCTGATGCCCCCATCCCTGCGTTGCCCGCTCGGGATCGAGACGTTCGAGGACCGCTTCCTTCCCTCGACATCGTATCTTCTCACGAGCTTTGCTCCGGTCGCTCCAGACCCGTCCAGCCAGGCCGGACAATACGTGAGATCTGCTGCCCCAGTCGATGAGGGACATGCCACCCCATCGTCCGCGTCCCCCATCTCGTTCGGCCTCACCCAATTGGTGCCAGGTGAGCGCCCAGTGAGTCTGGACCGATCGTCGTACCCGGCGGGATTCGGGGCCGCTTTCGACCCGGGGACGTTGGGCAGTCGCCTGAACGACACCAGCCTGGCCTTCGTTCCGCCACTACCCGATCCTGGAGAGGTTCCGCCCCCGCGGGGTGTGGCGTACCCAGACTCGACCTTCGCCGACAGCAGTGGCTTCGATTTCACGATGTTCGATAGTGCCGCCCGCGCCTCCGCGTTCGCACGCATGTCACTGCCCACCGCGACTGGGCAACCGATCTTCCTCCCGGCGAATTTCGCGGAATCGGTCGAAGCCCGACCGGCCGCCGGGACAGACCCCCTCGGCAGGGTGGTGACCCCACCAATCTCCGGCGCCACTCTGGTCGTAGGTTCCAGACCGGGCGATGTGGCGGTGGCTCCAGGGCTGTCATTGTCTTCCCCTGAAGGTGACACACTCTCACCTGAGAGTGTCCCGCCCAGACTGACCGAGTCGGACAACCTCCCGAATCCGGACGTTGTGCTGCCCCAACCACCAACTCCGCAGGTGGTTGCGACACTCGCTGCGATCACCGGTTGGATCGGGCCAACACTCCCCGGTGGGGTTCTTGTCGCGGGTGTGTTTGGGCTGGATTCGGCTCCACTCGAACACGGGGCAGGACAGCTCCTCGACCACCTGGCGGACCTGGCGATGGACTGGCCGGAAGGGTCCGAGGGTTCCCGTGTCGGAACGTGGCTGGCGACTGCTGCCGCGCTGACCATCGGGGCAGGATACACGGTCTGGGCAACCAGGGCTTACCGCGTTTCTGGTCGTCGTCAGGCCGTGTCCGGGTCCGTAGCCCGATGGCGAGAGGTCGAGGATGACAGCCGAACCCGATGATGACCTGCTCGAACAGCTTGGTCGCGGGGAGGTTGAGGCCCTCGCGGAGCTGTTCTCCGCATACGGTCCGTATCTCCGCGCGATTGTCCGTCGCGAGTTGTCCGACCGCCTCCGCGCCAAGTTCGACTCGGTCGATGTGGTCCAGTCGGTGTGGGTGCAGTTGATCCAACTCCTGGGCCGGGACGGGTGGCGGGTGACCGACCAGAATCACCTCCGGGCGCTGTTGGTGACCATTGCCCGACGGCGGCTGCTCAACCGAACCCGGCGGGACGGTCGCAGCGCAGGCATCGCGGGCGCGGAGGACGAGGATTTCGCGACCGTCTCCGATACTCGACATGATCCGCCAGACGAAGTCGCTGAGGCAACCGATCTCTGGGCCAAGATGCTTCGCCTCACTCCCCCGGAGTACCACCCGATCCTCGTCCTGAAGCGGGAAGGAGTGCCGCTCGGCGAGATCGCGGACCGGACCGGGCTGCACGAGGGAAGCGTCCGACGCATTCTCCGCCGACTGTCGCGCGAACTCGCACTGCGGGAGGAGCCCTTCCCTGCACCCGAGCCGGACCACACGGGGGGCGAGGAATGAGTCGCCCGGCTCTGACGAGAGACACCGACCAGGGGTCGGTCGTGGAGCGACTGGCCGAAGAGATGATTGACCGGTGGCACCAGGGCGAGCGGCCTCTGGCCGAGGAGTATCTTGATCGGGCTCCCTCCGTCCGGGACGACCCGGAGGTGGCCCTTGAGTTGATCGCGGAGGAACTCGCCCTGCGGGAGGAATTCGGACTCCCAGTCTCGGCGACAGAACTGGCTGGACGGTTCCCAGCCTGGCAGGCCCAGATCCGCGCTCTGGTCGAGTGCCACCGGGTTCTCGGCCCGCCTCCCGCCCCCCGGTTCCCGCCCCCCGGGGGATCGCTCGGGGAATTCCAGTTCGTGACCGAGATCGGTCGGGGAGCGCATGGCAGGGTTTACCTTGCCTCACAGCCAGCGCTGGGTGGCCGGCCTGTTGTGGTCAAGCTCGGTCCACCGACCGGTCACGAGCACCTCTCACTGGCCCGGCTTCAGCACACCCACATTGTCCCGCTCTACTCCGCTCACGAGTTCCCCCGGCACGGGCTACGTGGGCTCTGTATGCCGGACTTCGGTGGTGCAACTCTGGCCGACGTGCTTCGCCGGACCACCCCGCCGGACCAGACCGCCGCTTCCCACCCCGTCCTGCGCCAGGCCGGGGCATCCGCTCCGGCCCCCATCCCGCCGGGGAGTGCGTCCTCGGGATTAATGGGGGCTGATACTCATCTGGACGCTGTCTGCCGGATCGGTGTGTGTTTGGCGGACGCACTCCGTTACGCCCACGATCGTGGGCTTCTCCATCTCGATCTGAAGCCATCGAATGTGTTGATCGCGGCCGATGGTACGCCGATGCTCCTCGATTTCCACCTCGCCCGTCCTCCGCTACTGGCAGGCGAACCGGCTCCCGGGTGGCTTGGTGGAACGCCTGGGTACATGGCACCTGAGCACCTGGCCGCGATCCGGGCGGTCCAGCAGGGGGCGGCCGTACCGGCGGCTGTCGACCCCCGGGCCGATGTGTACTCCCTGGGCGTCGTACTGACCGAAGCAACTCATGCACTTGCTCCCGATGAGGGGGGCGGGGTTCCCGTCGGTTTTGCCGATATCCTGTCTCGCTGCACTGCGGCCAACGCCCACCACCGCTACGCGACCGCAGCCGATCTCGGGGCTGATCTGCGCCGCCATCTGGCCGATCTCCCCCTTCGGGGGGTAGCTAACCGGAGCCTCTCCGAACGGTGGAGGAAGTGGCGACGACGACGACCTCTGGCCCTCCCGCTGGTCCTGGCGACCGCCGCACTTGCGACCGTCTGGGGTGTCGTCGTGACCCACTCCGACCGACAAGTGGATCGGGCGGGTACGATCCTGCAGGAGAGCGAATCGCTGCTCAAGAACGGCCGCTATGCCGAGGCATCCCAGCTCGCCCATGCCGGGGAAGCAATGGTCGAGGGGCTGCCATTCCACAGGGAGTTGCGTAGCCGGTTACGGGAATCCCGTCGAGAGGCGGAACGAGGGCAGGCGGCCGACGAGTTGCAAGCCCTCTGTGAGTACGGCCGGCCGCTGTACACCGCCGAAACCCTCACTCCCGAGCAGATCCGAACAGCCGAGGATCGGTGTCGTGAAGTCTGGGTTCGCCGGGAGTTGCTCACCCGTGTTCTGGGCGATGGGCCGAACCCGGTCCCCCAATCGCGCTGGCGGGCGGACTTACTCGACCTGGGTATCCTCACCGCCTCCTTCGGGGTGCGTGCGGCTCCGCCCGAGCAGACTCTGGCTGCCCACCGCCGGGCACTGGACACCCTGGACCAGGCCGAAGCCCTGTTCGGCCCCGGTTTGGTGCTCGACCTGGAACGGATTCCGCACGCTCGGGCAGCCGGTTTGGACCGGTTGGCGGACCAGGCCGCTCGCCGGGTCCAAACGTCAGTTCCGCGAGACGCCTGGGAGCATCTGGCAATCGGCAGGTCAGCCCTCGCGACAAACGACCTCCCCCGCGCTGCGGCCGCGATTAACCGTGCGGTGGAACTCGATCCGCGAGCGTTCTGGGCAAACTACTACAAGGGGGCCTGCCAGCTTCGACTGGAGCACCCGGTCGAGGCGCTGGCTGCCTTCTCCGCCTGCGTCGCACTCGCCCCACAGAGCGCCTGGTGCCTCTCCAATCGGGGCATGGCGTTCGCAGAGTTGGACCGACTCGACTCGGCACGAGCAGACTTCGACCGGGCGCTCGCACTCGATCCCGGACTCGGCGCGGCGCTGGTTGGACGTGCCGCCGTCCACCACCGGGCGGGTCGCCACCTGGATGCCCTGGCCGACCTGCGGCAGGCAGCAGCTCTGGGCGTGCCGCCTGCCAAGGTCGAGTATCAAAAGGCGGTCGTGCTCATGGCCCTCACCGACCAACCCGCAGCAATCGCCAGCCTCCGCGCCTGCCTGGCCGCCGATCCAGGCCACCGGCCAGCCCAGGAATTACTCGCGAGGTTGACAGCCAAGCCGTAACGAGCTGTGGACATCGACGCGATCTCGACGATTCCCGATCTCTGTCAGGACCACTGCGTCAGGCTTGCATTGAGTGGAAATCTCCCCTCGCACCCAGCCGCATGGGGCTACCACCGAGGCCGAGCAATTGATCCCTCGCTGATGTGCTCAACCCGTCGGGTCGACGGTGCGACCCTTCGCGTCGGCGGTTCTTACCTCACCAAAATGTCACCCCGGCCGTGGGCGTATAATGGCCATCAGCCCGGACGAGACGAGGGGTGATCATGCCGATGCACGACTGGACAAAGGTCGAAGCGGGGATCTACCACGCCTTCCACGGGCCGTGGCTCCAGGCGATCGCGCGAGCGCTGAACAACGGCCTTCTGCCAGCGGCGTATTACGCGATGACGGAACAGGTCACGATGTCGGTCGAGGCCGATGTGTTGACCCTCCAGATCCCGCACGCGAACGGGACACCAGCGGGGAGCGGCGTCCTCTCGCTGACCACCACAAGGCCAGCGGTTGGTGTGTTGGTGCGTGAGCAGCAGGCCGCTCCGAAGCGACGCGGGCGGGTTTTGGTTCGGCACGTGAGTACACACAAGGTGGTAGCGGTGATCGAGTTGGTGTCGCCAGGGAACAAAAGCGCGAAACGGGAGTACGCAGCGTTCGTGATGAAGGCTGCGGATGTACTGGCAGCCCGCGTCCACCTGCTCGTGATCGATCCGTTCCCGCCACCAGCACACACTCCCGGGGGGTTGCACGCCTCGATCTGGCCGAGGGTGGTGAGGCGGCGGAAGGGCCGGCAGCCATTTACATTGTCGGCAGATCGACCGCTCGTCGTCGCCTCGTATGCTGCGGGTCAGGAGGTCGTCGCAGCGGTACAACCGTTCGCAGTCGGCGAACCGGTTCCGGAGATTCCGCTCTTCCTGACCGTGGAGCAGGAGTACGTCACGCTGCCCCTAGAACCGACTTATGCGACCGCATGGCCGGATGTCCCAAAGGTCTGGCGAGACGTGATCGAGGCGTGACCTGTTGGGAATGACCCGGTCATCAACTGGCGATTGGTGCGGACGGCTCGAACGCCCGAGCGATTATGCCCCTTCTCAACTCCCGAGCCGATGAATCAATCAACCTTCTTATCCGGCTCCGACGGTGCTGGATACTGTGTGTTCAAGGTTGTCACCACGGCCTTGGTGATGTCGACTTGGGGGCTCACGTAGAACGGCTGGGCTGCCAGCGGTTTCAGCTTCAGTTCCTTGAGGAACGGGTTCTTCTTCTCTTCCGGGGTCACCGCGTCCGGATACGCGAGTACGATCTGGTATCCGTTCGTCTCGGCTAACTTGTCGACAATACTGTACATTTCATCATACAGACTTGAAATGATATTGCTCGCTTCGTCGTTCAGGATCTTGTTGATTTCGCGGTCCCGATCTTCGATCCGGCGGGCGAGGTCGAGCAGCTTTTTATTGAATTCTTCCTTCTCCTCTGGGTCCACGGCCTCCTTCTCGAACTTCTGTGTCTCGATGTATTCGGCCCTCCACTTCATGAGGTCGCCGGACAGGGCCGTCCGCTTCTTGTTCAACTTGGCCACCATGTACTTGGCTTTCTCGAAATCCCGCATCACGGCGGCCATGTTGAACATGACGACGGTTGGCCGGGGAGTGGCGGCCGGTTTCCCGGGTTGCTGAGCGACGGATGGGCCAGCGAGGTGCATCACGCCTACAATCCCGACCACGGCCAACAGGTACGCGATTCTGCGTTTCATCCCAAGCCCTCCTTTGCTCGGCCACCGTGGCCCGACCCGCCCCCACCAACCAATGTGTGGTCTGGGCCTGTTTCGGATCGGGAGATCGGTGGTGGTTCCAGGTTTCTTACCCAAGCCTTACGGTATGCTCCAGGACTCGGGTCGGTCAGTCCAGCAAAATCCGGAAATCCTGTTTATCTTCACCAGTGACCCGGACGGAATTCGGATTTGTCGTGTCCTTCTCACTTCCGTGACCGCCTCCCCGATTCGACGGTCTGTCCCTCCAAGAGCCCCGATCTCGCCAGGTGCCATGCCACCCGGCGATTTCTCCTGGCTGGATGAGATGGCCGTGAGAAGTGGCACGGGGGTGTTGCGTCGCCTGCTCAGCCAGGTAAAATCGGTGCGTTGGGTTCGCCTGATCTGGAGGCTCTTGCCATGACGCCGCTTCTCCTGGTCGCATTGTTGATCGCCGCCCCGATACCCCCCATGCCGCCCAAGGTGGAGACCAAGCTGGAGGGCGTGTGGAAGGCGACGGAACGAGAGAGGAGTGGTTTACAGTCACCGCTCCCTGCTGGCGCGCTGGGCGAGACATACACCCTCGTCGTTGTCGGGGATCAATACGTCTTCCAAGCGCACGGCGGGACGATCAAGGTCGACGCGGAGAAAAAGACATTGGACCTGACGATCACCGACGGTCGCAACGCGAATAGAACCATCCCAGGAATCTTTGAACGCACTGGAGACACCCTCAAGATTGCCATCCCAACCGTAATCAGTTCGACCGATCGCCCGACAGAGCTGAAGACGGCAGTCGGAACCCGATATTATGTCTATACGTTAGAGCGTGATACGAAGATTACACCCGAACAGACATCGACCAAGCTCAAGGAGCGACGAGAGGCATTGACTGCCCGGGGTGCCAGAGGTAACCGGGCTATAGGTGTACCTGCTCCCGCGCCCGGTGCAGGTCCAGCAGGGGTTGGCCCAGCTCCGGTTGCACCCCCCGCTCCAGCCAACGATCAGGCCACACAGGAACTTTTGAAAAAGGTTCTGGACAAGCTGGATCGCATCGAAAAACGGCTCGATGAGATGGACAAGAAGAAGCCGTAGCGAGCATGTGGGGAAGCCTCCAGATTCCCGCCCCTGCTGGCTCAGTCTCTGGGGGGACGCAAATCGACCCTCCCCACCCCGTCCGCAAGCTCATCGCCAGTTGAGGCCCGTGATCGGCTCGCCATACTCGCGGCGGACGATGACCTTCGCGTTCGCCCCGTCCGCATCGCACACCGTCACCCGACTGACGGTCCAGATGGGTCCGCCAATGCCCGGCCCCTGTGGTGGCGCTGGTACACCCGCCGGGCGAGGGATCGTCTCTTCCCACTGGAACGCGATCCGTTTCCCGTCCGGCGACCAGCACAGCCGGGTCGACTGGTTTTCCAGCGTCGACTGGTGTTCCAGCATCTCTTTTGGCAACTTCAACCGCGTCTGCTTCTTCGTCCCGAGATCCTGAACGACGACCTCCCATTCACGGGTAGGCTGCTCCCCTTTCTTGAACAAGCCACTCCTCAGCAGGCGTTTGCCGTCTGGTGAGAGCTTTGCGTCGTAGACAACCCCGGATGCCAGCGCGCTGCCCTCTTCTGGTGTGGCTGTGTTGGGCGAGACGAGGTGCAACTTCTGGCCCTGAGGGTCAGCAATGTGTGTGGATGTCAGCAGCCGATTACCGTCCGGCGACACGTCCCACACCTGCTGCTCGGGCGGCAATTTCAGCCTCGTCCTGGTGCCGTCTGCCAGGCTGTAGGTCCAGTCTTGAAACAACACCGGTTCGCCCGACATGTCGGCGTCGACCAGCTTGTCCGGATCGTTGTACGAGACGTAAATGACCTTTCCGTCCGCAGACCAAACGACAGAGGGGTTGAACACGTCCGCGGCAATCGTCTTCGGCGCTGCGGGTTTTGGCTCCAGATCGAACAGGCGGATAGTGAAGAAGTGCAAGTTCTTCTTGATTGCTCCCCTGTCGACGCCCACTGCCCACTTCCGGTCTGGCGACAACCGGGCGTTCATGATCTGGAACTGTCCCGTCGGCTTCACTACCCGCAGTGAGGTGCCGTCTGGCCTTACCATCTCCAGCGGCCTGTGCTCGCTAAACGATGAGATCAGAATCACCCCCTCCGGCGATTCCAAGTGTTTCGGCACCGGGGCGGCGGTCGTTGTCGCCGGCCGTGGCAACCCGAAACCGCCCATCACCAGCAGCACGCACCCTGCTGCAATCAGTGCCACCGTTCGTCTGGAAACGCTCATGGTTCGCAAAACTCCATCTGAGAGTTCGAGGATACTGCCCGAAGGCGTCCTCCGTGGACTCCAAATCGCTGCCTGGGCGAGTGCCGGAGGCACCATGACCGAAGCCCCCAACAGGGCCGGGAGCGTCACCCCCCGACGTCGCAACCGCGCCGCCAGCGACTTCCGCGCAGTCGCCAGCCGACTGCTCAGTGTGCCCTCGGCGATGCCCAGCCGCTCGGCGGCCTGGGTCCGACTCAGCCCCTGGATTTCACACAGCAGAACCGCCGACCGGAGGATCTCGGGCAGGGCCGCGATTTCCGCATCGACCAGTGCGGCGGAATCGTCCGGTTCGGGGGTTTCGGTCGTCCGTTCTGGAAGCACCCCGGGCAACGTCTCGCGATGCTTCCGCCTCCGCACGGCCGCCGCCTCGAGCGCTGCCTTCCGGGCCACTCCGTAGAGCCACCCGCCCACCGCGTCGGGGGGACGGATCGTATGAGCTTTCCGCGCCAGCACGACGAAGGCGGCCTGGAACGCATCCTCGGCCAGGTGATGGTCGGCGAGTGTCCGTCGGCACACCCCATAGACCACCGGCCCATGCCGCCGAACCAGTTCTTGGAACGCCTCGTCGCATCGGCTGTCGACGAAGTGACGCACCAACTCACCGTCCGTCGCAACGACGGTGGCAAGGCGGCGAACCAAACGCACCGGTGGGAATGTCGGCATCCGCAAAGCTCCTCGGACGGCCTACCCAGTGATCTGAAACTCGGGCGGTTGCGCGTCGCAAAAAAACCGGGAAGGTGAAACCGGTTGTGCAACGCCTGGACGCTCTGACAACCCTATTCTGTTACATTTTCCGCGTTGCTCCGCTTCGAGGATACTCGAACACTCTGCCAAATCTATTATGTNNTTCTGCGCTGCCCCGCTTTGACAGGTTCACACGATTCTCGGGGATGTTCCAAATGGGACGAGTTCCAGGGCTCTTGGGTCGGAATCATCACAATGACCTCCTGTTTTCACCAAAGAACGTGGTTTCCAACTCTTCTGTGTCACCGTTTCAGCCTTGGACCTGCGGCCAGGTGCCGAGGCCCTTTCTGTTGCGGGATGTCATGGGGAACGATCATTCAGGTCAGTTTATTGAGTGAGGTTGCCTACCAGAGGAGGAAGCGGCGGCAAGAGTTACGAAATCACGAGGTGTGTACCGCCTGAAGCGATGGGAGAGATTCGCTATAAGCCGACTCTCATGTACATATGGGAGGGCGAGGCTCCTGCCGAGCGCACAGCTTCACGCTCGGCAGGAGCCTCGCCCTCCCGTTAGACCGATGCTTGCTCCTGGAATGCAACAGCCTCTGCGGACTCCTGTACAAGAGGTCGGTGCTTCCAACCTAGAGGAAAGCCCTTGAAAATCAGAAGCATGGTGATCGTTCGGATTACGCTGTGCTCAATCGATTGGTGCGGACGGCTCGCACGAGCGGATGCCGCATCACCTGGCGGAGTTGATCGCGTGTCACACGGACGGGGATCGCCCCGGCTGTCTGGAGGACGTGCGGCGTCTGGCCCAGCAGGGTGGCGAGAAACTCCTGGAGGCCGCGAAGGACGTTGGCACGACTGGCACCCGGCTCGGTGGTCACCTCGTTCACCTGACGTTGCTGCGTGTTGCCGAACGTGAATCGAACCTGACGCCGGGGCACCTGGCCCTCGACAATGACTTCACGAGCCGCGTCGTCGGTGGTGTGGAGCCACGCTTCGAGTTCAGCATCGAGCGTGGAAACGGGATGACTCTGTTCTGCCATGCCAAGCCCCTCGTTGGGCGGCTACTTCGACGGCCAATACGAAAGCCGTTCCACCGCGTCCGCGCAATTATAAGGTGGTAATGGCAGTGTGGCCGGGGTTGAGTCCTCGAAACCCCGGCAAACCCCGCTTGACGCTAGACGCCTCATCCGTTCAATTCCAAGGAAGACCTGCTTCTGATGGCCCCCTGTGCATTGAGGTCTCGCATATGGATTGGCCACAACGCTCGGGACGCCGCCCCATCGTCAACGAACCCGGCCACGCGCACGAACTCACCTTTTGCTGCTATCGCCGAATTCCGTTCCTCCAGTCAGACCGGACTTGCCAGTGGCTTGCGGACGCTCTCGAACATTCCCGACAACAACTGGAGTTTTCTCTCTGGGCCTATGTGTTCATGCCTGAACACGTTCACCTGATCGTCTTTCCCAGGCGAAACCCCTTTGACATTTCCGCTATCTTGAAAGCGATCAAACAGCCTGTGGGTCACAAGGCCGTGCAGTATCTCAGCGTGAATGCGCCCGAATGGCTCGCCAAGATCACGGTTCAACGGGGCCAACGACAGGAGCGCCGCTTCTGGCAAGCAGGCGGCGGCTTTGATCGCAACATCGTCGAATCGAACACCTTGTTCGCTATGATCGACTATATCCATTCCAATCCGGTTCGGCGCGGCCTGGTGGAACGGGCCGAGGATTGGAAGTGGTCCAGTGCTGACTGGCAAGAGGGGAAGAACACGTTGCAGCCGGACTTGGTCGAGACGGGCGGATTGAATCCGTTCTACGAAGGAAAAGGATAGACAGTGCGAGAGATTAATCATCGGAAACGCGGAGGTGGCGGCGCTTTCGCCCGGCTGCCGGGGTTTCGAAGACTCANNCCCCGGCCACCCCGCCCCGCCGGTTTTTTCATCCGACAAGCTTCAAGATGTCTTCAACTGTCAGGAACTCTTTTGCTTTCATTTCAGAGGTATATCGTTCAAGCATCTTTCTGTAAATGGGCATCATTATTTGATGGCTACTGTTTCCGTATCGACGTCCATTTCTGCTTATCTGGTTGTATCTGCTTTCACTCGGATCGTTCTCGTCGAAGCCTTTGAACGAATAATAAGCGGGTGGAAGCGTCTTCCTCACGTCTTCGGGAAGCTTTGAATAGGAACGCTCAATGTGATTACACATTTCCATGATGTTTGAAACGTCATCCCGTTCCCATTGCTCAAATGTGTGCTTACTTGCCATTGGAAACCCTCACGAGAACCTTGGTTCTATCTTTTTAGAATTCCCTTCTCGTTTCAAGGAGCTTCGCCCCTTTCAACTTACGGAATTCC
Organism: Gemmataceae bacterium; assembly: GCA_003136315.1. GTDB lineage: Bacteria > Planctomycetota > Planctomycetia > Gemmatales > Gemmataceae > Urbifossiella. The sequence continues at coordinate 5,484 of PLDW01000124.1, read as the reverse complement.
TGGGAATCGTACGGAATTCCGAGTTTTCCCACCGCTTGAGGGGTTCAGTCGTTTCAATCAATCAGTTCTACATAAATTTCGGTTGGTGGGGTTGGTTCTCTGTTGAACGTCTTGTAAAGAACGGGTGGGGGGTTCCTCCCTGAATCGGGGTGGTTGATTTCCTTCACCAGACCTTTTTTTCCGTTGATTGGAACCGTATCACCCACACTGAATTCCCTGTCGTATCTGATAATTCCCAAATCAATTTTGTCCCTCAAATGTGGCGGTAGTGGTCCAGCTTTCACGGCATACGTCTGATAGTTTCCGGGAAGCATCATCCCCCCTGTATTAAAGGTTAAAACCCAATTCTCATACTGGCAGGTTTTCCGCAAGGTTCAAGGTTTTTTTCGCACTTCTCTAATTTTCGTACTTGTGGCGTAATAGATCATAGCCTATAAACACCGGTCCGTGCCGTCGGACCAGTCCTTCGATCGCCTCGTCGCATCGGGTGTCCTCGAATCGGCCTACCAACACCCCGTCTGCCGAAACGAAAGTACCAAGACGGCAGGGTGGCCGGGGTTGAGTCTTCGAAACCCCGGCAAACCCCACTCGACGCCTCATCCGTTCGATTCCAAGGAAGACCAACAGATGACGCCCCCTTGTGCAATGAGGTCTCGCATAAGGATAGACAGGACGAGAGATTGATCATCGGAATCGCGGAGGGGGAGTCGCTTTCGGCTGGCTGCCGGGGTTTCGAGGACTCAACCCCGGCCACCCTGTCGCGTAGCAAAGCAGGCCGGCGTCACACCTTCCGCACCGCCGCAGGCGGCTGGTACAACCGCACCACATGCCCCTCCACGCAGGTCTCGGCCACGAAGTCGCTGCACAGATCCCGCAGCGACTTCCACAGTATCGCCGACTGGTAGTGCTCGATCTCCGCCGGGATGTGGTTGAGCAGAACCTGCGAGCACACCACCACCAGCCGGTTCTGGACCCGCGAGAAGGCCACGTTGGCGCGGTTCAAATCCAGGATGAACTCCACGTTCGCCTCGATTGCCGTCGGGTCGCTGACCGTCGCCGAGACGATTACTGTTGGCCGCTCTCCGCCCTGGAGGCGCTCGACTGTGTCAATCACGTCCACCGGCTTGCCGGGTCCGTGATGGGCGGTCAGGCGGGCGGTCAACAGGCTTCGCTGTGCCCGGTGGGGGGTAATCACGGCGACCGACCCTGCGGGCTGTGGCGGGGCCGCCGAGAGGAGTTGGTCCACTACAGCGAGTTCCACCGCGTTACTCCGCTTCGATCCGGCCTCGTCGTGAACCACCAGGAAGAGCCCAACATTCCACTTCCACACGTTCCCCCAGATCGATTCACCCACCTCTGGGTTGATCGTCGCCTCCCGGGGTAGTCCGGTCAGTTCGATCTGATCATCGCGGTAAATCTTGGCGATCAACTCCCGGACCACTGGCGGAAGTCGGAATGTCATCCGGAGCGCTGACCACTGCGCGGCCTCCGGTGGGACGACTCGCTGACCCGAATCATCCACTTTCTCGATGATTCGTCGCACCGCATCGTAGGCACTCGCAAACGGCTGGTAGAGCACAGACGGGGGGCGGTCCTCCATTTCCCAGTCGTGAGCCGTGATCGGAGCCAACTGGCGGTGGTCGCCCGTCAGCATGATTTGGCCGTTCGCTGCGACCAATGTTGCCAGCGCCAGGAAGTGCGGGAACACCATCATCGAGGCTTCATCCACCACCAGGAGCGACCCCACCAGCCCCGCCCCCCCGTTGAAGCTCTTGAGCTTGCCCAGCGTGGCCGCCAGCTTGAGCAGTCCCGCTGTCGTTCCTCCGAGGACGAGGACAGCCCCGGTGGTCAGCTCGGTCAGCTTCTTCTTCGTCCCCAGGATGCCCACCGGCAGATTCTCGACGGCCCCTCCGACCCGGTGCTGGGTTGGGTCGTTGGTGTGAACCTTGATCAGTTTGATTGCAGGGAGCGGTCGGCCCGCCGCTGCAGCGTGTCCGGCGAACGGAGCGAGGTAACGGTCGATACGTTCCAGCAGGTTGTCCAGGGCGGTATGCGTGTGGGCGGATATGAGGACGGTGTCGCCGGGTCGGCATCCGGCGAGAATCCGGACCAGAACCGCCAGCGCGGTGGTGGTGGTCTTTCCTGTGCCTGGCGGTCCCTGGAGGAGTTGAATCCGGGTGTCGAGTCCCTCCACTGCCGCTCGGGCCTGGTCGGGGGAGGCAGGGGCACGGTTTCCCGGTGGCAGCGGGAATGTATCCAGCAACTCGCGGAGAGCCGCACTGACGGCGGGAGAGAGTGTTGGGCTTTTAGCTGGAGGGTGCGGGTTGACCGGATCGAGCCAGGCGAAAACGTGACTTGGTTGCTGGAGTCGATCGTCCACTCGCCCGGAGACATAGTCGGATACGTTCTCGTCCAGTGTTGCGAACCCCCGCTCGAACAGGATCTCGGACTTACGGCTTGCTCCACTCGACAGAAGGTAGCGGTCCTCCTCCGCGTACATGCTGTCCAGTGTCACTCGCCCGGTCGTCCAGTTGATCTCCTGAACCACGCAGGTGCGGCCAAGAGCCGAGGTCAGTTGCTTGATGGTCTGCCCCTGCTTGGGATCTCCATTCCACGGCGACAGGCGAGCGAATGATCCGGCCGCGAATGTGCATCGTGTCTCCAGATCCGCCGGTGTCAGGCCGCCGAATCCGAATAGATCGATCACACCGGTGATCGTACTCTTGTCCGCCCCCACTTTGACCTGACGAAGCGGCAATGTCCGCCCAAACGGCACCCGTATGACTGGCGGGAGAAGATGCTCGGCCACCCAGTTCGATTTTCGGACGTGCTGGTCGAGACGGAGAAAGTCGGTGGCCGATTGCGCCACGCCTTCGCGCTTCAGGTGAAAAGCCGGCAGGTCGGCGATGGCGAGTGGCGATTTCTGGATCTCGGCGTTCTTCGGCCGAATCCCTTCCTCCACCCACCGGAGAGCGTGGGTCCGTGCGCGCAGGTATTCCTCCAGAACATTGGGCGTTCGCACGCGCCGGTATCGCTCGATCGCACTGCGCAGCCGCGGATCGGCGACCGCTCCGGGTTCGGGGAGTGTGCCCCACACCGCGTGCCAGTACGGGGCCGGGAGCGAGTCCGAAAAGCGGCTCCGGACCTCGAACGTGTGCCGGGTTCCTGTGCCATCATTGGTCCAGTTGCCGTCGGCATCGATTTCGAGTGGGTACTTGAAATCGAATACCGACTGGGAGAACTCGTGATCAAGATCGAGCCCCTGGTCCTCCACCAATCGTGTCCAGTGATATCGCCGGCCAAACCATGTCAGTGAGGAAACCACACCCAGCCCGCGACCCGTCCAGCCCAGAGCGAATCGCCGATCCACCTCGTCCTGGAGGCACGAATAGATCAACTGCTCCAACCCTTCCCGGCAACCGAACAACTGGCGGATCGGTCCCAGAAGCCCCTGTCCCGCCCGACAGCATCCCTCGATCAACTGCCGGATCTCGGCCTGCGACCAGACGTAGAAGTGGATCGGAACAGGCTCCTGCCCGGCCTCCTGGCCGATTCGTTCCACGAGTCGATCGAAGAAGCGCCGGATCAATTCCTCTTCGGCTGCGGTGTCCTCGGCGTAGTTCGTGCCCTTCCAGGGGGTCGTCTTGTAGGCCACCACCTCCTGCCCACCGGGAAGCGGGCGCTCCTCGTAAATCGGCTTACCCGCCGAGTCCTTCCCGGTCTCGAACTGCTCCCAGACGACGGGATCGGGTCGCCGCCCGAGCGGGGTGTCGGCAAATCCGGTGTGAAGGCGGCCAGTGCTACGGGTGACGTGGGCGGACAACGCTCCGATCCGGTTCTCGGAATAGTCGTAGTCGACCACGAGATAGACGCGCAGAAGTCGAATTCCCCCCATCTCATAAGTGGGAAGGTGGCCGACCCCGGTGTTCGGGATCGGTTCGACATCGAACTCCCCGGCCGTCCCTTTGCCGCCCGGCAGTGTGTGCCGACGGGCCATCGCCCGGAGGCGGAGCAGGTCGAGGTTCTCGCTGAAGCCGGGATCTCGACTGAGGTTCTCGATACGGGGATCAAACAGGGGCGGATGGGCCAACTGGTCGATGGTGGTGAGCCCCGCGGCACGGAGCATCCGGGCGTTGACCGGATCGAGGCCGATCAACTCCGGGCGACGTAGCCGGGCACTCTCGGCGAGGCAGTGGACGTTGTAGCTGCACCCATCGCACTTCGTATCGAGCTGGTAACCAATCTCGGCGAGCGGCAGCGAGGCGGCCAAATCCAGCCTCCCGCCGCACGCCAGTAAGCGCGTGATGTCGGCCTCCTCGGCCGCCAGGTCGAGTGGAGGGAGGGCCAGGATCGACTGGTTGGTGTTCTGTCGCTCATCGATCCGGGCGACAACACATTCAATCCGGTCGGCCGGTATCTGCTCACCTGCCACCAGGATCGGGGCTCCGCCGAGCATCCCACAAAGCAACATTCGGTAAACCGTCACCTGGATGCGGTGGTAGGTCCGATCGCGGCGGCTGGCCTTACACTCAACAATCCACAACCCGGGGCGGCCAGCCTCCCACCGCAGAAGCATGTAATCGATGAGCCCATAAACACTAAAGGCTCCGATCAGCCCCCCAACGGCGACCTGACGGGCGTACACGGACGTCCCCGGAGTCAGCCCTTGCAACTTCGCTGCGAAATCGGCCCAGGTGACTTGCCCCCGCTTCCCTTTCGGCAAATCGGCAGCAAGGTCGAGGAATCCGTTAGCTGTGAGTTCTTCCTCCCACTGGTCTTCCCGCTTCTGTCCGACAATCGCCAGCACTGGGTCGAGGGTGGTGAGCAGGCGATCGAAAAAGGGGAGCGGACCCACCTCACGGGCGTGATTCACAGTGAGATGGAACTGCCGATCGCAGGAACGATGACGGATGTACTCCCCGATATTGGTGACGGTGATCTTGATCGGTGCGGTCGGGTTCACGGGGAGCCCTCGGACAAAATCGCGGCTTCTCTGCTGGCCTGGATGGCCAGTCGCGTGACCCGGTAGCCAACAGGCGAACCGGCAACGTCAGTTGCCGGGTACGTATCAGCTCACCCGGCGACTGAAGTCGCCGGTCAGGAACAGCGCATCAATGAGTGTCAGGTTGATTGATATGGTCAATTCACCCCCCTAACCCCTTTCGAAGGGGGGCATGGTGGGTCTTGTGCTCGATCCAATACCAGAGCATGAGGAGCGAAAGCCGCATTCGACCGACTGTGGGCAAGGGACTTGCATCAATGTTTCTCCCCTCATTCCTTCTCGTGCAACGCTATTGCTCTTAGGACCACCGGACAAAATCCCTCTACTGTGAGGCAGAGTGGACTCATATCGCCCTCTTGCTCCCCCTTCCTTCTTATACAGGAACCCGCAGAGGCTGTCACATTCCAGGAGCAAACATCGGTCTAACGGGAGGGCGAGGCTCCTGCCGAGCGTGAGGGTAGTGCAGCTCGGCAGGAGCCTCG
>PLDW01000214.1 GCA_003136315.1 Gemmataceae bacterium | reverse complement strand
GTCGCAAACCATGTCGCACACCCCCGTACCAGGTAGGCAGTGAGCTCGATTCGCTTCCGCTCCTTGCCGGTGACCGGATCGTAAAAACGCAGGGCCTTGGGCAGATCGCTTGTGACGACCGCGAGCGACTTTCCATCCGGCGAGAAACGCGCAAAACTGTAATCGCCCCCAAACAGTAACCGATCGGAACCTTTGAACGGCTGGTTTTGAGGCCCTGGATGGGCGATCTTATGAAGAACCGTACCCTGGAGATCGGTGAGAAACACACCATTGGATGTGCCGATGGCCAGGGATTTACCGTCGGGTGAGACGTCGACTGCCGTGGGTCGGTTCCGTTCTGTTTCGCCTTTCAGGTGCAACCATTCTTGTCCGCCATTCGCCACGTTCACGAACATGAAGGAATTCGGATTACCCATGGGAGCGAGAAACCGCTTACCGTCAGGGGCAAATGCCAATAGTCGTTCTCCGGCAGAGCTGCTCCCCATCTGCGACTGATCGTTGCAGTCCCAGAGTTTTTTCCCAGTGGCGGTTTCCCATCCAATGATCATCTGACCACTTCCAGACGTCACCAGGAACTTGCCATCAGGAGAGAGAGCTAGTTCATGCGCGGAATTGGGATGCTTGAAGCGTTGACTGCCGAGACGCAGCAAGGCCTTGTCTGGCAGCGGGTCGTCGTCCACGACCTTGGCCATTGGCAGCGGCGCAGGTGGGGCTTCCGCCCTGGCAGAATTGTCCGTGCTCGGTGCGGGTGGCTCAGCCCCTGGCAACATAAGTCCCACACCGAGCGCAATCGCCAAGGCACCGCCAGCCACCCCGAGCGATAAACTCACCGACGGCAGCCATGATACCTCCACTGGTGTTGAGATGGAGGCCAATGCAATCGTCTGCGAGTAGAGATTCTCAGGGAGCGCTACGAGGGCCAAAGGTGCCGCCAGAAGGCCGCGTAATGCGACGTCAGCAGTCAGACCACGCCGGCAAAGGCGATCGAGCAGTTTCGCGCGGCCGCGTTCGAGGAGACCTTTTATCGCGGCACTGCTCGTGCCAAGTTGGCGTGCTGCTTCAGCTTGAGACAGTCCTTTCCAGTAGCAAGCCAGCAATGCCGAGCGATAATGAGTTGGCAGGTTAAGCAATTCCTCATCGAGCAGCTCGAGCAACTCACGCACACTCAGTTCCGCCTCGGGGGCAGTGGTTTTCGCGAGTGTCGATCTCGATTCGCGTCGGTGCCGGCGGGCTTCGGCGAGCTGGGTTTTCCTGCAGGTGCGGCGTGCGACGCAAACCAGCCACGACGCCAGCAATTCAGGCTGTACACGTCGTGCCTCGCGAATCAGTGTCAAGAAAGTTGTTTGCGTGGCGTCGTCGGCCTTCGTGCTGTTATTCAATTGCCGACGGCAGACGCTCCAGACCAAAGGACCATAGCGGTTGACCAAAGCAGCGAAAGCATCGTTGTCGCGCCTTGCAACGAACGCCGCGATCAGGTCCACGTCTGGCTGATCCTCCAAAATAGAGTGTTGCAGACGTTTTAGCAGTTGGGACATTTTCTATCCTCGCTCGACCGGGGCGTTTCCAGTGTAATTGCCCACCGATGGCAAGGCAGCCCGAAAAAAATCGCCGGTTTCGAATGCTACGGTTATGGGGAGTGTTCGATGATCCCCGTTTTTCTCGAGTCATGCCGATTTGCCAGTGCAAGCACGGAAAGTAGGAGTAGTTCAGTTCTCTTGGGTAATTCTTGAGACTGTATCGCGAACGTGGGTGTCGGAAAACGCCTTCGTCCCACCTCGAACGACGAACGGCTGAGAGGGCAGAGTGTTGAGGGTCGATATATGTTACCGGCCTCGTTTTCGGCTTTGGTCCCGCGCGCTGAGGTCTGCCCGACCGAAGCTGCGAACACGCGATTTGGCTGCGTCGGTGGATGTGACTGCTGACTGGTCATCAATTCACTCACACCTGCATCCGCCCTCCGACATGCCACAAGTTCGCCAGCTTCCACTCCCGCGACCGGATGGGCTCCTCCATCCGGTCGCCCTTGTACTCCACCACCGCCGCGCCGTCGCACATCCAGTATGGGTCGGCATTCCAGGGCACCACGTTGCCCTCTAACGGCTCGGGACGTTCGACGCAGAGTTCCCCCTCCACGAACTTCTGAAGGCACGACGCCTGCCCAAGGACATAAGCCCCGGCCGTCCCGTGGTATGCATCGCCAGTGCCTTGAACGCCACCCACAGCCCGCCTGCGGTGTCGCCCAACCAGAACGGAAAAATTGGGGTCAAATATTTTACTTCATCTCCTTCCTGTTATTACGATAATAGTTGGATCGTTTACTCTGGTGCAATTGGAGTCAAAGGCTGCACGCTCGATGGTGGTAGGAGATACGTCAGCCGGACCTGCACTTGCTCTACGATTAATCCCACCTCAAGGAATTCCAGGGTAACTCGCTTTCCAAGTAGATCAAGCAAGCCCTTCGCCTTGGCAGCTCTGGACTGGTCCTGTAACTCCGCTTAATGTGAACCGAATAACACAGCTCTCTGCCACAGTTCCCGCAGTACGAACTCCTTGGAAGGTATGGGGTTACGGCGAGTGATCCTGGAAAATGAGTGCTTGGCCACCGTAGCTCTAGGCTGCATAAAGACTTTATAGTGCGGTAACCCTGCGGGTGAGGAACCTGTTTGGTATCTGCGTGGAGGGGTTCACAATTAATGGTCTGCAAACTGGCAGGTTGTAGGTTTGAACCTTGCTCGTGGAGGCTGCTCGCAACCGCAGTCGCCTTGAATGCGGACACTCGCTCGTCAGTCCCTCAACCGCCGGGCGGTGAACCGGACCTGCCGCACGTCGCCGCTCGTCAGTCCCTTGCCAGCGTCCCAGATAAGCGTCTCCCCCGGGCAGACGACCTTTGCGAAGTCAGTCTCTTCAACCTTCACGTCTCTCACTTGATACGGCAGCAGGTAGCTGAACACTCGCCACCCGCCGAACTTCTCGGCCGTCCGTTTGTTCCCTTCCCCAACGAAGTTCACCTTCACCCGGTAGGTCATCCGGACCACGTCCTTGTCCCCGGTCTCCCGGATGTCCAGCGTCTCAGTCAAGGCTGGCTCGCGGGCCTTCTCGACCCGAGCGTCGAGGGCCGGGTCACCGTACAGGACGAAGATCTCATCCGTAAACATCGTCCCCTGACGGTCCCTGCCCGTCACCAGGTTCTCGGCCAGCAAATAGTGGGACCATTGGCGGAGCAGGAACAGCGACTCGGCAAACGTCCATCGACCTTCCTGCTTCAGGAACCAGTCGGCCATGTTCCAGTTGAGTTCGTACCAGGTCGACTGAACGGCCCCGAGATACTGTTTGGCGCCGTTCCGCATCCAGGCCAAGGCGTAGGAGTCCCGGAAACTGTTACGGCCTGAGTTCACGACCCCGGTCAGGCAGTTGCCGACTGCCCAGTAGATCTTCGGCCGAGATGCCGCGAGCGGCAGGTCCACGTCCGGGGCGGTCACGCGGAGTTGTCCCTCCTTGGCCGTCAGAAAACCCCGACCGGTCGGGTACATCAACAGCCAGTTGTGGTGCCCCCCGTGCCCGGAGCCAATAATCAAGTCATACCGGTCCTCGGCCATCAACTTGTGGACGTACCGCGCATCGTCTGCGTCAGTCGTCGGTCCACCGGACTTCACTGCGAACTCCTGCCCAACCTTCTTCACTCCGAGTTCCCCGCGGTCCCGAGTCCATTCGGTCACGTAGTCTCCCTCCGGCACCCAGTTCAGCCACGGACCCAGGGTCTTGGTGAATGCTCGCCGGATCACGATCGGCTCGGCCTTGGCAAGTTCGAGTGCGTGGGCCTCGTCGAACCCGGTCAGGATGCCCCAGATTGCATCGACATACGGGTCGTCGTCGAGCGTACGGCAGAACTTGTTCGCCACCACTGCAAAGTCTGGGAAGTGCTCGGTCGGCGGGCAGACAAAGCAGACGTATCGCGGATGGTACGCCCCGACTTCCTTGCGGACGTCCTCGGGGGAGGTGCTGTACGCGAAGGTCTTTCCCTGATGCTTCGTTTCGAGGAACCGGACGACCTGGCCCCACGGGCCAGCCGCGACGTCCTTCTTGACCACAATCGCATACCGCACGATTGGCTCCGCCGCACCGGCAGCCGCGACCCAACTGAACACCGCCACCAGGCTTGCAACGTACTTCCAGGTCATGGCACTCTCCCGACGGGGAACGCGACACCAAGGGAACGCAGGTGAGGGTATCCGCTCATCATGATGGGGGCCACGAAATAATCCACGCGTCCTCGACCACCCAGAAGAAGTATACCCCCCCGAGGCCCGAACCCGCACCGGGTGTCGTGCGTCAATTAGTCGACGCCTGCGATGGGTTGTCGGAACGTCATGGCTGCGGGACGGGTGGCGTGCTGGTCGCAAGCGGACTGACCTCCGCAGGGGGCCAAGATGGGATGGGTGAACGATGCCAGGAAGGAACTCGCCGAGGGCCGGGCGGTCCAGGTCCGGCCGGTCGGTGGCTCGATGCGGGGGCGTATCGAGAGCGGGGAACTGGTCACTCTGGCCCCGGTTGACCCGATGGATGTCCAGGTCGATGATGTCGTCCTGGTCGCCTGGAAGGGCGGGTTTCTCTTGCATCTGGTCAAGGACGCGCGAGACGGCCGGCTGCTGATCGGGAACAACCTGGGCAAGATCAACGGATGGGTGGACGCCACGGCAGTCGTCGGCCGGGTGGTCGCGGTGGAGGGATGAGCGTGCTGGTCACTGAGCCATACTCGGAGCAGTTGAACGCCTGGCCGAAGCAGGGCCGGCACATCCTCGCCCAGTTCGACAACCAGACTGTGGTCGTGTACCAGGCGTACAATCCGGCAATCGGCCGGTTCGCGACCAAACACGGAGCGTTTGGTGGAGACTTCAACTACGCCCGGATGAGTTGGATCAAGACGAACTTCCTGTGGATGATGTACCGCTCCGGTTGGGGGACCAAGGAGAACCAGGAGGTCACGCTCGCCCTGCGGCTACAGCGGGCGTTCTTCGACTCGCTCCTCATCCAGGCCGTGCCGTCGAGCTGGGACCGCGATCTGTACCCCACCCAGAAAGACTGGTCCGAGGCGGTCGGCCGGTCCGAGGTGCGACTCCAGTTCGACCCCGACCACCACCCATCTGGGGCGAAGCTGGACCGCCGGGCGATCCAACTCGGGCTGCGAGGCGAGATTTTGAGGGCGTTCGGCCAACGGGAGCTGGTGGAGGTCGTCGACCTGACCACCTTCGTGACCGAGCAGCGGTTCGCCTTGGCGGCCCACGGGGTATCCGCCCTGGTTACCCCGCAGGAGCGGGTCTATGTTCCAGCCGACCCTGTGGTCTCAGCCCGGCTAGGGCTCGCAGATCCGGAGGACGTGTAGCACACAAAGAAACGAACCAAAGAGGTGATCCGGTGATAAACTTCGCGGGCGAGTTCGAGACGCATATCACCGTCCGGGCGGGTGATCCGGCCCGGCTCGACAGCCTCGGCGTCTGGGCCGAGGCCCGCAGGCTGAAGTTCCACCTTATCGTACTGGACCGCGGTCTCGTACCGTCCCAGCCAATGGTTACTCGCCGGGGCCGGAGTGACCTGTGCGGGGAGCTGGCTGAGGCTGCGGACCTGACGACCAGGCTGGCGGCCGACGGGTACGTCGTCTCCCGAGTGAAGATCGAGGCCGCCCCGGAGAATGAGGGTGTACCGGTCACGGAAGCAGACGCGGCCCGCCAACCAGGCCGGTACTTTGAGCACCACGTCAAACTCCTCCTCGACCCGGACGACGACCTCGGTGAAGTAACCTCGCTCGTCGTTCGGCACACTGCCCGATTGTCTCGAAACGCCCGCCGGGTGCGGGCCGATGGGAAGGCCGAGCGGTTTGTCACACAGCGTTGCCACGCTGTTGGCCGGACGACGGCTTGTCGTCGGCTGGACGCCTTGCTTGCTGACCTGGCGGCCGACGGGTACGCGATCCTGTCGACCGAGCAGGAGTATGTGATCCACGACACCGCCCCTGGCGTCGATGCCGGGTGGCTTGACCACGGGGGCGCAACATGAGCCAGCTCTGGCAACTTCTTTTCGGCCAACCGGCCCCAGCTGATGCCCCACTGACCCCGTCCCAGTCGGCCATACCGACCGGCCCCGGATGGCCGGAGACATTCGGTCCAAGCGTCGCTGGAGCTGGGGCTGCCCGGTCCCGACTGTTCGACCCGGCACTCAGGCACTATCGGCGGGCCTTTCGCGCCGGCGACCCGTCGTTTCCGAACCCAGACGACTGGCAGAGATGGGCGGGCCTGCGCCGTCAGGCCACCGACCATGTTCTGCGGGCCATTGCCGAGTCGACCTGGGGAGACCGGTTGATTCTCCGAGGTAGCCGGTTGCTCCGGGCCTGGCTCGGGGCCGCCGCCCGGGAGCCAGGTGATCTGGATTGGGTGGCCGATACACCCACTACCCAACTGACCGACCCGGCAGCGGTCGAAATGTTCGACGGGATCGCTGCGGCCGTGCTCTCAAGGCCGGCACCGGCTGGCGTGGTGTTCGACCGAGCGGGTGTGGCGACAGACGACATCTGGACGTACGAGCGGGCACCTGGACGGCGGGTGGTGTTTCCCTGGCGGTCGGACGGACTGCCCGGCGGGGCGATCCAGGTGGACGTGGTCTTCGGAGAGGAGCTGTCTGATCCGGCGCGACGAGTGTCGGTCCCAGCCGCGGACGGCGGGTGCGTGTTACTGCGCACAGCCAGCCCTGCCCAGTCGCTGGCCTGGAAGCTCATCTGGCTGAGGAATGACAGCTACCCGCAGGGGAAAGACCTCTACGATGCTGTCCTCCTGGCCGAACGGTTTCGCCTCCCATTTGCCATCCTGGCTGCGACCTGGCAGCGGGGGCAGGCAGGCCCTCTGCCAGAGACGTCGGCCGGGCTGACCCGTTACCGGCGGGTGGACTGGGTCACTTTTCGGGCCGAGTACCCGGGAGTGGGCGAGGACGCCACCGGGTGGCGGCTCAGGCTGGAAGCCGCCCTCCAGCCGATGTTCACTGAGGAGCAGCGTGTCGCCCCAGGTCCGAACAACCCACCCAGCGGCCCGGCGGCGGAGCCATCCTGGCTCACCTCGACCGTCGTCGCGGTGGCCCGCGGGATCGATGCCGACGCAGCATTCGACCGCCTGCCGATCCTTGCCGACGCCCTGGAGGACGCCGGGTGTACGGACGAGGACCTGCTGGCCCACTGCCGCGGCAGTGGGTTGCATAGCCGAGGCTGCGTTGTGGTCGACCTGTTGCTCGGGAAGGAGTGGCCGTGACGGAAACTGAGGGGCTAACGACCAGGGCCGGCCGACGTTCGGGTACAGTCTGAACGAGATGAAGTCGGCCACGTCACCCCGGCCTGCGCACATCCTCGAACGTAAAGTAACATCGCCGTGACTCGTTACCGTGCCGAAAGCAGGTCGTATATGTCACCCCGAAAGCAGGTCGGATATGTCACCCACCACGGCCATTGTTGTCGCCAGACTTGGGGTCGGCTATGCCCTACAGGGGGATCGGACCAACCCGTGGTTCGGCGAACGTGTGCGAGAGGATTGGGCCAGCGATTCAGCTCACCTTTTAGCGCTCCGGGTTGACGCCTGTCAGAGCAGCAACTGCCAATTTCACTCCCCCCTCGATGCTTTCCGGATACCCTACAATCCTCAGTCAGCCCCCCGCCCCAAGTTTCGATTTGGTCGTCCGGAGAGAGGAGTAAAAAATTTTACTCCAAATGCTCGCTGTCACCGCAAGGTCCGCTGGATCGGTTACTCGACGAGCATGGAGCGGGGCGAGGTTCGGCCAAGTGAGGTGGTGAAGCCGCTCTCCAGGCTCACACTCGTTCAAAGATCACCCGCATTGTGAGAAACTCGGCGATACTTACCCCTCTGAGGGTCGACCATCTATCGTCGAAGAACCGCACCTGGCAGACCCGCCACCGTGGGCCGCTCCTGATCCATGCCAGCAAGAGTCGGGCGAGCTACGATCGGGAGAAGAAGCTCGACTGGAAAGCGCTGTACGAGGTTGACCTGCCCCCGTGGGAGGAACTGGTGACCGGGGCCGTCGTGGGGGTGGTGGACGTGGTCGATTGCGTCAGCCCGACCTCGTCCCGGGCCATCCGGCTCAACCCCTGGACCGAGGTGCCGGTCTGCTGGGTTCTGGCGAACCCCCGGCCTCTTCCCAAGCCTGTCCCGTTCCGCGGGGCTCAACTGCTGTTTGAGGTGGCAGACGAGCTAATCCGGGGGTAACGCTGAATCTCGGCGCGGTTGTCAATCAAAGTCCTACCGCTGCCAGGGCGGACGTTCCCGGACGGTCTGATGTTTAGGGGTGCATATCGCAGAGGGTTGTATCCGTCGTGCGGGCGTAAAAGTGGGCTTCCCCCGCAAGGAGCCCGAGCACGATGGATAAAACTCGTTGAACGAAGCCGCGTCAGGGGGCTATGGGTTTTGAATCGATCCCGCCTCCCCGTACCTGTGACGCTTCCAGACGTGTCCCACCCACACTGACCGCATCCAGACCTGTCGTACCCATGCCTCGCCCCCCCCGCCTCATCGGGTTCGTCACCGCCCAACGGCCAACACCGCCAGATGCCACCCTCCAGCGCATACCTCCCACGGCTCCGGCCGAATGGGGAGTGAAGTTCGACTCGCGTTCTTCGTCGCGGTGCCTCCTACGAGGTGTCGCTCGCCGTTGGCGAGCTGACCAGCCCCGGCGGCGAGCGATGAATCGTCTCCACGACCACCATCCGCCCCGTCCCGCACGCCGGGCAGCATTGCTGGGATTCGACCGCTACATCCATAATGCGGTCGACAGCGTGATCGATAACGACTTCGGGGAGTGGTTCGTCTGGGGGACCGGCGGTCGGCATCGACGACGCCGCGGTCCCCAGAAGGACCCGGCATCGGGCCAATTTCTCGTCCCGGCAACGATTGGCCAACAACCCGAAGTGGCGGATCCGGACGAATCCGGTCGGCAGGACGTGCTGGAGGAACCGGCGGACGAACTCGACCCCATCGACTGTCATCACCTTTGACGCGTTCCCATCGGTGTAGTCCTTCCACCGGAACGAGACCGTCTGGTCGTCCATGCCCTCAAGCCGATGGTTCGAGATGGCCACCCGGTGGGTGTACCGGGCCAGGTACTTCAGCACCTGCTGCGGGCCTCCGAATGGCGGCTTGGCGTACACCACCCAGTCCGTCCCCCTGCAGTTCGTCGATCCACTTGGCGAACCGCCCCGGGTCGGTCAGTTCCTGCCGGTCGCCCGCCAGAGTCAACCGCCCGTGGGTGTGAAGGTCGGTGAGGGCCGCCAGGAACTTCCCCCGGAACAACCGGCTCAGTGGATTCACCGGCAAGAAGAAGCCTGGGCGGCACGACACCCATCGCCCGTCGGGTGTGAGCCCGCCGCCGGGTATCACACAATGGACGTGGGGGTGCAAGGTGAGCGTCTGAGCCCAGGTGTGCAGCACCATCAAAAACCCGATCTCGGCCCCGAGATGCCGCGGGTCGGCAGCCAGTGCCATCAAGCTTCCCGCGGCGGCCTTCATCAACGCCCCGTACACCAGCCGTGGGTTCTGCAAGGCCACCGGGCCGATCGCGTCGGGCAAGGTGAACACGACGTGGAAGTACTCGACTGGGAGCAGGTCGGCCTCCTGTCGCTCCAGCCAGGCCGCGCGGGCCGCGGCCTGGCACTTTGGGCAATTCCGGTTCCGGTACTGCGATGGCCGAGTAATGCCTGGATGGTGCGGAGGTCGACACCATCTTCAAGCAGGTGGGTGGCGAAGGCTTGTCGAAGCGTGTGCGGGGTGACGGGTTTGGTCAACCCAACACGCTCGGCGGCGGCCCGGCAGCTGGTCAGGACCGCCCGCCGGGTGAGCGGCTGCCCCGGGTCGTCTCCGGGGAAGAGCCAGTCGGCCGGGCGGTGGGCACACCAGTATTCGCGGAGAACGCCGAGCAACTTCTCCGACAGCATGACGTAGCGGTCCTTGCGTCCTTTCCCCTCCCGGACCCGAATCGTCATCCGCTGGCGGTCGATGTCAGCCACCTTCAACCCGACCAACTCGGACACTCGTACCCCGGTGGCGTAAATGGTGGTCAACATGGCCCGGGTCTTGATCCGCCCGGCCCCGGCGAGTAATCGGTGGACCTCGAACCGGCTAAGGATCACTGGTAGCCGCTTGGGCGGCTTGGCGCAGACGATCTCACCGGGCGACCAGTCCGTCTTGAGGGTGACACGGTAGAAGAAATGCAAAGCACAGCGGGCAACGTTATAGGTACTCCACGCCACCTTCCTGCGGATCGGGAGGAGAAGGTACTCGCGGACGTGGTCCAGGCCAAGTTGATCGGGGGAGCGGTGGAAGTGTTTGGCGAACATGGCCACCACCCGGACATAGGCGTCCTGGGTGTTGGTAGACAGGTTCGGCATCCGCATGTCGTCGATCATCCGCTGCCGTAAGGGGGCCATCGTTCACTCCGGGTTAGGGACTGGTACGGCGGCAAAAACCGCCTCCGTCATCGTCCCCCGGACCTGCCCCCGGATGACACGGGGTAGGTGTGCGTGTGTAGACCTCGATACCCAGAAGCGGCGATACAACCTGACCGTGCGGGGACAGGTCAGGGCGATCCAGAATGAACGACATGTCGTCGATGGGGAGGTCAACCGTGGCGTCAAGGGAGGGACGAGCTATCCGCCCTGGGCAGGACAAGAGCGGCTTGAGAAAGGGCCGAAGCAGGGGCTGGTGAGAGAGAACCGAGAAGAGATTTGGCTGCCGCGCAGCGGCTTAGTTCAACGACCTTTATATACCGTGTATGAATATGTCTGTCCAGCGTTCTCGGTAGCCCGTTTGGGGTTGCCAGGACCGCCGGGTGCGGGTTCGATACGTCCTACCGGGCGTAGGACGTGGAGGACCCCACCCGACTGGCATTGGTCTCTACAGGCTT
>PLDW01000300.1 GCA_003136315.1 Gemmataceae bacterium | reverse complement strand
CGTCCAATCGTCTTTCCGTGGATACGACAGCCTCTGCGGGTCATGGGTGTTGTCCGGGATCCCTCCCAACCGCAACGAAGAGCCGGAACTGGGCCACATCGAATGCGATCACCGCCCGCAGGAATTCCTGTCGGGCCTGGACCAGTTGATTGTAGCTNNACCTCGATCGGTCGCCACAGGTCTCCCTGGATTCGCTCCATCTCCAGTCGGAAACCCTCCTCGGCGGTCGAGAGTGCCGGTCTCACAATTTCCAGTTGACGAGCCGCTGCGTGGGTCTCGGCGAGGGCCTCGACGACCTGCCGTCGAACCTGATTCAGGGTGCCGCTGTAGCTGGCGATCGCCTCCCCAACCACTGCCTGGGTCCGCCGGACGTTGGCCAGGTTACCAAATCCCAGATTCTGGATGTTCCAGACCGCATACACATCGATGTCTGTTCGCCCCTTGATTGGTGTGAATTCGGGGCTATTCTGGGTGACACCAAAGAGCCCGCTACTGCACCCCATCGAGACGGTCGGTACAAATGGTCGGACCTTCTCCTGTCGGACCCGGACCTGAGCCTCCTGGATCTGGGCCACCCGGGCATACAACTCTGGCCGCGCCTGGATGGCTCCGGCCACCAGGGCTTCGGCATCGGCGTCTTCGGGGATCAGACGGAACAGGTCGACCGGTCCCCCCGGAGTGCGAAGTCGGTTGGACGGATCGAGGTTGAGCAGCCGACACAGCCGGATAGAGGCGACCTCGACTTCTTCCTCGGCCTGGCGAATCTGGCGACGAAGCAGATCGGCGTTGGCGGCGGTCCGGTCGGCGTCGCCTTTACGGCCTTGCCCGGTCTGGGCGTAGGCTCTGGCCAGCCGGAGGATCTCGGCCAGATCCACCTCCCCCCGACGCAGGATGTCGAGTTGGGCTTCCGCCCCAACCAGGCTCAGGTAGGCGGACACGACCTCCAGCAGGATCGCGTTCTGGGTGGCCTGGGCGTCCGATCGGCGAGCAGCCACTCGCTGCCGCGCTGCGAGCGGCTCATACACCGCATCTCCGAGGTGCGCGAACAATCGCACTCCGGGATAAGCCACGGTGGCTCCCCCTACCGCCCCCGCTCCGAATCCGAGGTCCAGGTTCTGGGTCGTCAGATACCGAATCTGGCCGAACGATGCCTGGACGGGTCCGTTGTGGTAGTGATAGTTTCCGCCAATGTTGACACTCGGGAGCAAGAGCGACCGCGCTGTGAGTTGCCCGGCCAGTGCCTCCCGGATTTGCTCCCGGGCCAGATTGATGGTCGGGTTGTCCACCCCGCCCAGCCGCAGGGCGATCCCGAGGTCGATGGTGTCCTCCGAACCAGTGAGGGGAAATGATCCCCGGGGGGCAACAAACTGGGCGGCTGACATCATGATGTCGGCAGGTTGGTGCGATGCCAGGTCCGATTCGGAGTTGGCGCCGGTGGGTGAACCGCTCGCACCCACTCGCACCAGTGTACCCGCGAGCATCCTTCCGCCCTGCTGGGTGTCACGCGAGGCTGCCGTCGCGACCGGGAGGACGGTTGGACCCGCGGCCCGGGACTCGGCGTCTGGTGTAAGGGGGGGCGAGAGGGCAAGAGTGGGCGCGTAATCCGTCGACTGGCAGCCGCACCCGAGCAGCGTAGCGATGCCCAGGTGGATGCCGAAGGCCATCCTCCGTCTGAGGCAGTTGGTGAGAGAAANNCACCATGATCGTGGTAGGTCATTCCCTGGCGACTGCCTGAGTTGCCGATACCCATCCCCTGATCGCGCCATGCCGGATCTCCCGATCCTTTCCGCTTTCACGATTCCGCGCAGGTGAGACGGTCAAGGCTTGATCGGGATCGGGGCGGGGAGCATCTGGGGCACGGGGAAGACGCGCGGCCCAGGCGGAACCTCGATCACCGGCCGGGGGACGAGATCTGGCGGGACCGGTCGGGCCAGGGCGTTCGCGGGAGGTCGGCCCAGCGCCACCCAGAGTTGGAACTGCGCTCGGTTGTAATCGATGATCGTATCCAGATACTCGTACCGCGACCGACTCAGTATCCGGAGGCTATCCACCAGTTCCAGCGGCAGCCCTTTCCCGCCCTGGATCCTGGTCAGGTCTTCGGTGTAGGCATCACCACTGGATCGCGTGGCCTGTTCGGCGGCGTCGATCTGGAGGAACCGGGCGGCCACCCGGGCGTGGGCCTCGGCGACCTCGGCCCGGACCGTGTTGAGCGTCTCCAATTCTCGAAGCCGGGTCTGTCGGACCCGGCTATCGGCCCCCCGAATGAGCGCCAGGTTCCCGACCCCCATGTTGCGAAAGGTCCAGTACACGACCACATCCAGGTCGCTGCGGCCGCTGAAATCCCCGAACTCCGGGGCCTCGACCCGCTGGCCACTCCCATTGATGAATCCACCGGGTTGACTGATCAGATTGCTCCCACCCCCGAACCCCCCCGCACTATATCCCAGTATCGCGTTCGGAGCGAATGGGAGAACCTTCGCCAGCGAGAGTTCGTATAGCGAGGTTCGAACTTCGGACCGACGGGCCGCCAGTTCCGGGCGCTGCAGCAAAGCAATCGCGAGCAACTCCGGGAGCGGAATCGGATCCGGGACGATGGGCGCGGGGACCACCCATCCGTCGATGGGCTTGAGGCGAGTCGTTGGGTCCAGGTTAAGTAGCTGGCAGAGCCGCGCGGATGCCGTCAAGGTGTCGGCCTCGGCCTGGGTCAGCTCGATGTCTCGGCGGCGGAGTTCAACCGAGGCCCGGTCGGCGTCAGCCTTCCGCCCCTGGCCCGTGTTGGCGTACTCAGCGGTGAGCCGGGCGACCTCGGCCGCCTCTCCGCGGTTTTTCGCAGCGATCGCCCGCCGGCCGTCGCCACGAAGTAGATCGAGGTAGGCCAGACAGACCCGCAGCAAGGTGTCATTCTGCACCGCGGCCGCGACAGACTCGGCCGTCCGGACCCGCTGCCGGGAGATCAGCAATCCGTACCACGCCTCGCCAACATTTAGGTTGTAGTAGAGACCTGGGATGTTCACCGTTCCGGACCCCACCGCGCTCGCCCCGAGCCCGAAGTACATCGAACTGCGGTTGACGCTCAGGATGTTCCCGGTCGACTGCTGGAGGACGCCGTTGTGGGAATCGAAACTGGTCCCGAGATTGAGGTTCGGAAGGAGTTGGGCGACAGCGAGTTGTCGCTGGGCCACGATCTCGGCAATCCGCTCGCGAGCGAGGAGGAGGTCGGGGTTCTCAACACCGGCCAGTTTGAGGGCGGTTCCGAGATCGATCGGGTTCTCCCCAGGCCGAAGAATCGTCCCAGGTGGGGGTGGGGGGAGAGGGGCGGACACTTTGCCGGGTGGGGATTTGTCCGCCGGGCCAACATTCTTGGGAGGGGCCGCGGTGGGCGGCTGGGCCACGACCGCCGACACCAAGACCATCCTGATGAGCCCGAACGCGAGACGGACCCCGAGAGAGCGGAACGAAAACATCAATCCCTCCGGCCAGACCCGCGCAACGCCTCATTAGTCCCAGTCACAGGGGAGGGCCAGGAGGAATCGGTGTGGCGCAGGATCACCCGGAGAAATGATCGACTCGTTGCAGTCCACAGAATCAGCAGAATCGGCATTCCAGAAATGGATTATCGGCCCCGCCAGCGGTCGGAATGATCGATAACGCGAGGAGTGGTGAGTCTTTTGCCAGCGCGGTTACCCTACCCGCGACGGAAACGGCTCCCCTTCGGGATGGGGGTGCCAGATGGTCCAAACACTGGTGACTCCGGACGAATGATGCCGGCTGGTCGGCGACCAGCCGAAGGCTTCTTCGAGTTCATCGAGAAGGGAAATGGTGACTTCCACTTCGGCTACGTTCAGGGGCACATGGACTGTCGCTTGACCACACGGGAAGGCGAGCCGGCGGTCGAATGGACCTGGGGCGGTAACGACGGATGGACCCAGCGGAGGGTCGAGGCTGGGCCGTGGTCAAGGGCGACGAACTGCGCGGCATGATCTTCTTCCACGAGGGTGATGACTCGGAGTTCGTGGCGAAAAAAGCCGAAGCGCAGAATCGCCCCTGAGGAACTGACCGTGACACGAGAGGAGGAGAAGCTGGGACTCAGCAAGGACGCAGAATTCCCGAAGGCGAGTTTAAATCGATTGTAAAACAATAATAATTGTCGATGAAAACCTTAAGTGTGTCATCGAATTCAAGAGGTCGGGAAACGAGAGCATACTTCGTATTAAATCGTCAATATTCTCTTATTTAAAAATAAGATTTTAATTTTCATATTCTTTTACTATCGTCTCCGCATCCAACTCCTGTTGACGACAACCTCGATGCCTCAGACATTGCCTCACAGAGTTGGCTCGATCAGATTCCGCGAACC
>PLDW01000195.1 GCA_003136315.1 Gemmataceae bacterium | reverse complement strand
CACGCTGCTGGGGCACCACCGAAGTTCCTCGGCTCATTCATAAATGGAAAAAAATCTGATCGCCCATCAGGCGCTCGCCAGGCCAAGCTGTCGATCCTCGGGCACGGTACGTGGCCGCACCGGCATCGTAAAATCATCACAAATATAGACGGCAAAACAGTCCAGCAATTGACAGCGGTCAGTTCGGGCGGAAGCAGACGCGAAAACCGTAGTATTGGTCACACACATTGGGCGAGGTACTACTGCGCTCAGCAGAACGGCATTTCTTGGCACTACTACTCCAGCAGCCACCACGACTGATGCGGTTGTCATCCAATTGGCTTTTTAATTGAATAGGGTCATCTTGATTTTTTAACGCAGAGTATGGACCATAATAGTCTTCGCACCATTCCCAGACATTACCATGCATATCGTATAGGCCCCACAGATTCGGTGGGAGAAGACCTACCTCTTTAGTTGTCTGTGCGATTTTCCCTCCGTGTTCGATCCCAAAGGGTTCGAGCCCGTCGCAGTGCGCCTGTTCCCCGTTCAGAATCGATCCGAAGTGGAATGGGGTCTTCGTGCTCGCACGACAGGCATATTCCCATTCCGCCTCGCTCGGCAGTCGTACCGCTCGATTCGTTCGCGCGGATACCTGCTCGCAGAACTCCTTGGCCTTGTACCATGTCACCGATTCAACAGGTAAGTTGTCTCCCTTGAAGTAACTGGGATTATTTCTCATCACAGCCAAGTACTGGGCCTGGGTCACCTCAAACTTCCCCATGAAGAAATCCTGTTTGATCACCACATTCCGCTGCGGTTGCTCGTCGGGCTCCGCACCATTCTCCCCAGTTGGGGCACCCATCATGAAGCTGCCCTTTGGGATGCGGACGAACTCTATTGAATGCCCACCCCCTATGTCCAGTTTCAACACCCTGCGCACGCCTTTCACTTGATCCCCTTCTCTCACGTACGAAAACCCCTCTTTAATCTCACCGGGGAGAAATGGAGTGTCGGGGAATGGGTCGATTGGTTCGGGAGCGGGCAACTTTTCGGGCGGGCGGTCATACGGAGTCGGCTCAGTCGGTTTCTGATTCGACAAGCCGATGGCAAGAACGACCACAGCGCCCAGCATTACCACCACCGCGCCCAGCACGAGCACGAGTGCCCCAGACCGGCTCCACGCCCAGCCTGGACCCGGCGGCGGGGATTGCTTCCTGATCTTCAACACATCTTCACGGGCCGCTGGCGGTGTTGCTGGCTGCTTGATCTTCTCCACCTCCGTCAGGGCTGCTACTGCCGTTGCTGGGCGGCCGTCCGGATTCTTGGATAGAAGGCGATCAATCAACCCCGCCAAGGCGTCGGGGATTCCAGCTTTTAGTGAAGCCGCAGGTTGAACTGGATCGACCACTACCGCGAACAATGCAACCTGCGGATGGTTACGAGCGAATGGGCTTTTACCTGTGAGCATCTGATAGAGGACAACTCCAACGCTAAACAGGTCGGCACGGTGGTCGACTGGCTTGAGCTGGGCTTGCTCGGGAGACATGTACGCAGGGGTGCCCATAATCTGGGTGGGCGTAGTCAGATTCTCGTCTATTGGAGTCAGTCCATCATTGGCGTCACTCATTCGGGTGATCCCGAAGTCGAGCAGCTTGATACGGTCGGTTCCGGCCTCAACCCAGAGGTTGGCCGGCTTGATGTCCCGGTGTATGAGACCCTTTTCGTGTGCTGCGATCAGCCCTTTCAGAATGCCCTTTGCCATCTCGATCATTTGGGTGCCCGGCACCGGCGGCTTCCGTGCCTTCAGCCAGCTGTCCAGGTTCGAGCCGTGAAGGTATTCCATTGCCAGGTACGGGATATCCTTCTCTTGACCCACATCGTAGATGACGACCACATTGTCCGACTTGATCCCGGCCGCAGCTCTCGCCTCCTTCATGAATCGGGTTCGGTTAGTCTGGTCGGCGGCCACATTCGGAAGCATCACTTTGAGCGCAATCTTCCGTTTAAGGTTCTCGTCAAAGGCTTCGAAAACGTACCCCATGCCGCCGAGACCCAATAATTTCACCACCCGATACCGCTGCCCCAGCTGGCCAAGATCCCCCGGGTGATCGTGATCAGGCGGGGAGAGGAACGGATAGTCGCGGTAAGAGGAGTCTGGCTCCTGTTCGGGGGCGGGGGCTGGAATTGGTTTGGGGTCGGGGAGCGGAATCAGTCTGGACCCGATTTTTGACTCGATGACGACTGGAGGTCGGCCAGGTGTTCGCACGTCCGTAAGAGGTTTGGCCTCGGGGACAGGGGTGGAGTCCGCGCGAACCGGTCCCTGCGCGGGGTCCGCAGCAGAGCTTGGGATGGGTGGAGGAGTGGAGTCAGCCGGGGCCGGCGCGGGGGCTGGCTCACTGCCTGCCGGGTCAGACCCGGAGGGGATTGGGCGGGGGTCCATATGCTCTCCAAAGCTGGTGACTTCGGGTTAGTATATGGACGAGGCACCCGCAAGGGGGAGATATACGGACTTTCGCAGGTTCCGAGTAATCGGACGCTGTGGGGCGAGCCACCCACCTGCTAATTGCACTACGGCAGCAGGTGCTCGATGGTACGAGGGAGGCTTGTCCCGCTGGGGTTCGGTTAAGAATCTGTGAAACTTGATATCTCTTCCGATTCGCTTGCGAACGCCTTCAACCCGTCGGGCGACGCGGGGCAAACCGCGTCCGCCACTCCGTGACCGAGTGGTGCGGTGGCTGGCCAAGTGGGCGGTGTTGGATTGCCTGGAGGTCGCGGCGAGGACGATCCGCAACTGTGGGCCGAAGCGTTGATGAGTAGTCGGCCAGCTGGGCTGATCGTTTCGCTGGTTCCGGTCGTCGGCTGGAGGAATTGCCGTGGCTGGGGTCTGCGAGAGGGGCCGGGTCTGCGGCCGGACAACCGCAGACCTGAAGGCAGTTGAAAAACCTGTTTCAGCTCAGGACACTACCTGCACGAACGTGATTTGACCCCTCGGATAAGCCCACACACCCGTCGCTGCGGCTCGCACGTCACCACCGGACAGGAGATCTGCTGGCAGATCCGGTAGTGTGATTCACAGGTCACGATCGGGCAGCACCTGGAAACGAGAACTGGGGCCGGCTGGGAGTAGCACGGGCAGGGCACCACAACCAGCGGGACCGGCTCGCTTGTCTTGGGCTCTTGCTTCTTAGGTCCCTCGTTCTTCTCCTCCTTCGCGACGATGATAACTTTGAATGCCTTCCACCAGCTATCGAAATCCTCCTGGGAATACATTTCCTTTTGAACGAGAATCTCCCGGAACAGTAGGTAGAGGGCGCCCGATGCCGAGCGATCATTACCATTCACCACCACTTCGGTCAGTTGAGCGACGAGTTTCTGGGCTTCGGCTTGAGTCGGGAGAGGGTTGGTCGTGAACTCGATGCTGGTCTTAGAGTACTTGACTTTATCGTCCGTAAATACGATCTTGGCATTAGTCAGCTCTTCCCACTTTTTCTTACTTACAAACATTTCAAAACTTCCGCTGTACTTCCGCACCAACTCAGCGAGTCCCTCTGGAGTCAAGTCCGCGAGTTTCTTCTCGAGGGCACCCTCCTGGTGTGCGAGCGGGGTGGATCGAGCGATTGAAACGTGGGACAGCAACAGATCCAAAATCACAACTGCTTGGGCATCCTGTGCCGACGAACCCGCGGCTCTGGGTGCGGGGGCGATGGCCATAACTGTCCGGGGGGCTGGGGCGATGGCCACGACCGTCCGGGGAGTCGGGGCCATCGCCACGACTGTCCGAGGGGCGGGGGCGATGGCCACGACTGTCCGAGGGGCTGGGGCGATGGCCACGACTGTCCGAGGGGCTGGGGCGACGGCCACGACTGTCCGGGGGGTCGGAGCGACGGCCACGACTGTCCGGGGGGTCGGAGCGACAGCAACGACCGTGGGTGCTACCGGGAGCGATACTGCCGGAACGGCAAGCGGGGGCGAGTCGGTGAGGTCGGGCGAGAATGTTGCGGGAGTAGCCTCCAGCCCCGCCTCCGCGACGGAAGATGGTTCGCGATCAGAGCCCGAGCAAAGCAGAACCCCGCCGAGTAGGACCAACCCGGTGAAGGGCACAACTGGCACCAACCACCACGGCTTGAAGCGATCGAGGCGAACTGGCATGGAAGTCTCCAGACGATGTAGGCTCTACAAATTGCCCAAATTCACTAAACCGACGATAAACCTACTCTAGGGGGATTGCAACTCATTTTCCGCCCAAATCCGGGAGAATGCCGCCGCAGTCCCGATCCTGTCGCGAGGATTGTTAGCGTCCGTCCCTGAGCGTCTCACTCGGGGACGCGAGGACCGGTCGAATGGTCGCCAGTCCAGCGCACACCAGCGTCAGGCCAGCCGAACAGCCGAGCACCTGGCCCAGGAGCCGCCAGGTCCAGTAGAAGCCGTCCCGGATTGCCTGCGGGTCACCGTGATACCGCCACCACGCTGCCCCGTACGCGGCCAGGATCCCGGCCGCAGTCCCTGCGACCGCAGCCGGGAGCCAGAGCATGACCGCTTCGGTCAGGTAGGCCGCCACCACCACCCGCCGTGGCATCCCCATCGCCTTGAGCATTCCGACTTCAGCGATCTGCCGGTCAGCTCGCATGGCCTGGGTGGCGAACAGGTTCCACCCAACGATCAAGACCAGGAACAGTTCGACCACGGTCACCGCCTGGACCATCAGCCGTGTCTGCTCGTTGACTCGAACCACTTTCTCGACGGCGTCCCGGTTGACCGGGAGTGCCCCGCCCGGGGCCTCGATCCCTGCGACGGCATCGGCCGCGGGAACCAACTCGTCCAGGCTCGGAACCACCACCGCGACCATGTCGTGGTTGGTTTGCGGGTCCGGCGACGTCTTCGGCAGACCACTGGTGTTCACTGTGAGCCGAGCACTGGTGAGTGGGCGGAGCTGTTGCAACTCATGGTCCATCGCCTGGACGACGTCCTGCCACCAACTGACCGATTGCCCCAGGGCCGTCGGAGGTAATCGGAGACGCCAGAAAAGAGTTCCATCTACCAACGATTCATCGGGGCGGATGTCGATGCGAGAGTCTATGATCCGGGCTGCGTCGCGGACTCTTGGGGGAATACGGGAGTGGTATTCTTCGGCCCACTCCGGCGGCAAGCCCGTCGTGGACACCGCGAGGAGCCCGTCCTTCGAGCCGATCGTGCTCCCCAACTCTCGGACGTATTCGCCTCCAATGACGAACAGGTGGTGCTGTGGAAGATTCTCCCCTGTCACGCCGAGGATGGGAATACGGCGTGGCTGATTCCGCCGGTAAGAACCGGTCAGGTGGAGTGGCGGCCTGGCGGGATCGAAGCCGAGGTTTCGCAATAAGCCAGGGGTCGCGACGATGCCCTCGTCGGCGGGATCGTGGAGTAACCGACCGCCGGGCTGGACCGGGCGGCTGGCAAACAAATCGTCTGCCTTCCCCTCCTCGAAGCTGATCGTCCGCCCGACGAATCCCTCGGCAGTCCCGTCACTCCTGGTGAACTCGATCAGGATGTTATGGAACGGGTACACCCGGGTTCCTGCCGGGGTCGTCTCCCGGAGCTTTGCGAGAACACTCGGGGTGATCATTTCTCGACTGCTCCACCCGCCCGTCCAGAGTGTGCGAACGAACGGGTCGACCTCCAATCGTCTGCGGCTGACCTGCTCGACCCCGAATGTGAACCCGAACCCGCCGAGGGTGGCGGCGATCGCGGCGGCCAGGGTGGCGAACGCGACAACGGTGCTCCGGGAGGTTGCCGGGTCTGTCAGATCTCGCCAGGCGTACAAAAGGACGAACCGGGTCATCATGGGCGGCCTTCGGCGGGAGACTGGTTCGGGGAGGGCATGATCAATCGGCGGAGCTCGGCGTGGCCGCCAGGGATGGCCTCAGGTGGAATGAGAGCGTCGGATGTGTCTGCCGTGCCGACCCGGACCGGGAGCCCCGCGCGGAGAAGCAAGAACCCACCCGATCGCCAGGTCGAGTGTCGTAGGTGGTCAGGGGGCACGACAAGCCCCCAAGCGGTGGGGAGGTCGTGAGTCACCAGGATGAGTGTGCGCGGGTGGGCGTTCTTCTGAGGGGACAGGTCGCCTGCCTGCCACGCCCGGAACAGATCGATGACGCGGTCGGTGCTGTGCGGGTCGAGGTTGCTGAACGGCTCGTCCGCGAACAGGATGTCCGGATCGTGGACAACGGCCCGGAGTACGGCGGCCCGCTGCCGCTCCCCCCCGGACATCCGACGAGCAGGGCGGCTGGCGAGGTGCTCCATCTCGGCGCGCATGAGCAGGCCGCGGATGCGGAAATCGGCATCGCGGACGCGATTGAGGACGAGCGGAACCCCGATGTTCTCAGCGCACGTCAGGTGACCGATGAGGAACGCGGACTGGAGGACGAACCCGAAGTGCTCCCGTCGGAGCCGGCCAGCGGCGGACGGCGTGAGGTCGGCGTAGTCGCCGCCGTTACGTCCGGTGTAGGTGATCCGGCCAGTGGTTGGTGGTCCGTCCCAGAGCCGACCGAGCAAGTTCAGGAGGGTGGTCTTACCAGACCCGGAGATCCCCAGAACGGCCGACACCGCCCCGGCTGGGAATGCAGCGGTCACACCGGCCAGGGCATCTCTGTCACCGGGTCTGGCGGTGCGATGCCGGAACCCGACTTCGTGGAGCTCGAAGCTCACGGCAACTCCTCGATCGGAACCCAGTAGTACTTCATCGGCGATCCCGGTTGGATGAAGTAGTTGTCCTCCTTGCGCCGGTACTTGTCCTCTCTCGGGGGAATGTCGAGTTGGTAATTCAAGCCCGTCTTATCCGTCTTGATGAAGCTCGGGCGATCGTAGCCTTCGATTATGTCAATCAATCGCTCTAATTTCTTTTTAAGTTCAACCGCTTCTTGATCTCCAGACCAGATCCCCTTGCTTATCATTCCCGCCCTGATATCGAGCAGCTTGGCCTGGGAAGTGTAACCGAATCGCGCATAGAATGCTTCTTTGAGCGATTGGAATGGCGGAGTCTTCTCAAAATAATCTTTAATTATTTTAGGGTAATACTCACGGAGAATATCTGCATTCTCCAGTGTGTCCCGCGGGGCATCGATGTAAGCTTTGATTGTGTCGATTAATAATCGCAGATCATATTCCGAAAGAAACAGTTCTCGCTTGACCTGAGCCGTACCAACTGCTGCTCCCCGGGCATGGTGCCAGACATATCCAATCGAATGTACCGAGACTGGCTCATTCTTGGGAGGCACGCGAGTTACGCAGGGGGCAGCCACCTCGAACAAGATTTGGTGCAGTGGGGTGGCAGGTTCGGCCCTTCCGGTAAGCAACATTCGCTTGTCGGATGGTTTCCAGTGAAAATTTGGTGGCTCGCTCGCGATTTCTTTCGCTGGCTTTCCTTTCAACCAGTTACCGGCACCCTCAGGGCTGGCAAGCACTTTCCCAGGTTCTCGCTGTTGCTGCTGTGGCATGTCGGTCCAGCGAAGGCCCATGCGAGTGTTCCACAATCTCACTCGGTTCGCCCGAACCCAACCCTTAATGACATTGTCCGGGTCTTCCGTTGCTTTAATATTCGGGCCTACGCCGAGAAGATAATGCGAGGGGCACGTGGCGGGATAAGAGCCGTACACATAGTAGGTGTTTGCCAGCCGGAGCCCACTTCGACGTGTCGGCGGTGGAAGCCCGTCCTTTGCCGCGTTCTGGAAAGGGTTGTCATCCACCGCGGCCATCTCATAACTGTCCACTACGTCCAACTCGCCCGCGACATTGGCCCGGACCTCGAACTGATAAAAGTGGTCTGGGGCTTCATCCACGATGAGCCAAGTCTTGGGGTCGAACTCGCTGACCTCAATCCTGGCCTTGTTCGATAATCCCAGGCTCTTCTTGTCCTGAAATTTTTTGCGGATGCGGTCGCTCATGTTGCGGCTGTTGAAATCGACCTCACACTCTTTGGGGAGGGTGAGGAATGTCCGGTCCTCGTGGATCGAGTCCTCGGTGTTGACGATCACGGCCTTCTCGTAGAGATCACTGTTAGGCAATTTGTGAGCCTCATCTCCGAATACCAATAGGTCCGTCGGCACCCACCCAAGCAGGGCCTTGATTGTTTTTTTGTCGTCACTCGTGGCGAGGAAGCTGAACCCAGTCGCCTTGTCATCTCCCGCCAGATACGCCTCAGCCAAGAATTCCTGGAAATAGGCTGGTTGGGGGTACGCCGCAGCCTTCAGGTTCGGCTCTGCGCGAGAGATGAATCGGGAGGCAGCCACGCGAACCAGGACCGGCTTCTTGTTCGGTCCGCGGAGTTCAAGCGGGCCGCCGCTCTTGTACGGCTGAGGTGGAAGCGGTTGTGCGGAGATCCACGAAGCCACGGAGACCAAGCTACCGAGCGTCGTACAGAACGCACGGATTACAGCTTGTCTCAGCTTTCCGGGCCGATCTGGGTGATGCTGCGGTAGCATACCAATCGTGGAGGTTGGGTGAGCGAGTTCGTCCCATGCGTGGCTCATGGCAACTCATCAATGGGAATCCAGTAGTACTTCACAGACGAACCCGGCTGGGTGAAATAATTTGGCTCCTTGAGTCGGTACTTGTCGTCCAACTCGGGGATCGTGAGCCTGTATCTCTCGCCCACCTTCTCGATCTTGATTGGGCGATCGTAACCCGCCCGGGTGTCCTTCAGCCGCTCCACCTTCTGTCGCAGCTCTGCGATCTCCAAACCATCTGCTTTTAGACCTTCCGTCAAATCAGTGCGGGTTTTCTGCAAAAAATTAGTGCGAGTAATAATACCAAATTTTGATTTAAACGCATCTGCAAATGAAACGAAGGAACGATCCTCCCGAGCAAGTGCCTTAAGTTGCTCTGTATATAATGTCTGAAAGCGTGTTGGATTCTCCAGGACATCCCGGGTCGCTCCAACGAACGCATCGAGAGAATAGATAAGTTGATCTAATTCTCCTTCGGCGAGAAAAAATTCGGTCTGCACCTGCTTCTGTTCGCCCCCTCCTCGCATGTATCGCCACACATATCCTGTCAGGTAGATTTCAAACGCATCGGTCTTGGCTAATTGCTGTGGGTCCAGGCCCGCCGCCCGAAGAGCACTGACCACCCGAGGATCGAGCTGATAGGGACTGGCAGGCCATTCTCCCGCCTGGAGAGCACTGACCCCCCCGATGAGTCGTTCCTGGTCCGCCCGGATTTGGAGGAACCTGGCCCGGAGGGCCTTGGTCAATTCCTCGACCTGGATCAACGGGAGTTGGGCCTCTGGCTTGTCCCGCCCACCGTCCGGGAAGAACCGGGCGACCACACTCGGCTTCTCAGGGTTGGGGTTCCATTCCTGGTAGCGAGCGTTCAGAGCGTCGCACAGGTCGAGCATCTGGGTTCGCATCCGGATCGCGTCCAGCCGCCGGGCCTTCGGGTTGCTGTCGTTGCCTTCCACCCGGACGGCGTAGAACTCGAAGGGGTTCTCGCCGTTCTCCCCCGGGATCGCCTTCCCTGGCGGGTTCGGGTTGAGTTTCTTCACCATCGCAGTGATCGCCTCTGTGTCGGTCAGCTCCTTCTTGCCCAACCGGAGTGGGTGGCTCGCCATGTCTCCGATGAGGATCATCACCCGCCGCGCCAGGGGAGCTTGGGCCAACTCATCCTGTACTTCATCGACTGCATCGTAGATCCCCTGAAAGAGTTGGTCCGGGTCGTCACCGCCCGGGCGGAACTGGTGCCCCTTAATGTCGCCGACCAGGCGTCGGAGGTTATTGGCGGCCTGTACGGCGGAGGTTTGGCTATTGAAGATCTCCCACATCTTTGGCCCAGGTTGCCCATCGGGGGTGGGGGCCAGGCGGATCACCGGCTTCCCGGCCTCGTAGTCGCTGTAGAAAGTGATACCCACTCGGAGGCGGGTGACCGTCCCCGGTTTTGACGGGGTCACGGTCTCACGGTTAATCAACGCATCCTTGAGCACCTCCTCGACAATGTCTCCGACCGGCTTGAAGTAGCTCTCCATCCTCTGACTGTCATCGATCACAAACACGATGTCGAGTTTTTTTGACCCTTCGTACAGGGCACTCAGTTTGGCCTTGATTGCCGCAACATCCACGCCGCCAGACTTGATCGTCCCTGTCTGGGTGTTGAGAACCCCTGGGACCGCCACCTCGAACAACATCGGGACCGGATCCTGACCCAGGGCCATAACCTTTGGCTCATGCCCGCTAAGCACCAGCATCCGGGCTGTGTACGGTGCCCACTTGATTCCTGGCGTCTCGGTCACGACCTGCTTCACTAACTTCTTCTTCTCCTTGTCCTTCCACCAGTTATCGGCCCCTTCCCTGCTGGCGAGAACCACCCCAGGTTCCCGATCGGGGGGCATGTTGGCCCAACGAAGCGCCTCCCCGGTGTTCCACGGGCGAATTCGGGTGTGGGGCACCCACCCTTTGATCACAACCTCTGGGGCCTCGCCCACCTTGATATTGGAGCTGAGGCCCAGGAGATAATGAGTCGGCTTGTCGGCAGAAGGATAGACAGCGTACACGTAGAACGTGTTTGCTAGCCGTACCGCACTCCGCCGGACAGGTGGCGGGAGCCCATCCTTCGCCCCGTCTCTGGGGAACGGGTTGTCGTCGACCGCTGCCATCCCGTAGCTATCCATGACAACCATCTCACCCGCGGGGTTGGGCCGCACCTCGAACCGATAGAACCGGCCCGGGGCATCGTCCATGATCAAGCGAACCGTGGCATCGAACGGGCTAACCTGGATCTTGGCTTTGTCCGACAGTTCCAGGTTCTTCTTGTCCTGAAACGCCTTTTTGATTTGGTCGCTGACCACGGAAACGTCAAAGTCAGCGGCGAACTCTTTGGGCAAGGTCAGGAATGTCCGGTCTTCTTGGATCGAGTCTACAGTGTTGACGATCACCGCCTTTTCATGGACATTCCCCCCTGGGAGTTTACGAGCCTCGTCTGCAAACACGAGCAGGCCCGTTGGCACCCACCCAAGCGGCTCCTTGATGGTCTTCCGGTCTCCGGTTAGGGCAAGGAAGCTGAACCCGGTGTCCTGCTCAGTGGCCGCCAAGTACGCTTCGGCCAGGAACTCAAACCCAGTAGCCCCCGGGTATGCCGCGGCTTGCAGGCTCGGCTCTTCCCGCGGGACGAAGCGGGCGGCGGCCACCCGGACCACGATCGGCCTCTGGAAATTCTTCTCCCCGCGGAGTTCGAGCGGGTCGCCACGTTTGTACTGCTTCGCTGGCCTTGGCTGAGCCGAGGTCGGGGCAGCCATCAGAACCAAGGCCATGATGGTGGCTGTCCAGTGGAAGCGGAACATGCCTTACCTCGGGTGTTCGGTGCATTCCAGTCGGTTGGTCGGGCAATTGAATCTGACCAGCCTGAGGCTTACGGTAACTCTTCGATTGGAATCCAATAATACTTCACCTGCGAACCCGGTTGGGTGAAGTAGTTCAGTTCCTTGAGCCGGTACTTGTCGTCCAACTCGGGCATGTTGAGCTTGTACTTCTCGCCCACCTTCTGAATTGTCATCGGGCGGTCGTATCCCGCACGGATGTCCTTCAGCCGCTCCACTTTCCGTCGCAGTTCAACAACCTCCAGACCGTCTGCTTTCAAACCCTCTTTCAAATCAACGAGTTGCTTTTTTAAAAAATCGGTACGAGTGATGATGCCAAACCGTGACTTGAATGCATCTTTGAACGATATAAATGATTGATCTTCCCGAGCAAGACCCTTGAGTTGCTCGGAGTACAGCGTCTGGAGTTTGGTGGGACTCTCCAGAACATCGCGGGTCGCTCCGGCAAACGCATCGAGAGAACTAATAAGCAGATCCAATTGTCCCGCAGACAGAAAAAATTCGGTTTGCACCTGATTCTGCTCGCTCCCCACTCGGGTATGTCGCCATACGTATCCCGTCAAGTACACTTCAAACGCATCAGTCTTGGCGAATTGCTGCGGGTCCAGACCCGCCGCCCGAAGACCACTGACCACAGTAGGATCGAGTTGATTGGGATTGGCCGGCCATTCCCCCGCTTGAAGCGCGCTAATCCCGCCGATGAGTCGTTCCTGGTCCGCCCGGATTTGGAGGAACCTGGCCCGGAGGGCCTTGGTCAATTCCTCGACCTGGATCAACGGGAGTTGGGCCTCTGGCTTCTCCCGGCCACCGTCCGGGAAGAACCGGGCGACCACACTCGGCTTCTCGGGGTTGGGATTCCATTCCTGGTAGCGGGCGTTCAGAGCGTCGCACAGGTCGAGCATCTGGGTTCGCATCCGGATCGCGTCCAGTCGCCGGGCCTTCGGGTTGCTGTCGTTGCCTTCCACCCGGACGGCGTAGAACTCGAATGGGTTCTCGCCGTTCTCTCCCGGGATCGCCTTCCCGGGTGGGTTGGGGTTGAGTTTCTTCACTATCGCAGTGATCGCCTCCGTGTCGGTCAGCTCCTTCTTGCCCAGCCGGAGTGGGTGGCTCGCCATGTCTCCGATGAGGATCAGCACCCGTCGCGCGAGCGGGGCCTGGGCCAACTCGTCCTGGAGTTCCTGGACCCCGTCGTAGATCCCCTGAAAGAGTTGCTCCGGCTCGTCACCGCCGGGGCGGAATTTGTGCCCTTTGATCGACTGCACGTCATTCTCGTCACCAACCAGGCGGTGGAGGTTATTGGCGGCCTGTTCAGCGGAGGTTTGGATGTTGAAGATCTCCCACATCTTCGGCCCAGGCTGCCCGTCGGGGCCAGGGGCCAGGCGAATCACCGGCTTCCCGGCCTCGTAGTCGCTGTAAAACGTGACCCCAACCCGGAGTCGAGTGACCGTCCCGGGTTTTGGCGGTGTCACCGTCTCCCGGTTGTTCAACGCGTCCTTGAGCACTTCCTCGACAATGTCCCCGACTGGCTTGAAGTAGCTCTCCATACTCTGGCTGTCATCGATCACGAACACGATGTCGAGTTTTTTCGACCCTTCGAGCAGGACGGCCAATCTGGCCTTGGTGGTCGCCTCGCTCACTCCGCCGGCCTTGATTGTCCCGGTCTGGGTGTTGACGACCCCAGGGGCCGCCACTTCGAACAGCATATGTACTGGGTCTGGCCCTGGGCCGATGGTCTTGGGTTCGTGCCCACGGAGGGTCAGTATCCGGGCGGTATAGGGCGTCCACTTGATCCCTGGCGTCTCGGTCACGACCTGTTTCACTGACTTCTTCTTCTCCTTGTCCTTCCACCAGTTATCGGCCCCTTCCCTGCTGGCGAGAACCACGCCAGGTTCCCGGTCGGGGGGCATGCTGGCCCACCGAAGCGCCTCCCCGGTGTTCCACGGGCGAATCCGGGTGTTGGGAACCCATCCTTTGATCACAACGTTTGCATCCTGTCCAGCCTTGATATTTGAATCGATACCCAGCAGATAATGAGTCGGTTTGTCGGCTGTAGGGTAGACAGCGTACACGTAGAACGTGTTCGCCAGCCGGAACCCGTTCCGGCGGACCGGCGGTGGGAGGGTACTTTTTGTCCCGTCTTTGGGGAACGGGTTATCATCGACGGCAGCCATCCCATAACTGTCCATGACGATCATCTCACCTGCTGGGTTGGGACGAACCTCGAACCGATAGAACCGGCCTGGTGCCTCGTCCACAATCAGCCGGGCCGTGGCGTCGAAGGGGCTGATCTGGATCTTGGCGTTGTCGGATAGCTCCAGGTACTTCTTGTCCTGGAACTCCTTCCGAATTCGAGCACTGACCTTGGGTTCCTCGAAGTCCGCCGCGAAATCCTTTGGCAAGGTGAGGAACGTCCGATCTTCCTGGATCGAAACATCGGTGTTGACGATCACCGCCTTCTCATGGACGTCCCCGCCGGGGAGTTTGCGGGCCTCGTCCGCGATCACCAACAGGCCCGTTGGCACCCACCCGAGGGGTTCTTTGATCGTTTTCATGTCTGCCGCAGGTAGGGCGAGGAAACTGAACCCGGTGTCCTGCTGACTGACCACCAGATACGCCTCAGCCAGGAACTCGAACCCGACCGCCCCAGGGTATGCCGCGGCTTGCAGGCTCGGCTCTTCCCGGGGGACGAAGCGGGCGGCGGCCACCCGGACCACGACTGGTCTCAGGAAATTCTTCTCCCCGCGGAGTTCGAGTGGGTCGCCACGTAAATACTTCTTCGCTGCTTTCGGCTGAGCATGAGCCGGAGTTGCGAGGACGCCCAAAACCACAGCGACCACCAGCCAACAAGTGCGGAACATGGGTTTCCCTCAAAGTGTTCTGGGTCAGTTAGGCTGGATCAACCGGCCCAATACGGCACGGAACTCGTCCGGCTTGGCCTGGGGGTATCCCCTCGTGACCGGGACAGCAACCCCACCATGATCCCGGCAAAACTGGGACCAGGCGAGAACTTTGACCGCGTTTGGAGTGTCGGTCCGGGCTACGACGATTGCGTCCGCCCCGACCTGGACCCAGCCGGGGGCATTGGCCGGGGGTGGGTCGGAATCGTCGCTAACCACCAGGACACACCTTCTGGCAGCGGCCCAACCGGGGGGTGTTACCGGATCGAAGAGATCCGTTCTCGGATTGAAAAGCTGAGTCTTTTCGGTCAACTGCCCCTCTTCGTTCTTCGGCCCATTCAGTGCCCGCTTGGGGTCCGGGGCGAAGAGCAATCCCACCGCGATCCCGGCCACTCCGCCAACAGCATTTTGCGAGGAGCCGACAGTCGGCGCTTCTTCCAACCCCCGGAGGGAGGCGACCCGTCCAGTCGCCTCCCGGACAAGCCCTCCCTCGTTCGCCAGGTAAACGCCGAACCGGACCGTACCGGCATATCGCTCGCGAAGTCCCGACTCGATGACCACAGCCTGGACCGGGGGGACGAAGGGCCTGGCGTCGATGGTACTTGCGTGAAACAAGACGACTGCGATGTCTTGCGGACGGGCCTCGACCTGGAGACGGGTGAGCAACCCGCCAGTTGCTGTCCGCAGTCCACTCACGGCCGCCTCGACACCGTCCAACCGCCCGGTCACCTTGTTATTCAATACGACCGCGACCCCTTGCTGGATCT
The DNA here is from genome assembly GCA_003136315.1 of Gemmataceae bacterium. Taxonomy (GTDB): domain Bacteria; phylum Planctomycetota; class Planctomycetia; order Gemmatales; family Gemmataceae; genus Urbifossiella. The sequence goes on along the minus strand of PLDW01000195.1, from coordinate 34,527 downwards.
CATCCTTGAACTGTTTGGTCTTTTCTACAAAATCGCTAGCGGCCTTGCCTACCGCATCGTCGATTAATTTCTTCGTGACTTTCTCGTTTCGCTCATTCTTGAGTGCCTCGGCTGTATCCTTGGTAACAAGTTTGAGCTCATCCCCGGCTCTCTGCCAGTCGTTGGCCGCACCCTTGAATGTCACCAGGGATGTGTCCCACTTTTCCAACCGCGTCGACACTGGCCTCTCGACCGCCTTGGCGACCGAATCCAGTTGCTTATCGGAGAGAGTCGGTGGGTTATTCCGGACATGGTCATCAAGGACACCCAGCCCCTCTTTGGTGGCCTGGATGCTCTTTTCGGCGGCCTTCAGCCTGGCCTCGACCCCAGAAAGATCGACTTGCGTCGGCTCGGGAATCTTCCGCATAAGCAGAACGATGACCAAACCGAGAAGGAGCAGATGGGATACGAGGAGGGTCGGTTGGATGATGCGACGGGAGTTGGGGCGATCCGCTGGGGGAGCGTCTTGCATCTGGCGAAGGATCTTCAAGGCCATCACGCAGGATGGGCTGTCACCGGTGATGACGGGCTGGGGGAGGGCCGCAGGAGTGGGGTTCACCTCCACGGTCGGTTGGCCACTGGCAGCGAGTGCGAGTTGGCCTTGCGGATCGGTGCTCTCTAGGGGGGTGCCGGAGCCCGTGTGACCTGTGGACGATGTCGGGTTGGAGGAACCCGATGCCCCCTCCAACCCCAGAGCCCCTGCCGTTAAGAGAGGATCGGGCGTGAGACCTCCATGCGGCACGTCGGGCAACGGGGGGGCGGCTACGGCGTCTGGGGTGAGGGGCAGACCGTCCTGAGCTTGGTCCGACGATCCGGGGGGTGCCATAGCGGCCTCGGGTTCAAGGAACAGATCGCTACTTCAACCATTCATCCAACAAGTCGGCCGCGTCACTCCCGGCACGGATGGCCTTTTCTGAATCCACCGGGTTGAACACCTTCCGGAGTTCCATTTGGAGACTGCGTTCCAGGGGGGGAACGGTCTTCACCCAGAAGAGCGAGGTTGGGCCTTTCTCCGCAGCCTCCTTCGCATCCGGGTCGCCGTCCCTTTCGAATGACGCGGCCCGCTGGCCATACTCTCGGGGTAACTTCTCAGTGACCCAGAGGATCGCAGTCTTGGGGGGGGTGGGCCGTCCACGTTCCTTGAGTCGGTCTGTGATGGCTGCCCGAGCCACAAACGAGGCCCGGCAGAGTTCGTGCAGGTGGTTATCTTGGGTCCAGGTCGTGAATTGACCGTTCACGACCTTTGGCAGGGCTTTACCCGGATCCCAGAATCCCTGCTCCCAGCTGGTCGGCAGCAGGTCCGCTTTCGCCACACTGGGAAATGGAACGACGTACACCCCCCCACCTACGAGCCGACCCCGGTGTTTCATGATCAGTGGCTTGAGTTGTTGAGCCAGCGCCTCTGCCCGAGTGGTCGGCGTTCCGTTTGTCCCGAAGAGATCGTCCGTTGCCGCCACGAGAATCAGCACGTCGCGATTCGAGTCGTCCGGGACGATGGAGATCTCCACCTTACCCTCACCAGGATCGATGAACTCGTATCCATCGATAGGATCGAACATCAGCACGATTGTCTGCTTTGGAGGGAGAAGTGGGTTGATCGGGAGCCGGACCGCGAAGGAGCGGACCATTCCGGTGAGTTGGTATTTGCCGCCGGATGTCGGAGTCGCCCCATCAATCCGGTAGTCCTCGCCCTCCTTTGCCGTCCCAGGGACGACCCCGAACAAGATGTTTGAAACCGTCTTGTCGCCCTTCACCTCCACCCGGACCGCGACGGTGACTTCGCCCGTGTTTGGGTCTGAGCTGCGGTCGGTCTTGACCAGGATTTTGTAGGCTGGCCTGGGGGCCTTCACGTTAACTGAGAGAGATGTGGAGTTTGAGTCGTGCAATTTGTACGATTTTGGACCTTCGACCAGCCCAACCTTGATCACTTTGTCCGTCGTCCCTTGGAGAGGGGCGATCTTCAATCCAATGGACCCAGAGTGTTCATTGGCATTGATCATGAACTTCGTGATTTTCGGGTCGGCAAACTCAAACCCCTCTCCGGCCGCCAAGCTACCGTCATTCAAGCGGCAGTCGAGTTGGATCGTGGCTGTTGGAGCGGGATCCGCGTGGGCGGTAAAGGTCACCAGGCGGTCCGTGGCATCAGCAGCCAATTCCCGCTTATCGACTGTCAGCCACACCCGGACCTGGGGGCCTGATGGCGTGGACGGGTTCAACGGTTCCTGAGTCGCAGCCTTGACCACGACCTTCGTGCTGTCTCGGCCCGCTGCAAGTACAAACTGGATCGGCGTACGTGAGTCGGGCTCCAACTTGATGACAACGACTCGCTCGGATGACCCCGGGTTTGGCCTGGGAACCCTGAACCGCACCACCGCCTCTGTCTGCCCGACCTTCATCGGCGGGGTGATTGGCCCGTCAAACTCAACCTCGTCTGCCCCGGTGTAAGCCCAGCGGAGGGGGAGGTCCACCTTTGGGGCGAGGCTTGTCTTTGCGGACACCGTCACCCATCGGTCCGCCTCATCAGGCCCGACCTCTGGGCGGTTGGTCTCAAGCCAGATGTTGGTTTGGTCCTCCGCGGTCGACGGTTTGGCGGGGGCCGCGAGGTACGCTGCGACACCTCCCGCGTTCATCGCGACCACCCAGACCCACCACAGTAACCAGACTCGGAACTCGGCGACCATCGGGTTGTCCTTGAGGGGCCTTGATCGGGTCGATTACGGCTTCTTGCCGAACACGCTGTAGTAGTCCTCGAACTGGTCATCGCTTGGGGGTGGCGGGGGGGGTACTGGGGCCGCTGCCCGCTGTGGCCGTACATCGTCCCATTCCTGCGCCGGTTCTGGTCGCTCGTCCGACCACTCCCGAGGGGGGTCGGACGCGGGTGGTGCTGCGGGTAGAGCGAACTGGTGAGCGGGGTCGGACGCGGGTGGTGAGGGCAGACGAACGGGGACGGGGGGGGTGACGACCGGGCCAGACATCTGAGCGTTCGCCGTCCTGATCGTTTTATCGCGCCAAATATTAATTGTTTTCGTAATGGAACGCGAATACAGGAGGGCGATAACGAGGATGGCTCCAGCCGCGAGTGTGCCACCAGCCACTGGCCAGAGGATCTCAGCGACCGGGAACGCTGGACCGGCCGTCCGCAGGTTCAGGATCGCCACGCCGAGTCCGGCAGTCGGTATTACGAACGCCAAGAGGTAGTATTTGAACAGCCAGCCGACTGCCGCCGCGTGTCGGTACTCTTCCGACCGGACCCGGATCTGCTGGCGGATTTCGTCGATGGTGCTCCTTTGCCCAATGCTGGCGAGACCGAGACAGTGCTGGTACGCTCGGTCAAGCCAGCCGTTCGGCGGTAGTTCTGGTGGGTCGAATCGTCGCACCTCAACAGCCCACCTGGACAGCACCCACATATCGGCCGCGAGCAAGCAGGCGAGACCGCCGATCGCGGCCACTCCGCCGAGCACGGCCCAGTTATTATACGGTCCGATCCCCTGACGCAGCGGGGCCAAGGCGGCCACCCCGGCGAGCGCGTCAGCGTTCGCAGCGGCAGCCCCCGCGGTTGCCGCTGCGATGCCGGTTACCACTGCCACCCACCAGTTTCGGACCTGCGGGAGTTCCGCGGTCAGGTCGTTTTCGGCCATCACTTACTCCAGTTCAACGAGAGCCCTTACCACGAGTGTCTTCTTGTCTTTCGATAGACCCGGGCGGAGTACCCGCCGGACCTTGCTGGACCTGGCATCGGAGGATACCTTCTCGGCCCACCCATCCAGAACATCTTCCCACTTCTTCAGAGAGAACGTGGTGATTTGAAACTCCTCAAGGAGACTTGCGATCGCGACAGCGGCCCTCTTCCAGGGCGGAGGTAACGAGGAATCGATTATCGTAAGCTCTGCAGCGCGCCAGAACTTCATGTACCAATTTGTCGCGGCGGGGATGAATTTCTCGGTAGCGGAAGCCTCTGCCCACCCATCGATCAGTTTGTTGAGAGACTCTGCTTCCGGTGTGCGGATGGCAGCGAGGGCCTCTCTCAACTCGGCCAAACCCTTCGGCTCTGGACCCGCCGACTTGGCGACCGTGGCCAGTCGGAGTATTTGGTCTGATTTCCCGCTCCCGATCCCAAACCGGTTGAGGATCCACTCGCCTGGCTTGGCATGGTTATAGACGATTGGGCCGACCTCGAGCTCCCTGTGTTCCAGTTTGCTGATCACAGACGGGCGGTTCGGATCCCAAATTGTTGGGAGTAGCCGCAACGAGACGGCAGCGAGCCATTTTCCGACCGCGAGAGCCAGGCGGGTGGCGGCCGTAGTCCTGTCGTCCTCGCCCTTAGCAATGTCCGCCGCTGCCCGGTCGAGCAGATCTTTTACAAGGGTTTTATCAGTGGGAGCACGGCCTGTCAGGACGAACCCCACCGTTGCAGCCCACAGATCTGCGAGTGGTGCTTTCAGTTCGCTCCCGAACGGTTTTGCAGCCTCAGCAACGCCGTTGTAGCGATACACAGGGCCGCGGTTGATCAGGGGGCCGAGGCTGAAATCGCCCCGTGCTCCTTCGGAAACAGTCGCGAATCGGCCGACTTGCCCGACCGGATGCCCGATCACGGCTGCGTCCGGCTTCCACTCAACCTCGGATCCCCAGGGCACGTCTGCCGGCCAGGTCACTTCCCATGTGTCCTGGTTGATGACGGGGTAAACCTGGACGACCTCGACCCTCTCGGCCCCGAACAATACTTTCCACCACGCCCGAGCGGTGGCTCGCTCGGGCGTGTCGGTCCCCGCCGTGACGGTCCTGGCCAACCGAGTCAGCCAGCCCCACGCGCGATCACTGAGCAGAAACGAGTCAAAGTCCGCAAAGGCTGCTCTCAACGCTTTGTCGCGGCTCCCCTTCGCCCAAACGACATTCCGAACGGCCTTGACCAACTTATCGAGTTCGGGCGTCGGGATCGGACAGGGTTCGAGGGTGAGTAAGTCCGCGACTTTGTCCCCCGTCGGGCCGGCCAACAATTCGAGTTTCGGGGGCCGTTTCCCGATGCCATACCGCAGGACTCGCAAGATCTCGCCAGGCTTCTCGCCAGGCTTCTCGGTCGATGTCTTCCACTGAACCTCCACATCCGGTTCGGGTTCGGCCGTCAGGGACTCTGGCTTGAGTCGGTCGTTCAGTGCCGGGCGGATCCGGGTTGCTTTATCGGTTTTGAGCTGGTCGTAGAGCATCCTTGCAAGCGCGCGGAACAGCTCCCCAATCCCGGTCTCATTGATCTGGTCGCACAGAGACGTGAACAGTTCGACCGCTAGCGTCGGATCGACCTCGGAGCGGGTGTAAGCGGCATCCAGGACGATGGAGTCGATCTTCGCCCACCCGTGCCATTCCTTGACCTGATCCCTAAGTTCGTTCAGCTTCATTTCGGCGGCCTCCCGCCAACGAAACAGAGGACTTGCGTTGAGACGATTTTGGCTGATCCTCAGCCAGCCATCAGGCAGTAAAATCGTGTCACTCCCCGGATACCGTAGCCCAACCCCGTAATTGTTCGCCCCGCGTGGGAGGGGAAGCGGCGTCGGGCCGTCAGCCGACGAGACCGGGTACGCGATCCATCCAGCAACCTCAGAGGGTTGGCCGGGTCCAGGTGGCTCAAGATCGACTAGCGTTAGCCCAACCTTTTGGCAGGCTTCGACCAGCTTCACGACATCCGCCTTCAGGCTGGGGTCTTCCACCGCCCAGCCAAGCCCCCGTTGGAGCACACGCCACCACTCGACGGCGGTCGCCGCGGTAAGCCGTTCTGCCCAGTCCACAGTCTTTGTGGTGACCGCGATGGCGTGACAGTCTTTAGCCAATCGGGGATCCTGCTTTTCGACTGCCCGGGCGAGTTTTTTGACTAGCTCGACCACATCTGGCGGTGGCCGGGATTCCTGAATGACCGCCGGACGGATGACCTGGATTGACTGACTTCGCTCCAACACCCACCCGGACGACTTGAGGGTGTCGACCTCTCCAGCCCACTCCACCTTCTTGCACTCGGCGGATTCAGCGGCCGTCGGATCACGCACTAACCGGGGTTGGCCATAGCCGAGAGGACTGACTCTGACGGCGAACGCCTTGACCTCTTTCCAGACTTCAGTCGGGAGTTGGCTACCCGCATCCAAATCGTCCAGGATAGCCAGGAGCCGGTCGATTAGCCGCAATCGAGCGTTCTCCCTGGACTTCTTCAGCCATTGTTGGAAGTCTCGCTGTCCATCCCCGCGAGCCCACCGTTCGGGGCTGAACGGGTCCAGGTGGTTCGGGGCGAGTCTCCCCCACTCCCGCCGAAACGCGGCGATCTGGACTGGTGGCCACGAGGGGGGGAGCCCAACAACGAGTTGCATGAGCCGATACCAGTCAGCCGCTCTCCAGGCGGCGTCGGGGGTGGGGATCGACCGAGGGGTGAGCGCCTCCGCCGCACGGCGGAGGAGGATCGTGGCCTGAGCAGTGTGTGTCTGAGCGAGTCTATCGCTGCTATTCGCTCCGACCCAGCGATGGATCTCCCCCACCAATTGAGGGTCGTATCCGAGATCGACCGGAGCTGCGGGGGGTGGGACTGTGGCCCACTGATAAAGCGCTTCAGCGGCCCAGACCCACGCGACTGGATACCAGTCGTCGGCGTGGTAGGGCCACACTGCCGACGGGAGTTCGAGCTGTCCACTTTGGCGTGCTGCGTCGTAGCAGGCGCTGACGACCTTGGCTGGGTCCGTGTTGGGGGAACTGGGTTGCCCTGACGTGAATGCCCCCACGAGAAGATCCCGAAAGCGGGCATCGACAGGAGGAGAGAGTGGGCGATCAAGCCCCTCTGGCCCTCCTCCGGGGAGCAACGGCCCGCGGGCGGCTGCGGTCTTGGCCGCGACTGCGACTGCCCCCGTTCCGTCCGGCCCAGGACAGCCGCGGGCGTAACGCTCAAACCCGAGCAGCAGTTGCCACTGGGTGACCGCCTCGTGAACTGCTGCCCGGAGGCTGTCCAGGTCTGCCTGGTCCACACGCATCCCACCCTCAAGCGGTTAGTATAAGCCCTGTTGGGCCGGGGAAACGTACTCGGCGAGGGCTTCCTCCACCCCGACGGCCTCCTGCTTCGATTTTCCTTCGTCCCGTAGGACAAACCGCGGCGGGTTCGGCTCGTGTTTGAGTTGCAGCGGGCCATCGACCGGTTGGTCGAACTGGAAGCGGATGTATCGCTCCCAGGTATCCTCGCCGGGCCACTGACGGGACAAGGCAAACCCCGCCCCGATTCGCTTCTGCCCGGGGATCGCCTTCGGGACCGGGATCGGTATCGGCTTGAGATCCTGATACCGCTCGTGTTCTCGGTAGACCGGTTGCGGCTTGACCTCCCGGCTCATGTTCAGGTAGCCGATGTGGTGCGGAAGGCGACGGATCAACTCGCGGTCGTACGAGACATCAAACCCTTCCATTTCACCGAGCAACCGGAGGGCGATGACGGCACCCTTGGCAACGGCGTGCTTCAAGTTACCGGAATCGAGTACCAACCGGTGGTCGATCCCCTCGCCCGGCGTCAGAAATCGGGCCTGGAGATCCTGCTCAATCATCTCCCGGATCAGCGGATAACGGGCCGCGTTCCCTACCACATACACCCTGTGGATTTCCCCTCCCTTGAGCCGATCAGTGATCAGGCGGTTGGCCTTATCGACACTTTCTTTGACGGAGTCGCGGACCAATTCGTCGAGTTCGTCTCGCCGAATTTTTACGCTGGCCGCCCGCACGAAAGCATCGTCGTGGTCGGAACCCCACGCCGTGGCGAGAACGTGCAAGAGGGATTGTCTCCCCTCCTGCTCCTGGACGGGGGCGACCGTCGTTTCACTCGTCCCAGGGACGGATAAGGCGATCTTCACAGCCTCGGCCCACTGCCATAGCTCCAGGTGATTGGCCTCGCGGCCTTCGATCTGATCCCGTCTCAATTCTGGTCGCTTGCGAGTCGGATTATTCGGATCTCGGAATCGGGTGGGGATGACCGCATCAATCCGCTCTTGCGTATCGGGATCATCCAGGAACGACTTCAACAAGGCCGGGTCGTCGGGCACCCGTGGCGCTGGCGGGTCACCACTGCCGGCCGCGAGTTTTGCCTTGATCAGGCGGAAAGTAGCTTGCGTGATGTTATCCCCGCCAAACCCCCGCATCCCTGTCCGTCCGAGTACGTCAATGTGGAGGTGGGTGAAGGCTGCGGTGTCCCCACCCCGTTCAGCTTTGTCAAGATCCTCTTTGGACGCGGGGCGCAAGTGAACGAGAGCTAAATCTGTCGTCCCTCCCCCGCAATCATACAGCAGCAGGTTTACCCCCTTCGGATACATATACCTGACACCACGAGTACCCCCAACGGCTCGGATGAAATCCCGGTAGAGGAAGAAAAACGCTGCCGCCGATGCCTCGTCGATCACCAGTGGGATTATACTGTCCTTCAATTTCTGGGCGATCGCCGGGGGCGGGTATTTGTCAAACCTCATTGCACGGATCGCCGCCCGGAAGACGACTTCGGTGAGTTGTGCGATCTCACGATCGGTAAACGTCGTTGGGCAGGTGACGGCCAGCCGCGTGATCCGTTTTTGCTTTTCCGCGTGGAACTTCCGGAGCATCCCGGTGATAAACAGTTCTGCTGGGAGTTGTCGGGGGATGGCTTGCTCCCGGCTACCGACCGAAACCGTGTAGCCCGGATCGGGGGCCGTGTCCGGGGCAGCCAGCAACCGCTTTGCTCCAAGGACCAAGGTACCGCTGCCCCCGACCATCGCATCGTACCCAATTTCGTATTCGGCGGTGGGGATCAAGGGGCCGCCGGCCGGTTTGCCAGGAGCGGGCTTGACTGGGGGCGGAACTACCCCCACCGAGCGAATTCGGACCGCCGTCGGGGTTACACCGGCCCCCCCGACCATCATCACCTTCTCCGCATCTGGATCCCCAGGGGCCATGAACGCAAGCCCGGAGTTCGTGTTACCGAGGTCCAGAGCCAAGTATCCCGTGTATTCCTCCATCATCGTGGCGGGGGAGAGTTGGAGGAGAACCCTCCTGTGACCCTCGGTCTTGACTGGCCGACCAGTCGAATTCTGCGGGAAGTAGGAGGTGATTGTCAGGATCGGGGCTGGGTCGAAGGCTGCCCCACCCAGAGGAGTCTTCCAGTTACCGTATCTCCGGAACTCTTGGTCATCGGTGTCAACTGTCAATATGAGGGCCAGCGCAGTCTCTGTGGTCGGGCCACGAGCCGACCGTCCGGTGGTTGGAACTTCGGCGATCAGGAATCGCATTGTTGGCTGGTCCAGGTCGGATGCCCGGACTGACTCGGGCATCCGATTTTCGGGCCACCCATACCGAGTAAACAGGGCGACCGCGGCACTCGGGTCTGAACTGAATGGGGTCGAGTTGCCAGGGCGGCCAACATCGGTCGTCACCCCCGAGGCGGAGACGGCCACTTGCAGGTACGTCAGCCTGGCATCCCACTCCACAAGCACCAAATATCGTTCAGGTGCCCGATCAGACGGTATCCCCGTCCACTCGGACAGCAGCCGTTTCTCGGCTGGGTGAGGCCGAAGTCCGGTCAACTGCCAGAGATCCTTGACCTTGACCATCACGTCCGTCGGGTTACCCGGCGTCATGGGCAATCCCCTCGAGTTCCCTGATCAGGGTGTCGTATAACGCAGTGTCCCCCGGGGCATCGTTCGACCCGACGTTCCCGAGCCAACCGAGTTGCTGACGAAGGTCATCGAACCGAGCCCGAACCCGCTCGGCTATCGCATGTGCTGCTTCTCCGACCATCGTGTCGAGCTTCCCAAGCATGATTCGTTTGTACTCGTCGGCCGATAGCTTTGGGGCGAACCCAGGGTCGGCTGGCTGGAGCTTCGGGACCGCAGTAAACAACTTGCTTTTGTCGAACGAATCGAACACCGGCGTGAGCCAGTCGGCGGCCCGCACGATGTCCTGGTCAAGGGCTTTTCGGAGGGCTTCAGCCGGAGCCCCGGCGTCAGGCAACACCAGGGCCGGGAGCCACTCCCGCAAGCCACTGACACCGACCTCACGTTGTCCTTCGTCTTCTAAGAATTTGCAGACTACTTCCACAACGGCTGGGAGAGCCTCGGCTTTGGCGTCCGCAACGGCTTTCGTCCGAAGGAGTGGGGCGAGTCGCTCGTTATGTTTGCGAACCAATTCGTCCGGCGACTGGCTGGTTGCCACGCCAGAGAGGTTGGCGAACAAACTGCGCAGTTGTTGACCGAGCCGGCGGAGCGGGGCCTCGGTCAGTCGGGAGGCAGTCGCGGCGGCCGCAGCTCGCTCGACCGCCGCCTCCCACTTGGCCGCCGCCTCAATCTGGTCCAGATTCATGGCCGATTGATCCCGCCCGGCGGATACCCGCTGGGCCAAACCAGTAGCCACATCTTGGATCTCTCGCCGGGCGTCCTCCTGAACCTTCGCTTGAACCGCCCCGGCCAGGGTCTGTCCGATCACATCGCGAATGCGGGGCACTCCGCCATCGGCGATCACATGAAGGTATGCCGCTTTCAGCCCCTCATACCTCTCAAGTACGGGCGGAATCTCCGGCCGGCCGTCCTCCCCGGGCCGGAGTTTGAGCAGATCCTGAATCCGGTCAGGTGGGAGCGGGCCAGGGTGGGCGGCCTGGGCGGCTGTGAACGTCTTGTAATACTCGTTCCCGACGAATAGCACCTGCCCGTGCGGTAGCCCACTGTCCCGAAGTGTCCGGTCCAAGCTGTCGAAGACCGTGGCCGGGCTGGCTTCATCCCCGTACAAGGTGGTTTGGCTAAGCCCGTCGAACTTTGTGATCACCATCCAAACACGATCCTTCAGGTCGGAGCGGAACGCCTTGCGGAACTCACTCAACAGCCGAACCACCTCGATCGAAGCAACCTGTTCGGTACTTTGGAACACCAACCCGCCGTCCAGAGTAGGGAGGTATGCCAAGGTGAGCGAGTCATCCTCGACCGTCTGAGCCCCGAGCCCAGGTAGATCGATCATCTCAAGTTTGTCGTCGATCCGGTCAGTTGGGAACCCGATCTCCACCTCCCGGAGCAGCAGGTACTCGCTCGCTGCCTCACCGTCCGGGTGGTTTGCGTACTCGCCCCGCCGGGCGTATTCCCCAGGCACCCGGACCGGAGTGGGCCTGACGAACCGCTCTCCGAACTGGCGGAAACTCTTGAGCAGCCGGGCGAAGTATCGGCGGCGGTGTTTGAGGGTGAGGTCGGCCGTGTCCGGGGCGCCAGTACGGAGGGCCTCGATCTGGGCAAAAAGCGCGTCATTTTCTTGGGACAGCACCCGATGGTCCTTGGCCACATCGACCGGGATCTCAGGAATCCCGTTACTCTTGCACAAATCGACCCGCCGTTCCTGGAACTGGACTTGGGTCATGAACAACAGGTGGCAGGACGGCGGCTGCCCAGGGGAAACCCGAAACAGTCGGGTGACGGCGCTGGTAGTCGGCTCCCCGCGACCCTCCTTGGACGGACTCTCTTCTTTCCTTACCCCCAGGACATTGTTGAATGTGGTCGATTTGCCGACTTGGCTGCGACCGAGAAATCCGACCCTGTACCGCGTCCGTCGGAGGACATCGGCGAGCGCGGCGGTGCGGGCGGGCAAGGCTGACCGGCCAGCCGGACCCGGGTTCTGTTCGACCGTGGCCCACAGTTTCGGAAGCTGATCGCGGACTTTCCCGACTGCCGCCTCAAGCCGGTTATACAAGGCGACCGTCGGGGGCGAGCTGAGGGGGCACTCGGCGGGGGTGAGGGGCATGGAGGGGTCCGGGACGGGTGTAGGAAATCGCCCGGCCTCAGCGGCCGGGCAGTGTCACCGGGTGTGGGTTACTTCCCCAGGGCTGGGGGTTTCGGTTGACCGCCCTCTGGAGTGAAGAACGACCACTTGTCGATCAGCTCGACCTTCACCTTCGTTGCCTTCCCAGCGACTGGAAACTGGATCGCCGATTCCCCACCCTGAAAGACGACCAGCCTGTAGACCGGTCCCTTGAAGTCTTTCTTCCAATCGTCTGGCTTTGGAACAGCGCACGTCCGGGAATACTCGCCCGTGCCCTTTGTCAGTTCGATCCACACCGCGGACATCTTCGGGTCTGTCAGTGCCAGGGGGGTGTCCGAGGACACCATCCCGTTGCTCATCTCGATGTGCTTGATCAAATCCAAGAAACCCAACCCACCGAGATCCTCCGCCTGCTTCTCGGCGTCCGCTTTGGTAAGTGGGAATCGCATCCAAACCTTGGTCGTCTTCTTCTGGGCCGTGCCCAGAGTAACCGCGAACCGGAACACATTCCCATCAAACCCCTCGTTTCCGAGCGGGGGGATGTCCAGGAGGGCCGTTCCAACCCCAAACGTCGTGAACGTTGACCCGGAGAGGTCGTACGGGTTGACCAACCCGTTCCGGTCGTCGGTGTCGTTCTTGAAAAGGCGGATGAGTTCGGCGATGTTTCCCTTCCAATCGCTGACGCGAATAATCCAGTAATCGAATTGTTCTTGGGGCCAGTCGGCCGATGGGAGGTTAATCTCTTTTCCCCCACGCCGGACCTTCAGCACGAACGAGATCGGCTCTGCGCCCAACGGGAACTTTGCCACTTCAGGGTCAAAGTAATATTTGTCCTTGGTCTTGTTGTACACGAACGGGCCGTCCGGGGCCGACGGGGAGAACTCCACACTCTTCTCGCCTTTGAAAGTGATCGTCAACGCCATGATGTTGTCGGACGGGTTCCCGGATACCACTTGGAACATCGGCCGGGTCGAATCGTCACGGAAAATGAGTGTGGGCTTCCCGCCCCCGTCTCCTGCTGAGGCGACCGGAACCCCACGGCCCTCGATCATCGTCCGAACCGATTCGTATCCGGGTTTGTTCGAGCGAAATACCTCCACACTCGCCCAAGACATTTCAATCTTCAGTTTATCAGATGTTCGATTGTTGGCCTCTATCTGCTTTTGTAAAACCTTGAAGCTATCCTCAATGTCCCGTTTGTTCGTCGCACGGGCTGTCCGCAGCGCCAGGACCAAGGCAGGCTTGTCGTCCTTTGCTCCCGGAGCCGGGGCGGCTTTCACCACTGGGGCGTCGGAAATACCTGAACGGACGAGGGCGGCCGTTCCCAGCACGGCGACGACCCCGAGGGCTACTTCGACCAATCTTCGGTTTCTTGATCCCACGGCCGAGCCTCCTCCATATCCTGGGGACAGAGTGACTGGAATCGGGTCCACAACCTGGCGAACCGGCGGAATGCCGGCTGCGCCACCCTCTCAAAGTCTAAACTTTGGCTCTGGCAGTATTCCTTAAAGCGGCTACCCCCGCCCGTCTTGTGGAACACCGCCGAGGTCGCACGGCAGCCGGCCCGGTAAAGTTCAGTCTCCCGGGCGGAGACCTCCGCGGCCGGGCTCCGGGCTGCGGCACGCACCTCGTCGAGCAATCCAACAATCTGATCCAGCCGGTCGAGGTCGGTGAACTCGGTTTTCTCCTCACGTTTCAAGGCTTCGGATAACTTACCGAGCGGCCGAGCGAGAGCGGACCCTTGTGGGCACCCAGTCGGCGGGAGAACTTCCGGGAGGAGTTTGCCCAGGCACTCCTGTTCGATCCCAGCCCGGCTGCCGGTGCTTGTCTGTTGGGCCGCAGCCATCTCCTCATACACTCGCAACTTCTTCCCCCCGTCCTTCGCCTTCACAGCCGCCTCGAACTCGAACAGTAACCGATACAGGGGAGAATCCTTTGGGCAGTCTGCACAATACGGGGGCGGGGGCGGCGGGGGCGGCACGAAAAGGTATACGCAGGCTGCGACCGCCAAGATTGCTGCCACGGCGGCGATCTGATACCGCGGTCGCCTCCACACCGGCGGGGCGGGCGGGGGCGGCGGCGGGGGCACTAGAAAAAACTCACTTAGTCTAGAGCCAACGCTCGATAAACCGTCTTTCAGGTCTGCCGGTTTCGTCGCCTTCTCGCGGAACACTCGCTCTAAAATGCCGAATGCTGGATGTCGTGTATCCTTGTCCAGCCTTGGGTGACAATCCGAGGTCGATAGGAGCCCTCCTGGAACCCGTGTCATCACCCAGTCAAACACGCGCGCCAGCGTTCGCCAGTCTCGCTGACGGTCAACCGGTAACTCGCACATTTTCGCTGGGTCCGCATTCCAGTATGGCTGGCCGCGTGCCTCCCGCGAGAACCAGATTGGCTTCGCACCAGCCCGAGAACACTCGAAACCCCAGTCAACCGGGACAAGCGTTAGTCGCTCAGCCCCATCCGGGGTCGGCTCACGATACCAAAACACCCCCTCTGGGGTCAGCAACCCGGCAGACTGCTCGGCACGGTGCAATCCGGCGACCCAATCGATTAGGGCGTATGCGATCTGGTCCAGATCGTCTAGTGCCTGGCTGGTCTTGGTCAACCGATCTGCCGCCCGTTCGGCATGTAATTTCTCAACGAGCTTACTCAGGCTGAAGAGTTCAAACGGTTCCCGGATTGGCAGCGGAAGGGCGTATCGGACCCACCCTGTGGACGATCGCGACACCACGACCCAGGACGGGAACGGCCGGGCGAGAGGCGGTGGGGGGGTATAGGTCGCACCGGGATCGAGATCGCGAGTCAGCCCTTGGGTAGGGGCCTCCGGGTAAGCTGCCTGGATCGTTCGAAGGTCCGAGCGGGAGAACGTTTCCCACACGGTTCGCTCCCCGACCCAACCCCATTGAGATCCAGCGTGTGACGGGTTCACGGCCACTCCCGCGATCTCTACCACAGTGAAAGATCCCCCTAGTTCTTACACATTAAGTAGTAACGACCTGCTGTCAAGGGTATGATGACTGATGGTTTTATTCGCTGCTGTCGGGATTTGCTTCGTCTCCCCTGAATTATGATCTGACTCGCGCCGTCTTAAACACTCTGGCCTACAACCACAGGTTACCTCGCCCTTGATCACGGCTGCGGTTTTCGGAACCGCTGGCTATAAACCTCGGGCTGAGATACCAGGGCTCGCGAGGGCAATCAAGATCCTCCTACCTTGCTCTCCTGACGCCCGAAATGGGAATCCTGGTACTCAAAGCAGGCCCAGATTGGATCGTGTCACGGATGGTCGCCGAACCTACTCGACCACCTGGATTCTGCACCCCATCAATTCCCGGCAAGGGGACCGCCTGCTATAGCTGGCGTGGGAATTGCCGACCTCCAAGTTCGGGTGAAAATCAACTGGCCTTGTGGACCTCGACATCTGGCTAGGAGCTTGTCGCTTGGAGCTCGGAGCCAGAAAACACACGGCTTGGTTTGGCTGTCAGCTACAAGCTATCAGCTCCTAGCTGGTCTGGAGTCGGCAGGTGGGGAGCGATCCCCAGCGGCAGCGACCCGTGCCTATGCCGTCCCTTCTGTCACCGGCCACCCCACGGGTCAAACCGTGGCCCCCTGGCAAGGGGTGTCAACTGGCCCAACGAGTCGCAAGACTCAATGCGGGAGGTCGAAAGACGCTACCTGCAAGCCACCGCCTTCAGGCGCTGGTAATTGACAATCCGCCTCGGTGGAGCAACCTTCCCACCTCAGCAGCCTTGTCAGAATCCGGCTCCAGCCGAAGCATTCCATCCGACCCGGCTCGACTTTGTCAGCCCACCTGCTTCCAGAGTGGCTTGATCAACCCATCTCTTGTCAATGAATTGTCAGTTTCTTGGTAGGCGAACTGATGTTCGCGGCCGAGGAATGCTCTCGCGCCACCCAGAAGCGAGTCCGGCCAGTGGCTACCTGGAAACAGCATCAGCCAAGATCGGGGAGTCGGTTAGGGTAACTGGCAGAAGAAGTGGTGGTCAAATAGTGGGGGAATAGTGGGGGATTGTTCTGTTTCAGTGGTTACAATAGGGTCTTCCTAGAACGACAGAACCCCTGGTATTTCCAGGGGTTCTGTTTAGTAGCGGGGGCCGGAATTGAACCGGCGACCCGTCGCTTATGAAGCGACTGACCACATACTCAACAACACCTTAGATTTCACGATTCTCTAGCATTTCAAGGCTTTCTTACTCTGCCAGTTGTTCTGCAATGTTCCTGTTTGTGCCCCCAAGTTCCCGAATAGTGTGGGCATAGTGTGGGCAGGAATCGCCTAGTTTTCTAGGCGCCAACTAATCGACTGTTCCCTTAGTGTGGGCGGTCACCCTTGGGAGGGTTCTTGGGGAGTAGCTTTTCAGTAGCGATCTTAAAGGCATCGGCCGTGTTGAATGCCCGTTGTGCATCAAGGTAGTAGGTTCGGGCGGTCAAGGGGTTCACCCCCAGTGCTTGGGCGGTCAGGTCTACGGATTGGGTTTCGGTCACCATCACCGTGATTGCCCGCCGACGGAATGCGTGGGGAGCGAGACGGGGCTGGCTGGGATGATTGTCGGAATATTCTCGAAATATATTCGCAAGAACGCAATACACGGTCGATGCCTGGAACTGGTCCGGTACTTTGTTCTTACTCGGGCGGAACTTCCTCACGTCATCGTTCCACCCGTCCCACATCCACTCTGGCCCGGCCAACCTCTGAAGAGTGTTGAACAGGTCTTCAGGTAGTGGCACGGTCCGCCCCGTCTTCGTTTTCGTCTGCGATGGATCGAATACCAGTTGACCATTTCTCAACTGGTCTGATTTCAGTTGGCATATGTCAGCAGTCCGGCAACCCGAGAGCAATTTAAGTTTCAACAGCGAGTCGAGCCGTTCCCAGGTGGGGTACTTGGCACCGATCCACGCAAAGAACGCTTCGATCTCTTCCTCTGTGGGAACGTACTTGTCCTTCTTCTCAAGCTGGGGACGGCGGACATTGGCCCAAGGATTGGATTGGACGTAACCGAGTTCCTGGAACTGTCCCCACAAAGAGGAAAGCCCCCGCAAGTAGAACGAGAGCGTAACCGGCGACCGTTTTCGTTCGATCTTGCTTGAGCCCCTGGTATACTTGGTGGAGAGGAACAGCCGACCGAAGCGGCTTGCAAGTTCCGGGGTTATGTCGGAAGGGCCGATTGGCTTCACGGCCAATTTATCATCGGCGTTCAGTACGGTTCGGAGCATCTTGATGGACTTGCGAAACTGGAGAATAGTAGCTGGTCGCAAGTCGGCGGAGGTCTTAATTACTTCGGTCAGAGCATCCTCAAAATTGACATGCTGGGGGAAGAGCTCAGGTTGTTTAACAAACGCCTTGACGATGATCTTTGCCGCTTCGATGTGGAAATTGGCGTCCTTCTTCTTACAAGCCGTCATCTTTTCCAGGCGCTTCCCGTCCGGCCCGATGAACCGAACCCCGAGAAACCCGTCTCGTTCGGTTGTGCTGTAGCCGATCGACTGGGCTTTGGGGCCGTCTCCTAGTTGCGTGTAGAACTCGGCTCGTCTTGGCATGTTCTACCCCCTTTATTTGAATCCTCTGGTATAGTACCAGAGGCAGGGTAGAGAGCAATAGCTTTCCCACACTTTTATCTTTTCCGTTTCGGCCGTAGAGATGAGGCGAACTCGTCCAAATCCTCAATGCGGTAACGCCCCGTTCCAAGCTGGCGTCGGATCTTCGTCGCCTTCTTGCGGAAGGTGCTGTAGCTGATGCGGAGGTAAGCGGCGGCTTCTCGGGGGGTGAGATGGGACAAGATGGGAATGAGCAGGTATTCTCGCCTTCACCTGGAGCCAAGCCGCATGGTAGGAGTTTGAACCGTCCCAGACGCAAGCGCCCAAATCGAAAAAGTGTTCTCCGCCGTCACAGCGAGTTGCTGCGATGCCTTCGACCGCTCTGACGATGTGGACAAACGACCGCCTTCCTCGCCTGAATGGCTACGACGCCGAATGCGCGGCGAAGTTCGCACCCGGGCCCCCAACAGCGTTGGCCGACGAGATGCTTCGGGGTTACGTGATGCTTCTGAGTGCGAACCTCCAGGGCTTCTGCCGAGATCTTTACACGGAATGCCTCACGATCGTTGCAGTGAACGCCGCGACCATACCGATGATGGGCTTTATCGAAGCGATGGGAGCTGCTGGGCTGGAGCTTGACCGGGTAAACCCCAAGTGGAGGTCGATCCGTGCCGACTTCGACCGTTTCGGATTTGACCTCGGGACAGCATTGTTGACGGCGGCAGCGGCTCCGGGCGGAGTCACTACGGCAACTTATCAGCTGAGACTTCAACATATTGCGGCACTGAACGAGTGGCGGAATTATGCCGCACACTCGCTCACCGCACCGTCGGCTAGTGGTCCGCTTGTACTTGCCACGGTTACCGCTTGGAAGAATTCCTGCGATGGGCTGGCAACTCAACTGGACGAGGCGCTGTACAATCAGGTAATGGCTCTGACGGGGAGCCCACCGTGGTGAACCGCTTCGTGGAGGCTTTCGATGCCGGAAACTGGCGCGTTCAAAATCGGCGATCGCGTGAAGCTCAAGACGCAGGCTGGAAGGATCGGCCGGATCGCCGAGTACCGAGGCCCCCTTGGACCGAAGGGGGCGAAGGTGTATCGCGTCCTGATCCGGCGGAAGCCGCGTCCTGGTTATGTCGAGGTAGTAGAATCGCATCTTGAACCAGTGGGGGCGACCCCTTCCAGTTAGCGAGTGTCTGGGATGAGGTCTCGCCTTATGCGATTTGTAGTTCTACTTCGGTGCTGTGCAGTCTGGATTCAGCTCTTCTTCCCTGGGTGGCCCTCGACTCATCACCACCCAAGCCATCACATCAGGGCGGGTGGTGTCCAACCAAAGCACAATCAGTTGTTACCAATCCCATTTACGTCTAGCGTTTCCGCTTCGGCCGCAGACTCGCTGCGAACTCGTCCAGATCCTCAATGCGGTATCGCCCAGTCCCTGGCTGGCGTCGGATCTTCGTTGCCTTCTTCCGGAATGTGCTGTAGCTGATCCGAAGATAAGCAGCTGCTTCCTTTGCAGTGAGATGGGGTGTTGCGGGCGCTGGCGGGTGTATGATCGCTTCGATCCTCTCCAGACGTGCGAGGATCACTGCAAGTAGTTCCCGTCCGTCTGCCTCAGCGAGGAAAAGCGGAGCGGGTTTGGGTGATTCCAATCCGAAGTAAGGCGTCAACTGCTTTCGTTCATCGACAGTTAGAGTCATGATTAGTCATGGTATAATGCGTCTCGACCAATCCTCCATTTTAGGTCGTCCCGCGGAATATATGTCGAAACGCTACTCTTTCGACGCAAATGTAACATGGTTATCGTTAGCGCAGAATAAAGGATATTATTCTTCGTTAATTTAGTTTATTCAATAATGTGGGAATAATCACGAATCAGTTGTTTTGATCAATTCCCACTTTACAAGCGGAATTATATACTATATAGTAATTCAATTGTTTATATATTTAATTGAGGCAATCATGCATACAGAAACTCGTACAGCCGACGCCAAAGGCCGGGTGTTACTCTCGAATAAGATGGCAAATGAAACGCTTTTGGTGGAACAGGTGAGCGATACCGAATATCGGGTTCGCCTGGCCAAGACCATTCCCGTTGATGAAATCCGGTTCATGGAAGAATCCTTGTTGCCGCTCTCCGACCGGGATCGCGAAATCTTCTTGGCTGCCCTCGAAGATACGTCGCCGCCGAACGAGGCTCTACGCAAAGCGATGGAACGCCAGAAGGTCCGCTTTGACTGATTGGCAGATCGAACGATTCCGTTCCGACCACGTTCGTTCCGAATTCTCATGCGGTGTAGCGTCTCTCGATAACTTCATCCGACTCCTGGCGAGCCAGTATGAACAACGGAGACTTGGCAAGACCTACGTTGCCGTCTCGCCCGGTTCGAGAACTGTCGACGGCTACTACACCATCGTTGCGGGATCTACCCCTTTTGAATCCCTGCCCACCGATCTTGGGAGAAAATTGCCCCGCCATCCCGTTCCAGTTGCGTTGATTGGCCGTCTCGTCGTTGCCAAGGAAAATCAGGGATGGCTTCTCGGCGAGAAGCTATTGCTCGATTCGCTCTGGCGAGCTTCTGTGCTCTCGGACGATCTGGGCATTCATGCCGCGCTGGTGGAAGCCATCGACGACAAAGCCGCCTCGTTTTACCGGAGATACGGCTTTGTATCGCTTGAAGACCAGCCGCATCGCCTGATCCTGCCGATCTCGAAAATCGCAGCCCGGACATCGGTCTAATTACATACAGTATTAAGGACTATATAAATATATTGACTAACTTAGCTAGTTGCGATAGTGTAAAATAGATCTCCAAGGAGGCATTGTGCAGGTCATTAACATTCACGAAGGCAAAACGCATTTCTCGAAACTCATCAGCGAAGCCGAGGCCGGCCAAACGATCGTCATCGGCCGCAACGGAAATCCGGTCGCCATGATCGTTCCCTATTCGCCTGCCCAACTCCAGCCACGCAAAGGTGGCCAATGGAAAGGACTGGTTTGGATGGCCCCCGACTTCGACGCCCCAGATCCGGAAATTGAACGTCTCTTCTACAAGGGAGACCTCCTACCGGGCGGAATCAAGCCTACGCCGCTGGGCTAATGCGGTATCTCCTCGATAGTCACGTTCTGCTTTGGTGGGCAATAAGCGATCCAACCCTCTCACCAATGGCGATCGAACTGATCTCCTCTCCTCATTCCGAGATACTCGTAAGTGTCGTCTCCGTGTGGGAGCTTGGTCTCAAAAGAGCCAGAGGTAAACTCAAGACTCCAGACAATTATCTGCAACTCTTCCAAGATAATCGGTTCACAACGCTGTCAGTCAATCTCGACCATGCCGAAGCCGCCTTTGCGCTTCCTCCAGTGCATTCCGATCCATTCGACCGCATGCTGGTCGCCCAAGCCGCGGTCGAACAGGCGACCCTGGTGACCGCGGACGGGAAACTCGCCGATTACGGCATCCCGATCCTTCGCGCCTGATTACCGCGTCCATTAGATCGCATCACTACAGCTACCTCGCCATCCCGATGTCTGGACCCGGCCGTCCCTGCTCTTTCGGCTGGTTCCGCTCCCGGGCCGGAGGTGACCACCCGGATTTCTGCATCCCGGGACTGACCCGCGGAGGCTGTTTGCCGATGTCCTTGGCAGCTACCTGCTCCACCAATCGGGCTTGCACATTGGGCATCTGGCCAGTTTGGCGGAGTTGTGCGACTACCTCTTGCAAGGACATCTTGCGCTGACTGTTCTCCATCGCTTGATTCTCCGGTTAAAGGACTGGTGTGAAGAGGAGACCTACCCCTCCGTGGGGATCATGAACGACGTTTTGCAGGCCGGGCAGGAGCATCGCCGGCCCCGGTGTTTTTCCTTCACCTTCAGCCGCCCGTGGCAGGAGGGGCATTCAATCGTCACGGATACCGGTTCCGGTATCGCTGGAATGGGAGGGTCATGCCACCCCTGTTCCGGCTTTGGGAGTGGTTCGGAAAACTCCTCCGTTTTGTGGATCACTGGCGACCGAATGACGGTCACCATGAAAACTCGGTCCTGGTTCGGTGAGTTGAGAAAATCCTCGGCTGACACCCACTCAGCAGCGAGTTTTGCGTCGAGCCGATCTCTCTCCATGTTGACCATTCTTAAGTACACAATCTGCCCTTTCAGCAGCAAGGCGCCCGCCGCGATCAGGAAGTAGGTTGCAAGCCCCTGAACGGTCGTGTAGAGGATCGCCCCGGCGAGGAGACAGAGACCCGGCTCGCCGAACCGGGTGATCATCCAGTCCGAGAGCCACTTCTCGCGGTTGATCCCCATACGGGCGAGAAGTGAGCGAATCGGCCACCAGAAGGGCAGGGGATCGCCCGGAGAATAGGTATGGCGATGCCTTTCCCCATTCCGCTCGTCTCTCCGCGACTCCCAGTAGTGGTAGATTGCGGCGGTTGCGGCCGCCGCTGCGAACATCACCGCTGCCGGGCTTATCCGGCCGACGTAGAGTTGCAGCAGCCACACCGCGTTCACCAGTTGCAAGACCAGGAGCAAAGACAGTGACCGCACACCGAACCGGTATCGAAGTAGCACCTCGACGGGGCTGGTGAAGTAGATCAGAAGCTCTTCAAGCACCACCTGTCCGATGACGAACCAGCCCTTGATATGGTCCGGCAGCAGCAGCCACATCCTCGCGAATCTGGTGTGGTAGTTGTGCTCGAACTGCATCTCTCCGGGCTTCATTTGAGTTTCACCGTGTTTCATGAGTCACATTCCTTTCATCACGGGGCGAGAAGGGGATCACCCCTGGCGGAACGCCAGTCGCAGGTGATTGGTATTTGTGGCTCGGAACGGCGTTCCGGCCCTAAACATGATCGCGTCCACCACACCATCAGGTCCGCCCCTGCGGAGTTTCAGGAATTCGGAAGGTTCCAAACGGTAGCGACGGGAGGCGCTCGTTCCACCGCCGGCCGTCATGTTGCCTTCGTTGCTGATCGAGGCCGACGAATTCATCTGGGTTATCCACGTTTGGCCGATTGCGTCAGAGGCGAACTTATTAGTAGCAGCATGATCGTTTGCACACATAATCTTATTAGCCAAGTTTGAAATCAGGGACTGCACCTCGGCGTCTCCGCTCGGACCCGGGAAGCGAGCCCGCAGGCTGTCAAGAGTTTGTGTGAGATACACGGTCGCAACGCGAGAAGATCTCGCAGTGGCCTGAAAAAGCGAGTCGTAGCTGGTAGTGAAGTGTTGCGCCTCGTCGGCCCAGAGGCAGACCGGAAGCGGGTACCGGCTCAGGTCTCTCGCCTCGGCCGCCCGCTGAAACAGGAGCTTCCAGCAGGTTTGGATCAAAAGACCGCTTTCATGATAGAGTTTAATTGGCAGGTCCAGGATCACGATTCGCCCCCGGAAAATATCCTCCGGGGTGAGGTTCGTTGTGGTGCCGCAGAGTTCGGCAGAAGGTCCACAGAGAAACGGCCAGATAATGCTCTGAATCGTCGCGAGAATTCCGCTCCTTGTGCGGGGGTCGAGCCGGGCGAACCGGCTGACGAAGAACTCCATCGCCACTCGGGCGTCGTTCCGCTGAACAGCGGTTAGTCTCGACTCCCTCGCGGCGATGGGATCGAGAAGAGAATTAAAGTAGCTGGACGATTGCCACTTCGGACTGGTGATATCATCAGGGGAGTAAGGAGCCGAGTCGATGACCGCATTGATGGCATCGAAGGTGATGGGCTCGCCGGCCGCGCCGAGAAGCGACACGGCGGCGGTCTTCACCTGGCGGCTGCTGGAGATCCAGAATGCGGATTCGCCGCCAGCGGCCGCTCCTTGGCCGGTTTTTACCTCCTGGAGGCGCATCAGCAGATCGACCACATTCTGAGGATCGTTGCCGCCGCGATCAGCGCCAGGTTGCCTGAAGGCATAGTCAAGCAGGTTGATCCGGTACGGCTGATCGACCGCGAACCGGCGGACGTCGGCCGCCCGGCCGGCCATTTCTGCGCGTTTTTCCCATAACTCCGCTTCCCCAGGCTTTGCGCAGAGTATCAGGAACCCGGCTCGGGGGAGGAGGGCCGCTGCCAGGGTAGCGCCTGGCCCGCTCGTCTTCCCGGAACCGCTCCCGCCGGTAATAATTGTCCCATCGAACATATTTCTGCATGTGAGTACATCGTCGGGCGTGACCTGGAGGATGGGCTCGTCGGGAAGAAATCGCTGCTGGGTGGCAATCGGTTGCGGATGCAGTTCAGGTCTCTTCGCTTTCGGGTTCGTCATCTTCGTCTCCGTTGCGGGCGAGTAAGGATTTAGAAATCGAACGGTCAGGCCGGGAGCGGCTTGGTGGGGACCAGAGGAATCTCGGGCAAGGACTCGATCAGAGGCTCTTCGAGTGGAATTGGTAACGGTAGAGGCAGGCCCCGAATCAGGTCGCGAAAGGCTGCGATCAGGAACTTGGCGGGTTCGGACAAGTCGGCGGACTTCCGCGGGAGGTATAAGTAACAGTGTTCACGTTCGATTCCCGTCACGGTCAACCGGCGGAATGGTTGGTTCTCGTTAGGAGCCCAGATCCATCCACGGAGAGTTCGAGTGCCCAAGCCCAAACCAGCAGCGGCCAGTGTCCGGGCGGTGCGTGGGATCGGAGTTCGGGAAGACGATTGCATGCGGTCCTCGTTGGGTTTGGGAATTCAGGACAAAACGCGGGTCTCGGGCGAACTCGGTTACGTTCACCTCACTTCCCCTCGCGACTATCGCCAGGGGAATGAACGGAGATGCCCCTCGAACGTCAGGCGGAAAGGGGCTCTGGAAGCGGGAACTCCAGATCGGGGAGTTCGGGGAGTGGAATCGCTTGTTCGGCTGCCTCCCGGACCGCAGTGCGGATGGCCTCGATTAGGAACTTGGCCGGTTCCCCGTTCTGCGTTCGTCGTCGTGGAAGGACCAAGCCGAGACAGACCGGCTCGACGCCTAAGGCGGGGAGTCGAGTGAAGGATTCGCCTGATACTCGGGACGGATGAGCGAACTCGATCCCGAGACCGCCCACGGCCACAAGGGCTCGAAGCATTTCCGGGCCGACCTCGATACGGTTGACCGAGGGAACTCGACGCAGCAGTTCGCTCACGCGGCCCACAATCCCTGGCGCGAGCAGCACGCGATCGGCAGGAGTGAAATGTTCCGCGTCGATCACACCTCCAACTTTTGCCAGCCGATGTCCGTGGGAGATCCGAACTGAAGCCGGAACAGGGGGTTCGATCCGATCGCCGTCACCCTCTCGCTCAGAAACCTCCAACGTCACCCCGAACGCGAAGAGCCCGGAATCCACAGCCTCCTGCATACCGTCGCTAAGAATGTCGATTCGCAGCGCGACGAAGCTGAACTTGGGGGTGAACGCTGCAATGGCCGGGACCAACATGCCGGAGTCCACTCCTGGGTGGACCGCAATCCGGAGTTCCTCGGTGCGTTCTGCCTGCGACTTCTGGATGGAGTGCAGGTCTTCGAGCCACAGACGGAATTTGTCCCCGAGCGGAGTTAGAACGATATGATTGTCGAGGAACTGGGTGACCTCCCCGCCCGCGAGGTCCACCGCGCGGGATATGAGACGGGGGACTTTGTCGTTGCCGAGTCCCTCCAACATTGCAGCGGCAGCCACGGACCGGATGGTGTGGTTCGGGCGAGAGAAACGGGTTAGGATTCGCCTGATCTGATCGAGTTCTTCGCGGCGGTTGCTCATAAGCTCCTCCAGAGGTTACGGATTTGAAGTGGTTGTGCGGTTCAGTGGTCGGTGGCCTCCGCGGAGGGAAGCTGGCGGTTCGGGCGGGTCTTCATCCGGCGAGACCTGACCGCCCTCTGACGGCCAGTGGATGCGAGCCAGGTAATCGTCCCAGTCATCGTCAGAACTGCCGGGACAGGCGTGTGTGTCAGACGGGGTCACGCAAATACTCCAGGTTCGAGGAGCGACGCCAAAAGTCCACGCGCTGTTCAGGAAGCAGGGATTGTCGAGGGGGGCGATCGAACATCGCCGATTTCAAGGAACGAATACATCCTAGAGTTGCGACTTGATTCTTGAAAAGGGCAGCGGGTGCCAGGGAGGCAACGACTGTTTCCTGGCTGGAAACCATGTCCAATAGACTGGCAGGGACTGTTTACCTGCAATATGAATATCAAAGTGCGAAAAACTGAACGACGAATCACCCAGCTACCACTGGATGGGCGCAAACGGTGTCGCAGTACGAAATGCCAAAAGATGAGATGGAATTGCCGTCTCACTGACCTGCTAGGCCACTACCACCCACGACGAACCGCGGCGACGAATTCACCGAGTTCGGGTGTAGAGGGATTGACGAGGACAGAAGCGGGCGGACCGGTTTCCCAGACCCTCCCCTCCTTCATAAAGTACACCATGTCCGCGCACCTCCGCACGAATTCGAGTTGGTGTGAGATCAGCAGCAAGCCCATCCCCCGGTCCTTGAGATGGGAGAGTAAGGTGACGACCTCTCCTGCCAGTATGGGATCGAGGGCCGATGTAATCTCGTCCAGAAGGAGATAGCCAGGTTCCAAGGCCGCTGCCCTGGCGAGGGCGACTCTCTGTCGTTCACCTCCGGATAGGTTCGCCGGGTATCGGTCGAGATGTTCTGCCACCCCGAGTTCCCCTGCCCATTTTCGTGCCACTGCGTCAGCGTCTTTGCGGCTCAGTCGCTTGACTGAGATGAGGCCGTCGGTTACCTGCTGGAGTGTGGTCCGAGCCGGCCACAGGCGAAGATCCTGAAACACTATCCCGACCTGCCGCCGTACAGCAATCGCCGTTTCATCCCATGCCCCCATCCCCTGTCGCAAGCGGAGGCCGTCCACCACAACCTCGCCCTCGTCGAATGGTTCGAGCGCCGTGAGACAGCGAGTGAGAGTCGTTTTTCCACAACCGCTCGGGCCGATGAGTGCGACGAGTTGTCCGGGTCGCACCTCCATCGAGACTCCGTGCAGCACCTTCCGTTCGCCGAAACGCTTCGTAATATCGGTGATCTTGATCATTACTGGGTGCCTGCTGCATGACCAAACCACGAGTGTCGTTCAAGCCAGCGTGCCGCGTAGCCAAGGGGCAGCACAACTGCGAGGTAAAGGACCGCGACGGCGAAATACACTTCCAGTGGTCGAGATTTTTCTGCGATTATCAGGTCTGCGTTGCGCATCAGTTCAGCAACAGAAATGACCGATGCAATGCTGGAATATTTAAACAGAGAGATATACAGAGCGACAAGCGCCGGCAGGCTTCGGCGCATCACTTCCGGAATCTCTATCCGCCAGAATACGCTCATGCGTGTCATTCCGACCCCCATTCCGGCCTCTATGATCCCCCGTGGAACGGCGAGCATACTGCCACGCAAAACGTCGGCAGCAAAGGCCGCCAGATTCAAGCTAAGCATGCACCAGGCAGTGGAGAAGGCAGAAAGCTTAATGCCAAGCAGCGTTGGGAGCAGGTAATACCCAAATACAAGACTTACCAGCAGCGGTACGCCTCGAACAATTTGAGTAGCAGCGGAGATCAGGATTCGGACCGCAGGATTGCCAATTCTTGTGCCAAGAGCGAGCAGTATTGCGAGAATTGTTCCTGTTAAGATCGCCGCGGCCGATAAAAGAATGGTGATTAAGAGCCCATCAAGCAGGGCATATCGATAATCCCAGACAACCCCAAAGTCCCATTGGTATCGCATTATTGGTTCGTTCACTCGGCCTATCGCGGTAGTTTTATGGGAGTCCAGAGCATTCCATCAGGGTTGTACTTCGCTTCCAATCTGTCAGTGAAGCCGTTCGTTTGGAGGTTGCGGATCGAGGAATTCAGGAACTGCAACCACTCCGGGTCACCGTGGCGTACGACAAACCCGCTTGTGAAACGGTAGAAAGGCTTACCCTTAGTAACAAACCGGATGTTAGGTTGTTCTTTCTCAAAGCGCAAACAATTATTTACATTTCCTATCCCTATGTCGGCTCTCCCGGAAGTGACTTCCAGGACGATCCTGGCCAATTCGCTTCGAGCGAGTATCACCGGCTCAGCTTGCGGCATATATTCCTTTTGGTACTCGGCGCTCGCACCTCCTGCTGTCACGGCAACTTTGATCCCCGGTCTGCTCAGATCGGCTACCGACTGGAATCGAGGGTCGTCACTCCGTGCGATATACCCGAGCCCGAGGATCATAATCGGATCAGTAAATGATACTTCCATCGCCCGCGGTATGCTCTCGGATCCACCACCGATGACGACATCAACATTGTGCGAGTTCAGTGCAGCCACCATCGTAGAGAATGTCGTCTCCTCGAAGGCAACTTCAAATCCACCCTCAGTTGCGAGTTTTTTTAATAAATCATAATGATAGCCAGATAGCTCGCTCGTCTTGGCGTCTCTGCTTACCTGCGGGGAATTCACGATGAACCCGGCACGAAGTTGGTTTGATCCGGATACACGTTGGAGAACCGAGGTCGTGCCTGTGGGTCGCTGCTCCCCCCGGTCCCGGACATAAGTATACCCCGCGACAACCAAAGCGATAGTCATCGCCGCCCAGGCCATGATCGAAGCCGATAGACTAGTATGCGGTGGATTCATGCAGTGTTACTCGATGTAGAAGGCGCCCGTCGATCAAGGTGTGGATGAATCTTGATTTTAAGATCCTTTAACACACTCGTGAGCCATTGGGGTGATGAGGCGTCAAGATGAATTATATCAGCCTCAGCTAGATCTCGCAAATCATC
This sequence comes from Gemmataceae bacterium, assembly GCA_003136315.1. Lineage (GTDB taxonomy): Bacteria > Planctomycetota > Planctomycetia > Gemmatales > Gemmataceae > Urbifossiella. The sequence goes on along the minus strand of PLDW01000195.1, from coordinate 6,476 downwards.
TTGTGCTGAATAGTACAATCGATACATAACATCGTAATCATCAAATATTATTCTTAAAGAATTATCGATAATACGATGAAGACGTGGCTCGGTATATGCAACACCGAAAGCATATGGAAGTTTTACGGGCGATTTTGTTTGCGGAAGTAATAGTCCAAGCTTATCGGGCGAGTCAACCTTATCGCGCGAGTCTACCACCCCCCTGTAGCAAGTGAGTTGGCCGGTCAGATAACAGCGAACTCGTCCCTTCTCGCCATTCTCATATTCTCTGGGATAATTAATGAGGTCAGAATATACCGACTGCAGATCTGGACTTTTCTCTGTCATAGAATTGCCGGAGTGTGGACGAAATACATCGTTCTTGATAGCCCAACGAGGTGCAAACAGTGACACTCCATATGCTCCGATGTCACCTGGCATGTACTCGATCTTAATCCGGTCCGGATCCACCTCGCTGAGCTGCTGCGGTTGGAAGCCAGTCGTGCTCACTTCCCCTATCTCGGATTTTTTGAGAATGCAATTCATGCCGCAACGGAGACCGGGTATTCCTGTCGTGAAATTCATATCGATCATCCGCTTGGGGAAGTGAACTGCCATCGGGGCGACTAGATCGATCTGGCCTTCACGAAGACAGCGTCCGAGGTCTGACCTTCTGCGGACGTCTACCCAATCTAAACGGACTCCGAGGTAATCCGCCAGGCATCGAACTATATCAGCAGCAAGGCCTTGCGGACCACCGTCAAGAGCAGCAGGCAAATAGAAAAGAGGATTAGATGTAACCCATCCGACTCGCAGATCAGTTGGCAGAAGATGTTCTCCACTCACAGTATCATATTTCGGACGAGTAATCGAGACAAGATGAGAGCTTCCACTGATCCGTTCCCACGCCCGATTCTCGGCACGGCCTTGAACTCCCGCATATCCCGCTGCTTGGAGCAGCTCGTCAAGAATAAAGGCTAATTCCCCTCGCCCGGAGCGGCCGCCATCTGTCCTTTTCGTCTCGCTAGCTTTGGATGAGTCGTGAGCGATTCCGCCAGCATCGGGAGCATCACGCAAGCTCTTCAATTCACCATCTTGTCCACCAGTAATCGCCCAAGCGATTCGACAGACATCATCTTTAGCAGGCAACCGCACAACCCGATCTTTTCCATCACCTAGCCATACGCTTACCAACGCGGCCGAAACTTTGATGTGGTGCGCCAAATCCGCATAGGTCCAGTTTAGGCCATCTAGGTATCGCTGAACTTTATACGTAAAAAGATTGATCTCGCTGTACTTATCTTTCTCGACGAGAGCGTCATAGCAAGCCTGGATGTCCAAGCTCGCGCGGCTGATCTCATCCTTCTCCTCTGGAGTGAGTCCGATCTGCCGCCGGGACAGCACCTCCCGGATCGATTCGATCGCGCTGAGACTTTCTACCTTTTCGTTGAGACCGTAGGGGGAAGCTTGGATAGACTTCTCGATCTGCTTGAGCGCGGCCTCCTCCTGTGGCGTCAGCCCGGCTTCCTGCCGAGAGAGTACTCTTCTGATTAACTCAACCCTCACAAGCACAGCCGCGATCTCATCTTTCTTTTCTTGGAATAGCTCTGCTGGCTTACGCTTTTTTCCGGGGGGTGACTTCCGGCGCTGTTCGCTCATGGCTCCTCTGCTCTCTGCTGCCGCTCAATCAGAAGGCCCTCGCGGGACTCCATCAGTTAGAGTGGGATGGAGCACTTACCTGACGAAACACCCAGGGTTCGCCCGATTTCCCACCCCCTATTCTTAACCACTATAGCGTCTGACGCCAGAACTGACTAGGCAATTCCCTCTTTGAAGCTGGTAAGTACCAAATTTTCTTTGCCGAGGCACCTCTTCAAATTCATGATCCGGGCGTGAATCCGCAATTGCGCCGAATTCCATGCAAGTTGCGGAACAAGATCCGCTTTTCGGCACCGGAAGCGCAAACTTGAATCTCCGCGATGGAGCCGCTTTGATCACGATCTAGGAGCCTGCTTGGCTCGCTTGCGCCCGACCTGGCCACATCGATGACGGAAGTTATTGCCGAGTCATCGATTGCGACCATTTGGCTTAGTTGGGTGACTCAGTCACCGCTTTTGAATCTGATCTCCCGGACATTGCCGTCACGGTTCAAAGCCTAGGCCCAAACTCCTAGGCCTGGTTGGCAGACACGAGCTGCCACCAAGGAGCAAACCAAGTGATCCTGATCGCCCTGAAACACTGCTCTCCGCTATCCCTAATCGTGGAGAGCCTAGGAATGAAGGCAGTTATTCTGACAAAATGGCAGCCTACCTGGTAATCTGGGTAATTTTGTCGCCTTCATGGCATTGGGGCAAGCCGGTGGCACTTGAACTCCCGATGTTTGGGATCTTCAACTACCCGCGAAATCCCAACTGCATGCCAGCGGGACAACCACCATGATGATCCACTAATAGTGCTTCGGGAGCGACTGCGTCCTTCGTAAAATAACTCGCGAGGATCGACTTAATTTGCTATTTGGCCACCACTTAGGGCAAGGAATTTACACACCTATGAGGATTGACCTGGGCATGAGCTATCTCTGAATTTGGTAACCTTCAATTTAATTGTTGATCAGCCATGTCCTGATTTATGCCTCGCGTCTAAGATGGATCCGTGGCGACCCCCTGCCTCAACAAGCTTCTCTTGTAGTACCCACCCCTTGGCTACTGCCACGCAGGGCAAGGATTTAGCACCTCCTGGTCGCCCAGGGTGGCTCATTGAACCAGAACTCTTCTGAGACACCGCAAGGATGCCCGGAGGCGCTGGCTGGAGACACATGGGACGGTGGCACTTTACTCCCCCGACGTTCGGGCAACCCGACGGCCCATATAATCCTCAACTTGAGGGCACCAGTCGGGCACATCCCTTGACCGGGCTCCGTTAATTCTGCCTTAGGAGAGATTGGGACTTCAAAGGGATTTCGGACGGACTCCCCGTAATCATTTATCTAGCTATCACTTAGGGCAACGAATTTGCATTTCATAGGACTTGATCGGTAACCGTTCACGGGGTGGAAGCACCGTATTTCAAGCACTGTTCGCGACCCTGGGTGTCATAACGGGCTAAAAGTGAGGGGCGCACTAAAAAACACCTTGAGTTTCAAGCACCTCGCCCGTGAACGGTTACCTTGATTGGGTGGCTTCAACCTCTGGCCACGTTCTAAACTTAAATTTTCTTCGGGCAACTGTAGCTTCAGCTCTACGGCCTGCGTATATTACATTTGAGAAGAATCGTTTTCCTCCACAAAGTAGCTCGCGGTGATCCCCTCTAATTCGGTTAACCAGCACCATTTAGGGCGAGGATTTGCACCCAACGGTATCTTGCCGAAGCATCGGGAAGCCTTGAACCCCCATGAGGTATCGCCATGAAGGATGTGCTGAAATGCTGGATTGCGAAACGTGGGCCGGTGCTGGTTCCTGCAACCGCTGTCATCAGCGGGGGGACCACCACTGTGCTCAATGTGCAATCGATGCAAATGTCGCAGGCCGGCCCAGAGATCGGGTGGTGGTCGATGCTGGTTGGTGGGGTGGCCCTGACCTTGCTCGCGATCTATTTGCAGGTAGTCATCCAAGGTGGGGGTCTAATCAAGAACGATCGGATTAACAAGCTGCTCGGCTATTTGTCCGCGGCTGTCATCATTACGGTGGGGTTGGCCCTGTCCGCGTGGCTCGTGGTCACCATCGGGATCCTCAATTGGGCGATTGCCGAAAGTTGCCTCCTCGTTCACCTGATGGTCCCATCGCTTCTGATCTGGGGCGTCTGCAACCATCGACGCCGAACGCGTATGGGACAACATGATCGAACCCCACTCCCATAACTACCTCGATCGCCTTTGGGGCGGACTACGCCCCGCCGCGAAACCGACCTTTCGGATGTTGATCTCTTGAAGTATTGCATCGAACTCTTGGATTTCTTCGGCTGGCACGCCCTCGCGTAGGAGGTAATCTCGCAGCGCATCGCGGTGATCAGCCCGAACTGTATCGAGCCGACGGTCACTGAAGAGGGCCAGCATCAGTGCAGCTGGAGCGCCCGAACCGTTCTCGATATCACGGAAAGATCGCTTCATCGGAATATTTGGAGCAAGGAAATGTGGCCTCTTTCTTGGCTTGAACTCCGCAGATTGAGTCCCTTCGCAAAGGAGAATATGTCCTGCTCGTGTCAACAATGTCTCCGTACTGTGAGCCGCCAACGGCCGCGGATAGGAAGGCTGCTTTAAAGCTGCTTCACCTTGCGCCCGCAACACTTGAAGGGTGTCCGTCGGTACTCCGCGAGCCAAGAATACTTCGATCGCTGCTTCGACAAACTCTCGTCGCGGCACCAGGCCTCGTTCGACCGCAAACACGTCGTCAAACGAGATGCGGGAAGCGGGGCCAGAATGCGCTGCGACAAGCGGGACCAAAAGCCCTGCCAGTTCGGACTGAGTAGCGGCGAGTTGCTCCTCCCTGAGTTTGCTCAGCAAGTCGCCGAAGCTGGTGCCAGGGCTTTTGTGCTCTCCCGGAACAGTGGCTTCTTGCCTACTCTTCGCAAGAGCATCTTTAAGCCGCCCCGCCAGTTCATTCTTTTCGTGTTCTTGATAGTTCAGTCGAGAACTAAATACCTCTGTGATGGCTGCAACCACTCCCGGAGACACCTGCTCCAAGTCCGTGTTGTTCTCCCAGTTCTTGATGTGTATGCGGGTAATATTGATCCGACCCAACACGACCTCGTTAATGGCTTCTGCCAACTCAGCCTGCGTGAGCCCCGCGATCACATCTCGCACATAAGCAAGCTGATAGCCAAAGGTGTCATGACCGATTGCCAAACTACGAAACGACTTACTGTCTAACATTATTATTATATTATATTGCAAAGTTATACAATAATGCAATAAAATATTTAAATAACTATGTTATTTTCATTGAACGGCTTCGCCTGACATAATGCCACTCGGCCATCCGCGATTCTCCCCGCACGAGAGTCTTTGGGCGTATCGGCGCCGAACTTCAACTGGGTGATTCCCGTGGACACTCCACATCCTGAGAGTCGGCCTTTACGACTCAGCGACCTGCTTGAAGCCTTGCCACTTGAAAGCTGGGTTCGGCTTCATCAAATCTTTACGACAATAGATATATCGTTAGAATTACGAAGGCCGATACGTAAACAATCGACACTTGCCCAACGATCGGTTAGTATGAGCAAATCGGCATTTTCAAAATTCCGACGCCGCGTACGGGAATCACTCACAGTTATTTTACCCGGAAGCGACGATTTTCTTGATGACGATCTTCTTCCAAACGACCGGGGACGTTTGCTTGCTACCTACGCAGCCGAGGTCGTCCGGTTGGTGACTCAAACCTGTTTGGGGCCAGAGGTTCCGGATTCGAGTCCCCCTGTGAAAAGAAGCTGACTCCCACTGCTCTTATTCACGTTCGACCAGTACTTGGTTGCAGCGAACACAGGAAATGCACCCGACCAGTGAGTCCGCGCCCCAAACGTTCATACTACACATCGGGCAGGTGAATTTTTGCTTGCTCCGGTCCTTTCCTGGGCTGGCCGGCCGTGATTGTAACCTCAGCCGAAAGCCGGTGTGGAACAGCTTACCCCAGGCCCGGCTGAACGCTCCGTCCCTGATAATGTAATGGGACATTTTGTCCCCGGTCTCGTGCCCACCGGGTTTTCCGGTTGAACTCGGCATAAGGCCGACTGCGATCATCTTAGCCGCCCACTCGCGGTTGTGATAACACGCCCGCCCTGGATTGCCGTGGCTGTACTGCCAGTGGTGTACCATCTCGTGGACGAGTGTCGACATGATCTGTCGGTCCGCCCGCTTGCTGAACGAGTCGGGGTTTAGCGCGATTTCCGCCATCGGATGCCGCATTTTCCCTCTCCGGCCTTCGATCTTCCCGGCCCAATAGTATCCGTACGCCTTCGAATGGCGGTTAAACGTGATCAGGCACGGTGTGAGTTGGCCGCCGAACAGATCCCGGTTGAACCAGTCGAAGGCTTGCTCCAGCGCGGTGTATTCTCTTTTCGTCGGGCTTTTCGGCATCCTCTGGTTGCTCCTGCTGCATATTTGGATCGTACGGCTACAATCCCATGCCAGACACTACACACGATTTTCCCTGGTTTTTCAAGTGTTTTTCTCGCCCTCCCAACGATGCCATGCGCTGTGAAACCAGATCAGGGTCACAATTCACCCAGGATTTTCAGCATTCTTATGCTTTCTGAAGCAGTTACCGGACAACTCTTCCATCCTCTTGGTCCCTTCTCCCCGGGCTTGCCCCCACTTCAGCATTCGCCGGAAAGATGACTACCGCTCGTCATCGGTGCGAAGTACCGCGTGACTGTCCGGTGATGTAAAGTGTTAGTGACTCACTTTCTTTGCAGGAACCTACGGTTCCCGCACCCTCCCTTTTCCGGCAGAACCCATGACAGCCTGCTGCCATGCTTGCAGGCTTATACTTTACGCGGCCAGGAAT